>NZ_JBJNLG010000003.1:0-344343 GCF_052169175.1 Serratia sp. CY31944
TTATATCCGCTCACGCTTGGTATAACAATTAATGGAAAAGATTTCGATATACCTGGGAATATGCTTTCCCTAAAAAATCTTGAATATTTGTTTCAGGTGGTGAGTGGAGGGAAGAGGAATGTGCCAATAAACATGTATATTAAAATGAATAAGCGGCCTTCACGAGATGTTGTGATAAAAAAAGGGGATGTAATAGCAAAGATTGATATGTGGCAAGTAAATAATCAGGTAGGCTGCCCAGAATGTGCTCCTTATAATTGGTTGTTGATCGCTGATAACGACGCTTATTTCGCGACGACCACCTGTACTATCAATGGTGCCAAACAGATGAACATCGATTTTGGGCCGATCAGTCAGGACAATTTCACTACTGGCGTGGAGAGCGCGGTGATTAAGCAGAATCATAACCTTGATTATTATTGTGAGGATTCTAACGCCAGTCAAGATATCGCGGTTCGTTTAGTCGGAAACGCCAGCGGGTTTAGTTCTGAGGTGATTAAAACCTCGAATGAAAACATTGGTATTGCCATGGTGTACAAAGGAAAGATTGTTAAACCTAATGAAATTTTTAATTCTAAAGTTGTGAACGGTATCGGCAGTGATACGTTGACCTTCGTGCCGATAAAAAAGAACGTTCCTTTTAATGAGATAAATACGGGGCCGTTTACCGGTTCTGCAACGTTAGTGTTCAGCGTGCCTTGACTTCTCTCGTAGGGAAGGGGCTTCTTTTATATTAATAGAGGGTTTGGACACTCATCTTTTATATGAAAGCGCATGAGATTTAAAAGGGGAGAGAATGAGCCCAATAAAAATTCTTATTGATGATGAGAACGACTATTTTGCCGTTGGCCTGCGGCTAATTATCGAGGAATATGCGCAGGAGTACGCGAAACGGGTGATTTTTTTAACCTCGGATGACGAAGAACATCCCGATATCGTTTTTGTCTCATCGGCTTTGCGTATCCAGTATTGGCGGGCGCTATGGCGTTATGGCGCCGCATCGCATATTGTAGCGATCAAGGAGCGAAAGTCCGGCATCCATGAAGACCGATCGCTTGTGCTGTTACGCACATGGGGAAGAGAGGCGCTGAGCGCATTGCTGACGAATCTTTTTGCTAATTGTCATGGAGTGATACGCCCATTGGTGTCTCACCCGTTTACTTACCGTGAATGTCAGGTAATCAGTCATCTCCGAAGAGGGATGGATCAATCGCAGACGGCCAGGGAGATCGGCGTCAGTGTAAAAACGGTACATAGCCATAAACGGTCGGTTATGAAAAAACTGATGCTGAATCGCCACCGAGAATTTATGTATTGGTTAATATCGCAAGATGACTAATCTTTTTTTTGAAAATGATGGCTTACTATTTTATCAGTTTTAGAGCTTTCTTTTTCTAACAAAAGGAACTTAAGTGTTTTTTTTGCTTTCTGCAGCAATACTATTTTTATTTAGCCTGTTGTCTTTTTATAAGCATCTTAAATTAGTCAGGAAAAAACGGCTGATTATTAGCCGTCATAAAATTTTATGGTAGGAGACAACGCGTTAAGTTTTAATAAACGGCGAAGCCGGTTTATTCATCTTGGGCACCGGTAAGAAGCGCCGGGGTATTGCTCATTCACACCTGGAAAGGCATTTCCTCGCCGGCGGCCACTTGCTGATTAACCAACAGAATAGGCTAACCAGAGTGTTTTCCGCCTGATACGAGCCCAGGCTGGTATGCTGCACAACAACCTTTCTGCCATTGATGATTGCCTGGCTGTAACCGACCCTGATCACTATCGCTTAACGCATGGCGTACCTGACAAATAATCGAACGCAGTTCGAGGGAGAGTCCGTACTCCAGAAAGCGAAAAACCCGCCATAGGCGGGTTCTTCTGAATAGGGTGACCGGACTAGGACAACCGGCGCTGGCGCCGCGTTGAACAGCGCTTCAGCGCTGGCCCATAGAGTGAGGCCTTGGGCCGAATAATCGAACGCAGTTCGATGGAGAGTCCGTACTCCAGAAAGCGAAAAACCCGCCATAGGCGGGTTCTTCTGAATAGGGCGACCGGACTCGGACAACCGGCGCCTGCGCCGCGTTGAACAGCGCTTTAGCGCTGGCCCGCAGGGTGAGGCCTTTGGCCGAATAATCGAACGCAGTTCGATGGAGAGTCCGTACCTCGGAAAGCGAAAAACCCGCCTTTTGGGCGGGTTCTCTAAATAGGGCGACCGGACTCGGACAACCGGCGCTGGCGCCGCGTTGAACAGCGCTTTAGCGCTGGCCCGCAGGGTGAGGCCTTTGGCCGAATAATCGAACGCAGTTCGATGGAGAGTCCGTACCCCAGAAAGCGAAAAACCCGCCATGGGCGGGTTCTTCTGAATATGGTGCCCGGACTCGGAATCGAACCAAGGACACGGGGATTTTCAATCCCCTGCTCTACCGACTGAGCTATCCGGGCAACGGGGCGCATTAAACCGTATTGGCCGGATGGCGTCAATCGCTTTCTGTCACAAAGCCGATCGGTTGCTCTATTTTCAGGCAGTGAACCCGGGGGAGTGGGGGATTGGAGGGTATTGCCACTCAATAAATATGCATGTAAAACGTGTATTTATACTGTCGTCAAGATGGGTTTTTATAATTTTTTAATTAAATAACAATGCGTTATTGTAAAATCAATGCGCGTTAAACCAAGGCGATTCTTGCTTGAACCCCGCAACGAATCATGCAATCATTGCGCAAATTTTAGCACTCTCCGTTCCCTGACGGTGTTCCCGCTTCTTATAAGCCAGAGGGTTATTGGCATGACTGGTTTTGTTGCTCAAGCGCTGCTGCGCACCAGACATCTGACGCCGCCACCGTTCCGCCGTTGTTTCCTCCGTACGCCATCCGCCCGAATACGCCTGCCGGCCATGCGGTAAGCCGCCTGATGCTCGCTGTTAGGCATGCGTAAAGCCAGCGCTGCGGCCCTGATTTTACTGATGCCTGTCGGACGCTGCCAAGACCAGTTTTCCCGATAGCCGCCTGATGATCGCCGATCATGAGCCGGTCACGCACGCCGCTTATGCTGCCGTGCCCGGGTATCGCTTTTACCGGGATAACCGCGTTATCTCATTACCGTGCCGGTGGCACACCCTCATCCTTCACCGTTTGAGAGTCAGCATGATGAAAGAATTGAAAATCGCGACCAGCGCCAGCCTGGTCGCCACCATTGAGACGCTGCGTCAGATCGTGCGCGTAGAGCAGACGGACTACACCGACGTGGCGGCGGTGGTGGTGTCGGTCGCCGACGTGAACGCCGGCATTCTGGCGCGCTTGCAGGCGACGGGGTTCGACATCCCTACCTTCGTGGCGGTGGAAGGGGACGAGCATCTCTCGCCGGACTATCTGCCGTTCGTCAGTGGGGTCTTCGCGCTGCTGGCCGGCGCCAGCAAGCCGTTCTACATGGCGCAGCTGGAGGCCGCCGCCGACGCCTACGAGCAGGCGCTGCTGCCGCCGTTCTTCAAAACGCTGAAGACCTACGTCGAGATGGAAAATTCGACCTTCGCCTGCCCGGGGCACCAGGGCGGCGAGTTCTTCCGCAAGCACCCGGCCGGCAGGCAGTTCTTCGATTTCTACGGTGAAACCCTGTTCCGTTCCGACATGTGCAACGCCGACGTCAAGCTGGGCGATCTGCTGATCCACGAAGGATCGGCCAAGGATGCGCAAAAGCACGCGGCGCGGGTGTTCAACGCCGATAAAACCTATTTCGTGCTCAACGGCACCTCGGCGGCCAACAAGGTGGTGACCAACGCGCTGCTGACCCGTGGCGATCTGGTGCTGTTCGATCGCAACAACCACAAATCCAACCACCACGGCGCGCTGATCCAGGCCGGCGCCACGCCGGTCTATCTGGAAACCGCCCGCAACCCGTTCGGCTTTATCGGCGGCATCGACGCGTGCTGCTTCGACGAGCGCTACCTGCGTAAGCAGATCCGCGAAGTGGCGCCGGACAAGGCGGCGGCGGCGCGGCCGTTCCGGCTGGCGATCATTCAGCTCGGCACCTACGACGGCACGATTTACAACGCTCGCCAGGTGATCGACACCATCGGCCATCTGTGCGACTACATCCTGTTTGACTCCGCCTGGGTGGGTTACGAAGGCTTTATTCCGATGCTGAAAGAGTGCTCGCCGCTGCTGCTGGAGCTGGACGAACACGACCCGGGCATTTTCGTCACCCAGTCGGTGCATAAACAGCAGGCGGGGTTCTCGCAGACCTCGCAGATCCACAAGAAAGACGACCATATCAAAGGGCAAAAGCGCCACTGCAACCACAAGCACCTGAACAACGCGTTCATGCTGCATGCGTCGACCAGCCCGTTCTATCCGCTGTTCGCCGCGCTGGACGTCAACGCCAAGATGCACGCCGGCCCCGCCGGGCGCCGCATGTGGATGGACTGCGTCAAGCTGGGCATCGAGACGCGCAAACAGCTGCTCAAGCGCTGCTCGCAGCTGAAGCCGTTTATTCCGCTGCAGGTGGCGGGCAAGGACTGGCAGGATCACGATACTGACCTTATCGCCAACGACGCGCGCTTCTTCACCTTCGTGCCGGGGGAGACGTGGCACGGCTTCGAAGGCTATGCCCAGGATCAGTATTTGGTCGATCCGTGCAAGCTGCTGCTGACCACGCCAGGGATTGACGCCGCGACCGGCCAATACACCGAGTTCGGCGTGCCTGCCACCATTCTGGCCAACTTCCTGCGCGAGAACGGCATCGTGCCGGAGAAGTGCGATCTCAACTCGATCCTGTTCCTGCTGACCCCGGCGGAGAACCCGGCCAAGATGGAACAGCTGGTGGAGATGCTGGCGCAGTTCGAGCGCTATGTTGCAGAGGACGCACCGCTGAGCGTGGTGCTGCCGACGGTGTACCGCAAGAACGAACAGCGCTACCGCGGTTACAGCATTCGCCGGTTGTGTCAGGAGATGCACGATCTGTACGTCAGCTTCGACGTCAAACAGCTGCAAAAGGAGATGTTCCGCCAGGATCATTTCCCGCCGGTGGTGATGAACCCGCAGGACGCCAACGTGGAGTTTATCCGCGATAACGTCGAGCTGGTGCCGATCGGCCAGGCGGAGGGGCGCATCGCGGCGGAAGGGGCCTTGCCGTACCCGCCGGGCGTGCTGTGCGTGGTGCCGGGCGAAGTGTGGGGCGGCGCGGTGCAGCGTTACTTCCTGGCGCTGGAAGAGGGCATCAACCGCCTGCCGGGCTTCTCGCCGGAGCTGCAGGGGGTCTACATCGAGAAAAAAGATCACGGCTGGAAGCGCATCTTCGGCTATATGATCAAGCCATAGAAAAAGGGCCGGTTCGCACCGGCCCTTCTCATTTATCCACGCGGAACGCGTTACTTCCTGCGGTAGCTCTTCTGCGCGGTATTCACTTTCACCAGATAGCGGCGCGACTCGGCGGCCGGGTGCTTGGTGGTCAGCGTCTGATACACGTCGCCCGGCTGCATGGCGTTGATGATGCCCACCGCGCGCGTTCTGTCGCTGGAGAACACCCGCAGCACGCTGCCGGCGCCGCCGTTGTAGGCGGTGATCACCGCATAGCGGCGCGAGGTCGGGTTCTGAATGCCGCCCAGGTAGTTGTTCTGCAGGATCGCCAGGTAGGCGGTGCCGGTGTCGATGTTGTTCTCCGGATCGAACAGGTAGCTGCGGCTCGGGGTGCCCCATTTGCCGCGCATCTGGAACACATCCTTGCCGGCGGTGTGCTGCATCACCTGCATCAGGCCCAGCGCGTCCGAACCGCTCACCGCATACGGGTTGAAGCTCGATTCGGTCTGCATGATAGCCAGGATTAGCGACTCGTCCACGCCGTATTTTTCCGACGCCTTGCGCACCATCGGCAGGTATTTGTGCGCACGTTTGTCCAGGTGGTTCGGCACCAGCTGGATGGTGACCGAGTAGATCACGTGCAGGCCGGAGGTGCGTTTTTGCAGCTTGGTCTGCAGCAGGTAATCGGCGAAGTGCGCCGCGCGCCATTCCCAGCGGATCGGCGCGCCCTTGTTATCCAGCACCTGGCCGTACAGGAACGGCTCTTTGCTGATCTGGATATCGTTGGCGTCGGAATAGAGATCGATGGAGCCCGGATCGTCACCCATCAGCAGCGTGCTGATGATCGCCTGGCGCAGGTGCGCGGCCGGATCGGTGGTGGCGATGGTCTCGATGGTAATGGCGCCGGTGTCGAAGTTGATATGGCTGCGGGTTTGGTATTGGTCGGTATATTTGACGTAGTCTTTCGGCCCGGCGATCAGAACTTCGTTCAGACCCCAGATGTTCTCGATGTTGTGGGCGAATTGGCCCATCAGAATGTCGAAGCCGTTGGTATCTTTGATCCAGGCTTCGTTGATATCTTCACTTTTTTTGCCGGAACAGGAGATCAGCAAAGGCGCTATTACGAGCAAAGCTAAAATTTTCTTCATCTTAAAGCCGTTTGGAAGAAGTATAAGAGGATTGAAGCGGGCCAGCGCCTGGCCCCAACAGCGTTATTCGCTCGGCGGCGTATAGCCTTCGATGTGCACGTCGTGCCCTTCGAACAGGAACTTGATCATTTCCTCTTCCAGCAGCTTGCGGTCGTCCACGTTCATCATGTTCAGCTTCTTCTCGTTGATCAGCATGGTCTGCTTCTTCATCCACTCGCCCCAGGCTTCCTTGGAGATCTCGTTGTAGATGCGCTTGCCGACGTCGCCGGGATAAAGCTGGAAGTCCTGGCCTTCGGCGTCGCGCTGCAGGAAAGTACAAAAAATGGTGCGGCTCATGCTAATTCCTCATCGATGGCGCTATCGCCATATAAGTTTTGTTGGATCGGGGGCTGCTTCGCCAGCTGTTGCAACAGGCGATCCACCGGCGCCGCCAGCCCGACCGACGGCGGCTGCGCTAAGTTATACCAGAGACCCGCGCCCTCATCCATGCCGCTGCCCGCCGCGTCGAGCGACAGCCACATCGGCACGATATCGAGGTGGAAATGGCTGAACGTGTGGCGAAACGCGGTCAGCTGTTCCAGGCGCTTGCCTTTCAGACCGCGCTGCTGCAGCCAGAGTTCCAAATCAACGCGCGCGCTGAACTGCGGGAAGCAGAACAGGCCGCCCCACAGCCCCACCGCCGGGCGCTGTTCCAGCCACACGCGCTCGCCGTGCTGCAGCAATAAGAAGTAGGCGGTTTTTTCCGGCAGGGTCTGTTTGGGTTTCTTGCCGGGGTAGTTGGCCCAGCTGTGGTTGGCGTAAGACAGGCAGCCGACGTTGAGCGGGCAGAGTTCACACTTGGGCTTGGAGCGGGTGCAGACCATGGCGCCCAGATCCATCATCGCCTGGTTGAACTGGCCGACGCCCTGCGCCGGGGTGACCTCTTCGCTGATTTTCCACAGCCGGTTTTCGACCTCTTTCTTGCCCGGCCAGCCCTCCACCGCGTAGCAGCGGGCCAGCACGCGCTTCACGTTGCCGTCGAGGATCGGATAGTGTTGGCCCAGCGCCAACGACAGCACCGCGCCGGCGGTGGAGCGGCCGACGCCCGGTAAATCGGCGATTTCTGCGAAGGTTGTCGGGAACTCGCCGCCGTGCTGTGCGACAATGGTCTGCGCCGCCTTGTGCAGGTTGCGGGCGCGGGCGTAATAGCCGAGGCCGGTCCACAGATGCAGCACTTCGTCCAGTGGGGCTTCCGCCAGCGCACGCACGTTGGGAAAACGGGCCATAAAGCGCTGAAAATAAGGAATGACGGTGGCTACCTGGGTCTGTTGCAACATCACCTCGGAGAGCCATACTTGATAGGCGGTTTTTTCCAGCTGCCACGGCAGGGTCTTGCGGCCGTAGCGCTGATACCAGTCAAGCACCACCTGTGCGAATTGTTGTGCTTGCATCATGAGCAGCGTCGTTATCCGGCAGAAAATGAAGCGAGATTGCAGCATAGAGTCATGGTGCTGTAAACCGGAACTTTCCGACGCCGCACGGCGGGTACAGAAGATGAACACTTGCTAAACCAATGTATCTTTGCATAATGCGCGTTTCCCTAATTGGCAGCCAAACAGACAGAAAGCACTATGATTAATGACGTCATCTCCCCGGAATTTGATGAGAACGGCCGCGCGATGCGCCGTATCCGCAGTTTTGTCCGCCGCCAGGGGCGGCTGACCAAAGGCCAGCAGCACGCGCTGGAGAACTATTGGCCGGTGATGGGCGTGGAGTATCAGGCTGACGCTGTCGATCTCGCCGCGCTGTTCGGCCGCGAAGCGCCGACGGTGCTGGAGATCGGTTTTGGCATGGGCGCCTCGCTGGTGACCATGGCGGGCAACAACCCGCAGCAGAACTTTTTAGGGATTGAGGTGCACTCGCCGGGCGTGGGCGCCTGCCTGGCCGACGCCCACGAGGCGAAGCTGAGCAACCTGCGCGTGATGTGCCACGACGCGGTTGAGGTGCTGGAAAACATGATCCCGGACGGCTCGCTGGACATGGTGCAGCTGTTCTTCCCCGATCCGTGGCACAAGGCGCGCCACAATAAGCGCCGCATCGTGCAAACGCCGTTTGTCGAACTGGTGCTGCGCAAGCTGAAGACCGGCGGCGTCTTCCACATGGCCACCGATTGGCAACCTTATGCGGAACATATGTTAGAGGTTATGAACGGGGTCGCAGGCTACCGTAATCTTTCCAGCGATAATGATTACGTGCCGCGTCCGGATTCGCGCCCACTGACGAAATTTGAATTACGCGGCCAGCGCCTGGGACATGGCGTTTGGGACTTGATGTTTGAGAGGAAAGAATAATGGCTAAGAACCGCAGTCGTCGTTTACGTAAAAAGTTGCACATTGAAGAATTTCAGGAGCTGGGTTTCTCCGTAGCCTGGCGCTTCGCCGAAGGCACGTCGGTGGAAGACATCGACAGCACGCTGGATACCTTCATCGATGAAGTGATCGAGCCGAACGGCCTGGCGTTTGACGGCAGCGGCTACCTGCAGTGGGAAGGTCTGATCTGCCTGCAGAAGATCGGCCACTGCACCGACGAGCATCGCGAGCTGGTGAAAAACTGGCTGGAAGCGCGCAAACTGAGCGACGTTAAGGTCAGCGATCTGTTCGATATCTGGTGGGATTGATCGCGCTTGCCCGATGAGCGCGGCTTCGCGCCGCGCCGTTTTATTGATCTAAGGTGCCTTAACGGCGCCTTTGTTTTGCCCGGAGTGTGACCGAGGTGGTAACAACATTGGATAACGCGTTGCTGGAGGAGATCCTGCAACAGGTGCGCCCGCTGATTGGCCAGGGGAAAGTGGCCGACTACATCCCGGCGTTGGCGGAAGTGCCCGCCGATCGGCTGGCGATCGCCGTCTGCACGGTGGACGGCGAACTGTTCCAGGCCGGCGACGCCGCGGAGCGCTTCTCCATTCAGTCGATCTCCAAGGTGCTGAGCCTGACGCTGGCGCTGACGCGCTATCAGGAGCCTGAGATCTGGCGGCGCGTCGGCAAAGAGCCTTCCGGCCTGCCGTTCAACTCGCTGCTGCAGCTGGAGATGGAACAGGGCAAACCGCGCAATCCGTTTATCAACCCCGGCGCGCTGGTGGTGTGCGACATGCTGCAAACCCGGCTCAGCGCCCCCAAACAGCGGATGCTGGAGGTGGTGCGCCAGCTGGCCGGCGAAGACGACCTGGCCTATGACCTGCGGGTGGCGCGCTCCGAGTTCGAACACTCCGATCGCAATGCGGCCATCGCCTATCTGATGAAGTCGTTCGGCAACTTCGAAAACGACGTGATCACCGTCCTGCAAACCTATTTCCACTACTGCGCGCTGCGCATGAGTTGCGTGGAGCTGGCGCGCAGCTTCGTCTATCTGGCCAATCGCGGCCGCGATCTCAGCGGCGAGGCGGTGATCAGCCCGCTGCAGGCCCGGCAGATCAATGCTCTGATGATGACCTGCGGCATGTACGACGGCGCCGGCGAATTCGCCTATCGGGTGGGGATGCCGGGCAAGTCCGGCGTGGGCGGCGGCATCGTGGCCATCGTACCGGATGAGTTGTCGATCGTCGTCTGGTCGCCGGAGCTGGATGCTTCCGGCAACTCGCTGGCGGGAACTGCGGCGCTGGAACTGTTGTCTCAACGTATCGGTCGTTCGATTTTTTAATCCCAATCTGGATGGGAGTCAGGAGAAGCTATGTTGAAGAAAACCGGGTTAGCCTTACTGCTGCTGGCGGCGACTGCCGCGCAGGCCCACGCCGAGTACCAATGCAGCGTTAAACCCCAGGATGATGTGATCATCAGCCCGCAGAGCGTGCAGGTGAAAGGCGCCAGCGGCGACCTGCAAATTTCGCCGGATGGCGACGTGATCCGCAACGGCCAGGCGCTGAGCCTGAACGACAGCCAGCGGCAGAAAGCCTTCAGTTACCAGAGTGCGCTGCGCAAGCAGCTGCCGTGGATCGACGACGGCGCGCAGCAGCACCTGGAGAAAGCCCGTTCGGCGCTGGATAAGGTGATCGTCAAAGAGCTGGGCAGCAACAGCAACGTGCGCAACCGGCTGACCACCCTGAACGGCCAGCTGAAACAGCAGATGAACCGCATCATCGAGCACCGCAGCGACGGCCTGACCTTCCACCACAAGGCGATTGACCAGGTGGAACAGGACGGCCGCAACATCGTGCAGCAGAGCATGGGCGGCGTGCTGCAGGACAGCCTGAACGAGATGGGCGTCAAACAGGCCGCCAACAGCGGCGGCAACCCGCTGCAGGCGATCATGGGCAACCTGGGCGGCTTGCAGAAGGCGATCCAGAACGAATGGAACAACCAGGAGCAGGACTTCCAGAACTTCGGCCGCGACGTTTGCAACCGCGTCACCGCACTGGAAACCCAGCGCAAGGATCTGCTGAAGGCGTTGAAGTAACGGATAGATATCGCATATCCATATCAGAGACGCTGAGGCGAAGCGAAATTCTGGTTGATACCTATCAGGCATTGTTTTTGGAGGCTTGGCATGAGTACGGCTAAACGCGTCAGCTTTGGGACGCGTTGGACGAGGATGTTTCCGTTGAGGGATTGCTGAAGGGGCGTGGCGACGTGACGCATCGCCCTCATAATGCCGCCTGAACATGAAAAAAAGCGCTGATTATTCAGCGCTTTTTTTTACTCGTCGTCCGCCAGGAACAGTTCCAGCAGCGAGTTGAGGAACAGTTTGCCCTTCTCGGTGATCTGCCAGTGCTCCGCGGTTTCTTCCAGATAGCCTTTGGCCAGCGCTTCGTCCAGCTGTGGGCGAATGACGCTTTCCCCCAGCCCGGTGTAGTTGACGAAGTCGGCGCGCGGCGCGGCTTCCAGCAGGCGGAAGCGGTTCATGAAGAATTCGAACGGCCGATCCGCCGCCGCCACCTCATGTTGCTTGTCCATGTAGTCGCCGCGCATAAAGCCGCGCGGGTGCTTGGTCTTGGCGGTGCGCAGGATGCGCCCGTCGCTGAAGGTCACCTTGCCGTGCGCGCCGCAGCCGATCCCCAGATAGTCGCCGAAGCGCCAGTAGTTGAGGTTGTGCTGGCATTGGTAGCCCGGCTTGGCGTAGGCCGAGGTTTCATATTGCTGATAGCCGGCGGCGCTCAGCAGCTGGTGGCCGCGTTCGAAGATGTCCCACAGCGCGTCGTCGTCCGGCAAGACCGGCGGGCGCGAGCTGAACAGGGTGTTCGGTTCGATGGTCAGCTGATACCACGACAGGTGCGGCGGATTGAGGGCGATAGCCTGACGCAGATCGTCCAGCGCCTCTTCCAGCGACTGATCCGGCAGGCCGTGCATCAGATCGAGGTTGAAGCTGCGCAGGCCGAGGCCGGTCGCCAGCGTCGCCGCGCGCTTGGCCTCTTCCGGGCCGTGGATGCGCCCCAGGCGGGTCAGCTTCTCTGCGCTGAAGCTTTGCACCCCGATGGAGATGCGGTTGACGCCGGCGCGCTGGTAGCCACTGAAGCGATCGGCCTCCACGGTGCCGGGGTTGGCCTCCATGGTGATTTCGGCGTCGTCGGCGACGCGAATGCGCGCCCGCACGCCGTCCAGCAAGGCTTGCATCGCCTCGGCGCTCAGCAGGCTGGGGGTGCCGCCGCCGATGAAGATGGTGCTTATCTCCCGGCCGCCGGCCAGCGGCAGGTCGGCATCCAGATCCGCCAACAGATGATCGACATACTCCTGATGCGGCACGTCACCCTTCAGCGCATGGGAGTTGAAGTCGCAGTACGGGCATTTCTGCACGCACCACGGGATGTGGATGTAGAGACTCAGCGGGGGCAGCTTAAGCATTGCGCATGGCTTCCAACATCAGCTTCAGCGCCTTGCCACGGTGCGAAATCGCCCGCTTCTCGTCGCGGCTCAGCTCGGCGGCGGTGCGGCCCAGCTCCGGCACGTAGAAGACAGGATCGTAACCGAAACCGCCTTCGCCGGCGGCCTGTTCGGTGATTTCGCCGGCCCAGCTGCCGTGGAACACCAGCGGCGTCGGATCCTGCGCATGGCGCAGATAGACCAGCACGCAGTGGAATTGCGCGCCGCGCCGGCCCGGCGCCACGTCTTTCAGCGCCGCCAGCAGCTTGTCGAGGTTCTGCCGATCGTCGGCGTCTTCACCGGCATAGCGTGCGGAGTAGATGCCCGGCGCGCCGCCCAGCGCGTCGACCGCCAGGCCGGAGTCGTCGGCGATCGCCGGCAGGCCGGTGACCTGTGCCGCATGGCGCGCTTTCAGAATGGCGTTTTCGATAAACGTCAGCCCGGTTTCTTCGGCGGATTCAACGCCCAGATCGGTTTGCGCGACCACGTCCAGGCCGAAATCGGCCAACAGGTCGGCGAGTTCGCGCACTTTGCCCGGGTTACCGGTGGCAAGAACGACTTTTTGCATAATGACTACCTTGAAAATTATTCGATGAGCGCCGCGACCACGGCGGGGATCTGTTGCGGATTCACGATGCGTAACTGTTTATGCCGCCCCAGTTCGCCTTTCTCGATGGTGACGTTGCTTTTCGCCACTTTGAACTGCTTGGCGATAAACTTGATCAGATGGGCGTTGGCTTGGCCGTCGACCGGCGGGGCGGTGATGGCGACTTTCAGTTCGTCGCCATGCAAGCCGATAATTTGGTCGCGGCTAGCTTTCGGCTGAATATATAGCCTGATCGCCAGCCCGTCCAGCACCGGAGTGACTGCACTCACAGCAGGAACCAGATCTCGCCGAACAGATCCATGCCCAGGTAATTGATCAGATAGAGGATCAGGATCACCACCATGGCGGAAAAGTCGATGCCGCCCATCGCCGGGATGATGCGACGGATCGGCGCCATCAAGGGTTCGGTAAGCTGGTACATTACATAGTCGATCGGGCTGCGGCCCTGGCTTATCCAGCTCATCAGCGCACGAATGATCATCACCCAGAAGATCAGGTAGCCGGCAGACTTCACCAGCGAGATCAGGCCGAACAGCAGGTTATAGGGGCTGAGCGACATCGCGCCGCCCTGGATCAGCAGCAGCAGCGGGTACTTGATGGTCATCAGCAGGAACGCCAGCAGCAGCGAAGCGCTGTCGATGGGCCCCAGCGACGGGATGATGCGGCGCAGCGGGCCGACCACCGGCTGGGTGATCTTCACCACAAACTGCGAGAACGGGTTGTAAAAATCGGTGCGTGTCCACTGCATCCAAATGCGCAGCAACAGCACCATCACGTACAGATCAATAACGGTCTTGACCAGGAAAGTCAGCGTTAGCATGAAGTGGTCCTTCTCCTTAACTCATGGTTATTTAAAATAATTTTTCCATCTCTTGCGCGCGGGAAACGGCGGCCTGCATCGCTTGCGCCACGGTTTCCGGCAGCTGGCGTTCATTGAACACCCGCAGCGCTTCGGCGGTGGTGCCACCTTTGGAGGTCACCTGCTCGCGCAGCGTGCCCAGCGGCGTATCCGGGTTGGCTTCCACCAGCGCGGCGGCGCCGGAAGCGGCCTGCTGCACCAGATCGCGCGCGGTCTGGCTGTCGAAGCCCATACGTTCGGCCTCTTGTTGCATCGCCTCCATAAACAGGAAGAAATAGGCCGGGGCGCTGCCCGCGGCGGCGATCACGCCGTTGATGCCATTTTCGTCATCGACCCAGCAAACTTTACCGACCGACGCCATTAAATCGCCGGTGTAGTCGCGATCCTGCTGGCTGACCTGCGCCGGCGCGTACAACCCGCTCATGCCCTTGCCGACCAACGACGGGGTGTTGGGCATGATGCGCACGATGTCCAGCTTGTCGCCGAGCAGCTGATAGAAACGGCTGACCTGAATACCGGCGGCGATCGACAGCACCAGTTTGCCGCCGAAATCGACCTGCTCGCGCAGCGGTTGGCAAACGTCGGCCATCAGCTGCGGTTTGACCGCCAGCACCACCACGTCGGCCTCGCGCGCGCAGGCGACGTTGTCGCCGCTGCTGACGATGCCGTAGTCCGCTGCCAGCGCGTCACGGTTTTTCGCCGAAGGGGCGCAGACGCTGATGGATTTGGCCGGATAGCCGCCCGCCACCAGGCCGGCGATGATTGCACGCGCCATGTTGCCGGCGCCGATAAAGGTAATCTTGCGATGTTGCATCAAATCCCTCGTCTGTTTGTCAGGCCTGCGAGTAGTCGCGGGCGCCAAAAATTGCGGTGCCGATGCGCACCAGGGTGCTGCCAGCGGCGATCGCCGCCGCCATGTCGTCCGTCATGCCCATAGATAGCGTATCGGCCTGCGGATAACGCTGACGCAGGGCGAGAAATGCGTCGTTCATCTGGTTGAATACCGCCAGCTGCCGCTGATAATCCGCTTCCGGTGCCGGGATGGCCATCAGGCCGCGCAGCGTCAGGTTCGGCAGCGCAGCGATCGCTTCGGCCAGCGCTGGCAGTTCGCTTAACGCGATGCCGGATTTGCTTTGCTCGTCGCTGATGTTGATTTGAATCAGCACGTTGAGCGGCGGCAGGTCGGCCGGGCGCTGATCGCTCAGGCGCTGGGCGATGCGCAGCCGATCTACGGTATGGCACCAGGCGAAGTGTTCCGCCACCAGCCGACTCTTATTGGATTGCAGCGGGCCGATAAAGTGCCACACCAGCTCGCCGCCCTGCGGCGGCTCGGCGAAATGCCGGATCTTGTCTACCCCTTCCTGCACGTAGTTCTCGCCGAAGGCGCGCTGGCCGGCGGCGATGGCTTCTTCGATCGCCGCCACAGGTTTGGTTTTGCTGACTGCAAGCAGGGCAACTTCTTCTGGCGCCCGCGCGCAGTTTTGCGCGGCGGCCGCGATGCGGTTTCTGACATCCTGCAGGTTCTGTTGGATAGTGCTCATTATTGACCCGGGAGAGTGATATGGATATCGATGAATTCGTGGCCCTTAGTGTAAAGCATAATGCTTCCGATCTGCACCTTTGTGCCGGTCATCCGCCGATGTTGCGCATCGACGGTGAACTGCAGCCGCTGGCGGCGGCGCCAACGCTGACGGCGCAAGGCGTGCAGGCCCTCTGCGACGGATTGCTGAATGCGCAGCAGCGCGAGAGCCTGCGGCGGCTGGGGCAGGTCGATCTGGCGCTGCACCGGCCGGGCGGGGAGCGGCTGCGGGCCAACGTTTTTCAGCAAAGCGCGGGGATGTCTCTCGCATTGCGGCGCATCGCCGGGCAGGCGCCCTCGCTTGCCGAGCTGGCGGCGCCGGCCATCGTCCCGGCGTTGCTGCGGCGCGACGATGGGCTTCTCCTGGTCACCGGCGCCACCGGCAGCGGCAAGTCCACCACGCTGGCGGCGATGATCGACGAGATCAACCGGCACCAGCCGCGGCACATTTTGACGCTGGAGGATCCGATCGAATTCCTGCACCGCAGCCGGCGTTCGCTGATCCAGCAGCGGGAGATCGGCCGCGACAGCCACAGCTTCGATGCGGCGTTGCGCGCCGCGCTGCGCGAAGATCCGGATGTGATCCTGCTGGGCGAACTGCGCGATATTGCCACCATTCGGCTGGCGCTCACCGCGGCGGAGACCGGCCACCTGGTGCTGGCGACGTTGCACACCCGCAGCGCGCCGCAGGCGGTGGAACGGCTGGTGGACGTGTTTCCGGCGGAAGAGAAACCCTATGTGCGCGCCCAGCTGGCCGGCAGCCTGCAGGCGGTGATCGCGCAAAAGCTGATGAGGCGGCCCGGCGGCGGGCGAGTGGCGATCTTTGAGGTGCTGACGGCGACGGCGGCGGTCAGCAACCTGATCCGCGAAGGGAAAACCCATCAGTTGGCGAGCGTGTTGCAAACCGGCGCGCAGTCCGGCATGCAAACCTTTGAGCAAGGTTTGCAGCAGCGGATCGACGCCGGCGTGTTGGGGGAGAGTGCGGAGGAGGGAACGGAGGGTTAACCCAGCTGCCGTTCGAACCAGCTTTCGAGGATCACCACCGCAGAGGCGGAATCCACGCTGCCTTTGTCGAGCGCGCGGAAGCCGCCGCGATCGAACAGGTTGGCGCGCGCTTCCACGGTGCTCAGGCGCTCGTCATGCAGATCGATTTGGATGCCGAAGCGGCCGTGCAGGCGGTTGGCGAACTTGCGCGCCTGGGCGGTCACGGGTTGTTCGGTGCCGTCCATGTTCAGCGGCAGGCCGACCACCACCAGATCCGGCTGCCACTCCTTCAGCAGCTTTTCGATTTTCAGCCAGTCCGGCGAGCCGTCCTGCGCTTTGAAGGCCGGCAGGGCGCGGGCGCTGCCGGTCAACTCCTGGCCGACGGCCGCGCCGATGCTTTTGGTGCCGAAGTCGAAGGCGATAATGGTGCGGTTGCTCATCAGGCGTGTCCTGCGTGGTTGGCGATGCTGCGAATGTCGATACCCAGGAGGTTCCCCGCCTCGCGCCAACGGCTGGCGATCGGCGTGCGGAACAGAATGTCGGTGTTGGCTTCGATGGTCAGCCAGGCGTTCTCCAACACCTCCTGCTCCAGCTGGCCCTTTTCCCAACCTGCATAACCCAGCGCCACCAGCACGTCGTCCGGTTGTTCCGGGGTGCCGAGCGTTTCCAGCACGTCTTTCGAGGTGGTGATCATGGTGTTGGGGGAAATTTGAATGCTGGCGCCGAAGCCGTGGCGCGGCGTATGCAGGATAAACCCGCGATCGTCCGCCAGTGGGCCGCCGGCGAATACAGGCTTGTCCAGGCTGATGGCCGGATCGCGCGCAGGCGGCATGATCTTCAGCTTGCTCAATACCGTGGCTACCGTGAACTGCTCCACCGGTTTATTGATCACCAAACCCATGGCGCCTTCTTCGTTGTGCTCGCAGACGTAAATCACCGAGCGTTTGAAGCGAGGATCCTGCAGGGTGGGCATGGCGATCAGAAAATGGTGCTGTAAATTCATGGCGTTAGTATAAGGTAATCAATGGGTGAGAAAATAAACAGCCGCCAGTATGCGGCTATACCCGCCGCCTTTCAAGCCGCGAAAAGGCGGCTTTGGCGGGCGCGATGCTGGATAGCGGGCGGCAGGCCGCCCGCATGCGCATTACTTCGCCGCCAGGCGCTTTTCAATCGCGTCCATCAGCATGCCGGTAATCGAGATCGGGAATGCCGCCTCAATTTCGCGTGCGCAGGTTGGGCTGGTCACGTTGATCTCGGTCAGGCGATCGCCGATCACGTCCAGGCCGACGAAGATCAGCCCTTTCTCTTTCAGCGTCGGGGCGACGGTGCGGGCGATTTTCCAGTCGCTCTCGCTCAGCGGGCGCGCTTCGCCACGGCCGCCGGCCGCCAGGTTGCCGCGGGTCTCGCCCTGCGCCGGAATGCGCGCCAGGCAGTAAGGCACCGGCTCGCCGTCGACGACCAGGATGCGTTTGTCGCCGTCCTTGATCGCCGGCAGGAAGTTCTGCGCCATGCAGAAACGGCTGCCGTGTTCGGTCAGGGTTTCGATGATCACCGACAGGTTGGGATCGTCCTGCTTCACGCGGAAGATAGACGCGCCGCCCATGCCGTCCAGCGGCTTCAGGATGATGTCGCCGTGCTGCTGGTGGAATTTGCGGATGTGCGCGGCGCTGCGGCTGACCAGCGTGTCCGGCGTCAGCTCAGGGAACCAGGCGGTGAACAGCTTCTCGTTGCAGTCGCGCAGGCTCTGCGGCTTGTTGACCACCAGCGTGCCTTTGACCTCGGCGCGCTCCAGAATGTAGGTCGCGTAGATGTATTCGGTATCGAACGGCGGATCCTTGCGCATCAGGATCACGTCCAGATCGTGCAGCGCCAGATCCTGCTCGCTGCCGAAGCTGAACCAGTTTTCCTTGTCTTCCTTCACGCTCAGCAGGCGGGTGCGGGCGCGCCCGTCACCGGCGTGCAGATAGAGATCGTTCATCTCCATGTAGTGCAATTCGTAACCGCGGCGCTGCGCTTCGAGCAGCATGGCGAAGCTGGTGTCTTTCTTGATGTTGATGGAATCGATAGGATCCATCACGATGCCGAGCTTAATCATCTTTTCTCCTTTAACCCAGGTCGCCGAAGCGGACCTGCAGAGCGGTAATGGCGGTGAGCGCTGTGGTTTCGGTACGCAGCACGCGTGGCCCCAACAGAATATCAGTAAATCCGTGGCCGGTGGTCATGGCGATTTCGTCGGCGGACAAACCGCCTTCCGGGCCGATCAGCAGGCGGACGCGGTCTACCGGCTGCGGCAGGGTGTTGATGCTGTGGCTGGCGCGCGGATGCAGGTTGAGCTTCAGGCTGCCGTCTTGTTCGGCGCACCAGGCTTCCAGCGACATCGCCTCGCGGATTTCGGGAATGCGGTTGCGGCCGCACTGTTCGCAGGCGGCGATGGCGATCTTTTGCCATTGCTGGATTTTCTTCGCCAGACGCTCGCCGTCCAGTTTGACGCCGCAGCGCTCGGAAAACAGCGGGGTAATGACGTTGACGCCCAGCTCGATGGATTTCTGGATGGTGAACTCCATCTTCTCGCCGCGCGAGATCACCTGGCCCAGATGCAGGTTGAGCGGCGATTCGATGTCGTCCACGCGGCCGTCGCTGAGGCGCACCAGCACGCTCTTTTTGTCCACCCGAACTATCTCGGCGTCGAACACCTGGTTGCTGCCGTCGAACAGCTGCAGCGCCTGGCCGGCGCTCATGCGCAGCACGCGGCCGACGTGGTTGGCGGCGTCCTCGCTGAGGGCGATCTCCGCCCGATCGGTCAACGGCTGCGGATGGTAAATGCGGGGTATGCGCATGGGTAGTCTGATCCTGACGAAACGGCGCCGTGGGTTGGCGGCGCCATGAAAGATAAAGGCTATAGTAGGTTAGCTTTTCCGCTGCTGACAAGCCTGTTGAATATAGGGGTTGTGGTTGCCCTGCACCTTGGCGATACGTGCTTCACGCTGACATTCCCATTGGCTCACCGGATATTGCCGGTTCCACACCTCGAACAGCTGGGTTTGCTGGCGTGACAGCCGCAGCTGGTAGCGATCGCGCATGTAGAAGTAGGTGCGGGCGATGGCGCCGCGGGCGCGGGCGGGCGGCTCCGCCTGTTTATTCTTGAAGTCCACCTTCATCGGGCATTGCCCGTACTGGCCGGCGCCGCCGTTCCATTGGCTGTACATGAAGTTATTGCGGTCGCCGTTCACTTCGCCGATCGCCGGCTGCAGGTTGTGCAGATCGGTTTCTATCTGGCGATAGGTGGCGTCCTTGTTGCAGTTTTTGCGCCCGCCGTCCTGCCAGCACTGCAGCTGGTGGCCGAACTGCCAGGCCGGCACCACGTGTTCCCACTCGATACGCTGCGCGCGCTGGGCGTTTTTACGCACCTGATAGCCGCAGCCGGCGAGATCCGGGATGCCCTTCTTGCCTTGCCAATCAATGCGGCAGCCGCAGTAAAAACTGCCCGGCGCATCCTGGTTAATCTTGGCCGCCGCCGCCTTGGCCTGAGAAAAGTTATTGATGCCGTGCGCCTGTACGGCGCCTGCGGCGAAAACCGCGATAAACAAAATTCTGCGAAGCATATTCCAAAACAGCTCAAAATTGGAAAAGCAGGCAGGGTAACGGAACTTGCCGGCAGTGGCAAATGGCGATATTTGCTTGTTTTAACGTATAAATCGTTTAACTAAAGGTTCTCGTTAGCGAGAAATTTCAGTTTTTCGCCGCACCGGCGGCAGCGGTATTCGCTTTCGCCGCGCAGCACGCGATTATGGCGGCGGATGGTGAGCTGATGCTGCCCGCAGCCGCAGCGATAGGGGAAGGTTTTGCTTTGCACCGAGGCGGTTTCGAAGCGGTGGGTGCGGCTGGCGGGGGTCAGCAGCACGCTTTCCATCATCCAGCGCCATTCGCGGCCGTGCGGCGCCACCCGGCCGAATTGGCGAAACACCA
Source organism: Serratia sp. CY31944 (assembly GCF_052169175.1). NCBI lineage: Bacteria > Pseudomonadati > Pseudomonadota > Gammaproteobacteria > Enterobacterales > Yersiniaceae > Serratia > Serratia sp. CY31944. Next base: position 20,260 of record NZ_JBJNLG010000003.1, read on the forward strand.
GCAGGTGCGCCAACTCGTGCGGCACCACTTCATCGATAAACGGCTGTTGGTTTTCCAGCAGCAGCACCGGATTCAGGCGGATTTCCCAGCTTTGCAGCCAGGCGGTGCCCGCGCTGGTGCCGCGTTGCTGATAGACGATACTGGGTTCGGGGAACTCGACGGCAAAATGCCGGCGGGCCAGCTGCAGCTTTTCTCGCAGGCAGCGCATTACCGCTTGTTGCAGCGCGATGGGGATTCTCGGTTTGTTCATTGCGGCCTAGCTTAAGCAATGGAGCGGCGGCTGACAATACGCCCCGCGTAAATCGCATCCGGCGCTTTTTCGCCACATTGATAAGACGATCGCCGCCGATGGATTGTAATCAATGTGTTAACTGCGGGATAATAAAGCGTGCATGATGAGCCTGTACCCGCAGTTCTCACCGAGCAAGGTTGAAACGCCGCCTGTGGTAATCCCTTACGCAAAGAGCGGTTATTTTGCGATTTGGCGCAATAACTGACTGATTAAAAATACGTAAGGTGGAGGCAGTTTTTTGACAAGGCGCCGAGCCGTGCGCCGCAAGTGTGAATTTAACGCAGCTGATGTTGCAAGTGAGAGATCAATGTCGAATAAACCGTTCCACTATCAAGATCCGTTCCCGCTGAAGAAAGACGATACCGAATACTACCTGCTGAGCCGCGACCACGTTTCCGTGAGCGAATTTGAAGGCCAGGAAATTCTGAAAGTTGCCCCTGAAGCGTTAACCCTGCTTGCCCAGCATGCGTTCCACGACGCCTCGTTCATGCTGCGCCCGGCGCACCAGCAGCAGGTGGCCGATATCCTCAAAGATCCGGACGCCAGTGAAAACGACAAGTACGTTGCGCTGCAATTTCTGCGTAACTCAGAAATCGCCGCCAAGGGTATTTTACCGACCTGCCAGGACACCGGTACGGCGATCATCGTCGGCAAAAAGGGCCAGCGCGTCTGGACCGGCGGCGGCGATGAAGCCGCGCTGTCGCGCGGGGTGTACAACACCTACATCCAAGAGAATTTGCGCTATTCGCAGAACGCCGCGCTGGATATGTACAAAGAGGTCAACACCGGCAGCAACCTGCCAGCGCAGATCGATCTCTACAGCGTGGACGGTGAAGAGTATAAGTTCCTGTGCATCGCCAAGGGAGGCGGTTCCGCCAACAAAACCTATCTGTATCAGGAAACCAAGGCGCTGCTGTCGCCGGGCAAACTGAAAAATTACCTGGTCGACAAGATGCGCACGCTGGGCACCGCGGCTTGCCCGCCGTACCACGTGGCGTTCGTCATCGGCGGCACCTCGGCGGAAGCGACGCTGAAAACCGTCAAGCTGGCTTCGACCAAGTATTACGATGGTCTGCCGACCGAAGGCAACGAGCATGGCCAGGCGTTCCGCGATCTGGAACTTGAAGCGGAATTGCTGCAAGAAGCGCAGAACCTGGGTCTGGGCGCGCAGTTCGGCGGCAAATACTTCGCGCACGATATCCGCGTGGTGCGCCTGCCGCGCCACGGCGCGTCGTGCCCGGTCGGCATGGGCGTCTCCTGCTCCGCGGATCGCAACATCAAAGGCAAGATCAACCGCGACGGCATCTGGCTGGAAAAACTGGAGCACAATCCGGGGAAATTCATTCCTCAGGAGCTGCGCCAGGCCGGGGAGGGCGAGGCGATCAAGGTCGATCTCAACCGTCCGATGGCCGAGATCCTCAAACAGCTGTCGCAGTACCCGGTTTCCACCCGCCTGTCGCTGAGCGGCACCATCATCGTCGGCCGCGATATCGCGCACGCCAAGCTGAAAGAACGCCTGGATCGCGGTGAAGGCCTGCCGCAGTACGTCAAGGATCACCCGATCTACTACGCCGGCCCGGCCAAAACGCCGGAAGGCTACGCGTCCGGTTCGCTGGGGCCAACCACCGCCGGGCGTATGGACTCCTACGTCGATCTGCTGCAATCCCACGGCGGCAGCATGATCATGCTGGCGAAAGGCAACCGCAGCCAGCAGGTAACGGATGCCTGCCACAAGCACGGCGGTTTCTATCTCGGCAGCATCGGCGGCCCGGCGGCGGTGCTGGCGCAGCAGAGCATCAAGAGCCTGGAGTGCGTGGAGTACCCTGAGCTGGGCATGGAAGCGATCTGGAAAATCGAGGTGGAAGATTTCCCGGCGTTTATCCTGGTGGATGACAAAGGCAATGACTTCTTCCAGAAGATCCAGGCTGGTCAGTGCTCCAGCTGCCTGAAATAAGCGCGGCCCCCTTCGCCGCCTGCGGGCGGTGAAGGGGATTGTGTAAAGTCCTGTAGCCTGCTGGACGGCGAGTTTTAACCTGTATACCCTACGCGGACAGCACTAAAATTCGACTAATGGAATATCGGCAACAGAAGGCTCGGCAAGCACATGAGTACGCAGGAAAGTCATATCAAGGAATTGCTGGTCTGGATTGAGGATAATCTGACCAATCCGCTGTCGTTGGATATCGTTTCCGCCAAGTCAGGCTATACGAAATGGTATCTGCAGCGCATGTTCAAGAAGCAGACCGGATTATCGTTAGCTTCGTATATCCGCGCTCGCCGCCTCTATCTCGCCGCCTTCGCCTTGCGTTTCACGCAGAAGAGCATCCTCGATATCTCGGTCGAATACCAATTCGATAACCAGCAGACGTTCTCGCGCTGTTTCAAGAAACACTTCGCCGAATCGCCCAGCGTCTATCGCCATGCCCGCAAGCAGGACTTCAGCAATCTGGTGCGTTCGCTGGCGGCCAGCCAGCCGGGCGATATTCAGGTCGAACGCGTCAGCATCGCCAGCGGGCAATACGCCTTTCACGGCAAGCAGTACGCTTATCACCTGGATATCGAGAAGCTGGACAAGTCGCACCTGCCGCAGCGCAGCGCGCTGCGGGCGCAGTTCTATACCTTATTGGGCGAGCGCCCGACGCAAACCTATTCGTTTACCCAACTGGTGCCGGACGGCGAGCGGGTCAGGGTCGATTATACCCTGGGCGTGACGACGGAATACCCGCTGCGCGAAGGCGTGGTGCTGGAGCCGTTGCCGGAGATCCACGGCGAGTTTTGCCGTTTTCGCTATTCCGGCAAGCCGGTGGCGCTCAATGACCACATCATTCAAATCTACACGCAGGTGCTGCCCGAAATGGGGTTGGCCCGCGGAGAGGGGCCGGACATTACGGTGTTCAGCTATTCGCTGAGCGGGAAAGAGGAGCTGCATCTGGAGTTGCAGCATCTGGTGCCGGTGGTGCCGCTGCATTGAGCTCGTCGGCGGCCGGCAGCCGGTTTTTTTGCTGCACGATCGCCGCCATCACCGCCAGGGCGATCTCCGCCGGGGTTTTGCTGCCCAGCGGCAGGCCGATCGGCGCATGGATGCGTTCCAGCTCCTGCGGGGTGAATTCGGCAATCTGCTGCAAACGCTGGCGCCGCCGCGCGCTGTTTCTGAGCGAGCCCATGGCGCCGATGTAAAACGCCGGGGTGTGGATCGCTTCCATCAGCGTCAGGTCGTCCATGCGCGGATCGTGGGTCAGCGCCACGACGGCGGTATTGGCGTGGCAACCCCCTTCCTCAATGAATTTGGCCGGAAACTGACGCAGCAACGTCACGCCCGGTTTCAGCTCGACGGCAAAGTTATCCAGCGCCTCCGGGCGGTTCTCGCACACCAGCACCTCAAACCCCAACGCCACGGCGAAATCGGCGCAGTACAGCGCCACGCTGGACAGCCCGGCGATCAGCAGGCGCGGCGCGGCCGCGATGTGCAGGGTGATCTGCTCGAGCCGGCGTTCGACCTGGGTGGCGCTGGTGAAGTGGCTCTGCTCGAGGCTGTGGCAGGCGTTGGGCAGCGTCAGGCGTTTGATCAACGCGTGATGCCCTTCCAGCGCGCCGGCGATGCGCCGCAGGTAAGCGATGCTGGCTTCACTCGCCGGCAGGTATTCGATCAGCACGTCCAGCACGCCGCCGCAGGGCAGCGCCACGTTGGGCGTCATGCCGCCTTCGCCGTAGCGAATCACCTGGCTGGCCGCCTGATACTCCCCGGCGGCCATGCGGCGCAAAAAATCCTCCTCCACGCAGCCGCCCGACAGCGAGCCGCTGTAGCGGCCATCGCGGGTCGCCGCCATCAGCGCACCCGGCGAGCGCGGCGAAGAGCCGTAGGTGCTGAGCACGGTACATAACCAGACCGGCTGTTGCTGCAGCCAGCTTATCGCCTGGCTGACCACGGTGACGTCAAGATGTTGCATAGGTGAATTTACTCGCTGGCCGGGAGTTGCGATGGAAGATCAATATCCTGCACGACGCCGGGTTGCTCAAGCGGCAGCAGGTGCACTGCCGCGCCTTGCAGCAGTTCACGCGCGCCATTATCGCCGCGCAGTTGGCAAAGGGGTTTGCGCAATAGAGCGGAAAAGCCGACCGGATGACCGGGCTGTTGCGCATAGCAGGGGCGCACGATCGCGTGCTGCCGTAAGGCATCCGCCACCTGCCGGAAAACATCGGCGCCGACGAACGGCATATCGGCCAGGTGAATCAGCCAGCCCTGCCAGTGCGGCGTGGCCGCAACGCCCGCGGCGATCGAGTCGCCGAGGCCCGCGCTGGCGAGCAGGGTGACCGGCACCTGGTTGGCGGCGCAGGCGGCCAGCACCGGCAGATTATCCGGCCGGGTCACCACCTGTACCGGCAGGCCGGAGGCCAGCGCCTGGCGCAGGGTGTGTTCGAACAGCGATCGCCGCTCGCCCGCCGCATCGGCAAATCCGGCGTTCAATTTGTTGCCCCGGCCGCCGGCCTGAATAAAGCGCTCCCCGCGTCCGGCGGCGGTAATGACAATGCCCGTGGTCATGGTTGAAGTCCGTGTTTGCGCAAATTATTTATTAGCCTACAAACTACCTGTGTTTTGTAAATGTTTTTTTGTTGAAAACAGTCTGTTAATCATCACATAATTTTAGTTATAAGCATATGCTTATGACGTCTACGGCAAGGTCGTCAGCGTTTGCGCAACAACACCGCGAACAAAAACCAATTACAAGAAAGACGTGAAGGACTTATTTATGAGCAATTTCAACCCGTCGCGGCGCCGCTTTATCAAAGGCGCCGTGATTGCGGGGGTGTCCGTGTACCTCGCGCCCCTGTACAGCCGCGCCTACGCCGCGCTGTTCGAGCAAAAAATCCTCCAGTCACCCAACTGGGATCCGCAGACCAAACGCGTCCGTTTCCGTATCGATGGCCGCGCCAAGGTGATGGGGCAGAAGGTGTTCGCGCGCGACATCCGCGCGGTGGACATGCCGCACTGGCCGCAGAAACAGGCGCACGCCTTCATTCTTCGCGTCACTAAAGCCGACCGGCTGTTCGAGGGCGTCGATCTGTCGCTGCTGGGGGACGACCTGCAGCCGGATCGCCTGGTGACGGCGGAAGATCTGGCGCGCGACGGCCTGGCCTTCCCGGCGTTCTACGGCGACGACATGCTGCTGCCGAGCGGCAAAACCCCGGCCTATCTCGGCCAGGCGGTGGCGATACTGATCTATCACGACTTCGCCCGTTTCCGCTTCGCCAAGGACAAGCTGAAATTCCGTGAGGAAACCATCAAATACGGCGCGGTCACCGGCCCGCTGGAGCGCGATCCCTGGGGCAGCTTCCGCTATGTGCGGGTGGGGGGCGATCAACCGTTCGACGACGATCGCTTCTCCAGCCTGAAGGACACGCCGATCTTCCCGGTGTCGATGAAAAAACACCTGCCGGTGTGGCCGGAAGGACGCGAGGGCGGCAAGCTGGATCAGGAAGGCATGCGCTATGCGGGCCTGATCGCCGACGAGATGGCCAATCCGCCGGCCGATTGGCTGGTGATGTCGCGCCGCTACACCACGCAGTCGATCGACACCTCGGCGCTGGAGCCGGACAACGCCAACGGCTGGTTCGATGCCGAGACGCAAACGCTGCATCTGGTGGTGCCGACCCAGTCGCCGCAGGAAGTGGCCGACGAGATGCCGCGCATGCTGGCCAAGCGCAACCCGCCGGTGAAACAGCTTATCCTGCACCCGTGCTACACCGTGGGCTACGGCTCGAAAGATCACTACAACTTCCCGTATTACGGCGCGGTGGCGGCGATGTACGGCGACGGCCACCCGGTGCGCCTGGCCAACGATCGCTTCGAGCAGTTCCAGACGGCGCTGAAGCGCCACGCGTTCGACATGAATTACCGCATCGCGGTGAATAAGCAGACCGGCGTCATGCAGTCGTTCCTCGGCGACATGACCGCGGACGGCGGCGGCCGCAGCAACTTTACCCCTTCGGTGGTGATGGTCGGCGCGACCGCCGCCCAGTCGATTTACTACTTCCCGAAAAGCGATCTGTCGTCGGTCGGGCTGGCCTCACGCGCCATCGACGCCGGCTCGGCGCGCGGTTACGGCACGCTGCAGAGCATGGCCGCCACCGAGATGATGGTGGATGAGCTGGCCGCCGAGCTGAAGATCGACCCGATCGAGTTCCGCCTGCGCAACGTGCTGAAATCCGGCATGAAAAACACCCAGGGGGCGATCCCGGCCGGTGCGATCCGCGCCGATGAAGTGCTGGAGAAGGCGGCGAAGCATGAGATGTGGCTCAAGCGCGCCGAACGCAAGGCCGAGTTTGAGAGCCGCCATCCCGGCAAGCGCTATGGCGTTGGCTTCGGCTGCGTGCAGAAAGACTTCGGCACCGGGGCGGAAACCTCGTTCGCCCGGGTAGAGCTGAGCGAAGACGGCCGCATCACGCTGCATCACAGCGGCGCGGAGATGGGCACCGGCATGTCGACCTCGCAGTCGGTGCTGTGCGCGCAGTGGCTGGGAAAACCGGCCGACGAAGCGCATTTCTCGGTCACTGACTGGTCGGTGCTGCCGATGGTCACCAGCGGCGATCCCTACCTGATGTCGCAGGAGGAGCAGGACAAGCTGCAAACCAACCCTAACTGGACGCCGAGCTACTGTTCGCCGTCCAGCGCCAGCAACTCGGCCTATTACTTCTCGCACAGCACCCGCGAAGCGGCGCGCCTGATCTTCGATCACGGCCTGTGGCCGGCGGCGATGGCGCTGTGGCAGGCCGGCATCGGCGGCGGCCAGGCGGCGCCGCTGGTAGTGCGGTGTGAAGATGCGCGTTGGGTCGAAGGCGGCCTGACGGCGGCGGGCATGTCGGTGCTGAGCCTCGAGCTGCTGGCCAAGACGGCCTATCAGATGGGCGGCGTCACCGGCGCGGCGGTGCACGTCTTCAACCGCTGGCAGTGGGCGGAGGCCGATTTCACGCTGAGCGGCAAAAGCGAACGCCTGCCGATCGACGGCATGGCGCTGCGCAACGCCGGCGGCGAATTCAAACCGCTGGCGCGCGGGCAGGTCTACTACCCGCCAACCCAGCGTAACAATGCGGCGGTCACCTACTACAGCGCCGTCGGCACGCTGGCGGAAGTGGCGGTGGATATCGCCACCGGCCAGGTGGAATTGCTGAATCACCATTCGATCATGGAGTGCGGCAACCTGATCGTGCCGGAACTGGTTTCCGGCCAGCTGCAGGGCGGGCTGGCGATGGGGATCGGCCATGCGCTGCACGAATATTTACCGCTGTACGAAGACGGGCCGGGCAACGGCACCTGGAACTTCAACCGTTACCACCTGCCGCGCGCCAGCGACGTGGCGGTGTGGAAGCAGAGTGGCGACATCCTGCCGGCGCTGTCGGAAACCGATCCGCCGAAAGGCATGGCGGAGGTGGTGATGATCCCGATTGTGGCCGCGCTGGTCAACGCCATCGCCGACGCCACCGGCCACCGTTTCCGTGATTTGCCCGTTCGTGCAGAAAATATTCGTGAGGTATTACAATGAGCATTAAAACCCAGCCGATCTCCCTGACCATCAACCAGAAGCAGTACGGCCCAATCGAGGTGCCGGAAGGCCTGATGATGATCGATTTCCTGCACGAATACCTTGACCTGACCGGCTCGCGCCTCGGCTGCGGGCAGGGCATTTGCCACGCCTGCGTGGCAATCGTCGATCACCCGAGCGGCACCAGCGAAGAGGTGCGCACCTGCATCACCGGCGCGCATTTCTTCAACGGCAAGAAAGTGCGTACCGTCGAAGGCCACGCCAGGGTGGACGAGCAGGGCGAGGTGGTTGAACTGTCGCCGATCCAGCAGGCGTTTCTGGAGCACTACAGCTTCCAGTGCGGCTATTGCACGCCGGGCTTCGTCAATGCCGCCACCATTTTCGTGGAAAAGCTCAAGCGTGAACCTATCGCTCGCGAGCAGCTGGAAAGCGCCATCGAGCAGGCGTTGGACAGCCACATCTGCCGCTGCACCGGCTACGTGCGTTACTACGAAGCGGTGCGCGACGTGGTGCTGAAAACGCCGGGCCTGCTGAAGGAGACGGCGCAATGAAAAAACGTCTCGCAGTATTGATTGTGCTGGTGGCGATCGTGGTGATTGCGCTGCTGTGGTGGCGGGAAAACCGCCGTTACGACGGCCCGGTGCAGCAGGTGACCGCCGGCGCCGAACAGATCGCCCGCGGCCGCTATCTGGCGCAGGCCGCCGACTGCGCCGCCTGTCATACCGCCAGCGGCGGGGCGCCGTTGGCCGGCGGCTATCCGCTGGAAACGCCGTTCGGCACGATTTACGGCAGCAATCTGACGCCGTCGGCCGACCACGGCATCGGGCGCTGGACCAGGGACGACTTCTTCCTGGCGCTGACGCAGGGCGTGGCGCCGGGCGGGCGGCACCTGTACCCGGCGATGCCTTATACCTCGTACAAGGGCATGTCGCGTCAGGACGCTGACGACATCTACGCTTACCTGATGACGCGCCCGGCGGTGGACGCGGCCATTCCGGCCAACGAGATGCCGTTCCCGTTCAACCAGCGCATGGCGCTGATCGGCTGGAACCTGCTGTTCCGCAGCCAGGATCCGCTGCCGGCCAGTTCGCAGGGCAGCTCGCCGCAATGGCAGCGCGGCCGCTATCTGGCCGACGTGCTGGGCCACTGTGGCGAATGCCACACGCCGCGCGGCGCGCTGGGGCAGATGGATCTCGCCAAGCCGATGCAGGGCGGCGATCTCGGCCGCTTCATGGCGCCGGACATTACGCCGCACGGCCTGGCGCAGCGCGGCTGGACGCCGCAGGACATCAGCCGCTTCCTCAGCACCGGCCTCGCGCCGCAGGGTTCCGCCTTCAGCGAGATGCACATGGTGGTGGATCTCAGCACCCGGCATTTAACGCCGGAAGACCATCAGGCGCTGGCGCTGTATCTGATGGGCGAGCAGCCGCCGGCGGCGGTGCCGGTGAAAATGGGCCAGGGCAGTGATGCCGGGCGCATGGCCTATCTGGATCAGTGCGCCGGCTGCCACGCCCGCGAAGGCGAGGGCAAACCGCACGTCGCACCGGCGATGCGCGATAACGCCACGCTGCGCCAGGTGGACGGCAAGAACCTGATCGTGTCGGTGCTGGACGGCCTGCCGGCTCAGCAGTTCCCGAACGGCGAAAGCATGCAGAGCATGCCGGGCTTCGGCGAACGGCTGAGCGATGCCGACGTGGCGGAGCTGGTGAATTATCTGCGCGTGACCTGGGGCGGCTTGCCGGCGGACATCACCGCCGAACAGGTGAAAGCGCTGCGCAAATAAGCGGCGTTCAGGCGAAAAAAATGGCCCGCATCAGCGGGCCATTTTATTGCGCGGTCACGGGGTTCAACGGCTGGTGACACCGTCGACGCGTTGGCTGCGCTGTTTGATGGCGTAACCGACGGCCAGGATCGCCACCCACACCGGGATCAGCAGCACCGAGATTTGAATGCCCGGCGTCAGGTACATGATCACCAGGATGCCGGCCATGAACAGCAGGCACAGGTAGTTGCTGAACGGGTACCAGAACGCTTTGAACTTCGGCACCACACCTTCGCGATTTTTAGCGGCGCGGAACTTCAGGTGCGCCAGGCTGATCATCGCCCAGTTGATCACCAGCGCCGATACCACCAACGCCATCAACAGTTCGAAAGCGCGGCCCGGGATCAGGTAGTTAATCAGCACGCACAGCGCGGTGGCGAGGGCGGAAATGCCGATGGCCACCACCGGCACACCGCGGCCGTCGACCTTCAACAGGCTTTTCGGGCCGTTGCCCTGCTGCGCCAGGCCGTACAGCATGCGGCTGTTACAGTAGACGCAGCTGTTGTACACCGACAGCGCGGCGGTGAGCACCACGATGTTCAGCACGGTCGCCACCAGGTTGCTGTTCAGCGCGTGGAAGATCAGCACGAACGGGCTGCCGCCTTCGACCACTTTGCCCCAAGGGTACAGCGACAGCAGAATGGCCAGCGAACCGATATAGAAGATCAGGATGCGGTAGATCACCTGATTGGTGGCTTTCGGAATGCTCTTTTGCGGGTCGTCGGCTTCGGCGGCGGTGATGCCGACCAGCTCGAGGCCACCGAAGGAGAACATGATCACCGCCATCGCCATCACCAGGCCCATGACGCCGTTCGGGAAGAACCCGCCCTGCGCCCACAGATTGGTAACGGTGGCCTCCGGGCCGCCCATGCCGCTGAACAGCAGGTAGGCGCCGAACACGATCATGCCGATAATCGCCACCACCTTGATGATGGCGAACCAGAACTCCATCTCGCCGTAAACTTTGACGTTGGCCAGGTTGATGGCGTTGATCGCCAGGAAGAATACCGCGGCGGAAACCCAGGTGGGGATCTCCGGCCACCAGTACTGCACGTAGATGCCGACCGCGGTCAGCTCCGCCATCGCCACCAGGACATACAGCACCCAGTAGTTCCAGCCGGAGGCGAAGCCGGCGAAGTTGCCCCAGTATTTGTAGGCGAAGTGGCTGAAGGAACCGGCAACCGGCTCTTCCACCACCATCTCCCCCAGCTGGCGCATGATCAGAAACGCGATGAAGCCGCCGATGGCGTAGCCGAGAAGCACTGACGGGCCGGCCATTTTTATTGTTTGAGCGATACCGAGAAATAACCCGGTGCCGATTGCGCCACCTAAGGCGATGAGCTGAATATGGCGGTTTTTCAGGCCGCGTTTCAGCTGGTCACCATGCTGTTGACCATCCATCAATCAAACCCTCTGTCGTTGTGAATGCCCACATACCTGTAAAGCAGTGGTTACGATGTGTGTTTTGTTTTATTTACGGCGTTATAGCTATTAATTCCACGGCGCCGCTACCGTTTGGCAGAGAATAATGTTATGCGCGTCGGTTTGCACCTGCTTTGTCGTGTGAGTGATTAAGATTGCAGCAGTTTAGGAAACAAAATGCGGGTTGTGTGACGGCGGGAGGGATTCAGTGCATGAAATAAGCAACAAATCACATAATGCGCAAAAATAACGTAGATCCGAGCGGCGGCGCGCGTTCAAATAATGAACGAATCACCGTGGCGCTGCTCGCCAAATAGCCATTCATTAAAGCGTCATAACCATGCAATAAAACTTGGGCAAAAAGTTTGCACTCTTCCTTGCGTAAGGTTTGGTAAAAGTTAAATCCCCAACCCGGCGCGTAAATGGTAATACCATCACGGCGTTACCGGTTTGCAGCGGGGTTTTCAGCGGGGTGTTAAAATGTGCGGGTAACCTGATTTCGATCAAGGCCCGTATGGACAGGAGGTGAATACTTTGTTACTTTACCGTCACGTTTTTGAAATTGGTATTACCAATTGACTCCGCGCCATTCGCAGAGAAGAATTCACTCATGGCCTACAGCAAAATCCGCCAACCCAAGTTGTCAGATGTTATCGAGCAACAGCTCGAATATCTGATCCTCGAGGGGACACTGCGCCCAGGCGAAAAACTGCCTCCGGAGCGCGAGCTGGCGAAACAATTTGATGTCTCCCGTCCTTCTCTGAGAGAGGCCATTCAGCGCCTGGAAGCGAAAGGGCTGCTCCTGCGTCGTCAGGGCGGCGGCACCTTCGTGCAAACTAATCTGTGGCAGAGCTTCAGCGATCCGCTGGCCGAGCTGCTGGCCGACCATCCCGAATCACAGTTCGATCTGCTGGAAACCCGTCACGCGCTGGAAGGCATTGCCGCCTATTACGCGGCGCTGCGCGGCACCGATGAAGATCTGGCGCGCATCCGCGACTGCCACATCGTGATTCAACAGGCTCAAGACAGCGGCGATCTCGACGCCGAAGCCGATGCGGTCATGCAGTATCAAATCGCCGTGACCGAAGCTGCCCACAACGTTGTGTTACTTCACCTGCTACGCTGCATGGGGCCGATGCTGGAACAGAACGTGCGTCAGAACTTTGAATTGCTCTACTCGCGCCGTGAGATGTTGGCAAAAGTGAGCAGCCACCGCGCCGGAATTTTTGAGGCGATTGTGGCACGCGAGCCGGAAAAGGCCCGTGAAGCCTCGCATCGCCACTTGGCGTTTATCGAGGAAATCTTGCTGGATCTCAGCCGGGAGCATACTCGGCGCGAGAGATCGCTACGGCGTCTCCAGCAACGCAAGGATTAAGAGCTGTCCTCTTCAGGGTACACCAGCCTGCGGGGGTTAAGTTCGAGGTACTTAGTTAAGTACTTAAGCGGCAACTAAACTGATGGGCCTGTCTTCGTGTGTTTTTGCACAGAGCACAGGAAGACAGGCTCCAAACAAACCATTAGACAGATAAGGAATACCACCATGTCAGAACGTTTAAACAATGACGTGGATCCGATCGAAACCCGCGACTGGCTGCAGGCGATCGAATCGGTCATCCGTGAAGAGGGTGTTGAGCGAGCTCAGTTTCTGATTGATCAGGTATTGGGAGAAGCCCGCAAAGGCGGCGTTAACGTTGCGGCCGGTGCTGCAGCGCACAACTACGTCAACACCATCGCGGTAGAAGACGAACCGGCCTACCCAGGCAACCTGGATCTGGAACGCCGCATTCGCTCTGCGATCCGTTGGAACGCGGTCATGACCGTTCTGCGCGCATCCAAAAAAGACCTGGAGCTGGGCGGCCACATGGCTTCCTTCCAGTCTTCCGCGACCTTCTATGAAGTCTGCTTTAACCACTTCTTCCGCGCACGCAACGAGAAAGACGGCGGCGACCTGGTGTACTTCCAGGGCCACATTTCTCCGGGCGTTTACGCGCGTGCCTTCCTTGAAGGCCGCCTGACCGAAGAACAAATGAACAACTTCCGTCAGGAAGTGCACGGCAAAGGCCTGTCCTCTTACCCGCATCCTAAACTGATGCCGGAATTCTGGCAGTTCCCGACCGTATCCATGGGCCTGGGCCCAATCAGCGCCATCTATCAGGCGAAGTTCCTGAAATATCTGGAACACCGCGGCCTGAAAGACACCTCTGAGCAGACCGTTTACGCCTTCTTGGGCGACGGCGAGATGGATGAGCCGGAATCCAAAGGCGCCATCACCATCGCGACCCGCGAGAAGCTGGACAACCTGGTGTTCGTCATCAACTGCAACCTGCAGCGCCTGGACGGCCCGGTCACCGGCAACGGCAAGATCATCAACGAACTGGAAGGCATCTTCTCCGGCGCAGGCTGGCAGGTGCTGAAAGTGATCTGGGGCGGCCGTTGGGACGAACTGCTGCGTAAAGACACCAGCGGTAAACTGGTTCAGCTGATGAACGAGACCCTGGACGGCGACTACCAGACCTTCAAATCCAAAGACGGCGCTTACGTGCGCGAGCACTTCTTCGGCCGTTACCCGGAAACCGCGGCGCTGGTCAAAGACATGACCGACGACGAAATCTGGGCGCTGAACCGTGGTGGTCACGATCCGAAGAAAATCTTCGCTGCACTGAAAAAAGCGCAGGACACCAAAGGCAAACCGACCGTTATCCTGGCCCACACCATCAAAGGTTACGGCATGGGTGAAACCGCGGAAGGTAAAAACATCGCTCACCAGGTGAAGAAAATGAACATGGAAGGGGTTCACCACTTCCGCGATCGTTTCAACGTGCCGGTTGCCGATGCTGACATCGAAAAACTGCCGTACATCACCTTCGAGAAAGATTCCGAAGAGTACAAATACCTGCACGAACGTCGCCAGGCGCTGAAAGGCTACGTGCCGACGCGTCTGCCGGAGTTCACCCAGAAGCTGGAAATGCCGGCGCTGGAAGATTTCAGCTCGCTGCTGGAAGAGCAGAACAAAGAGATCTCCACCACTATCGCCTTCGTGCGTGCCCTGAACGTGATGCTGAAGAACAAGTCGATCAAAGATCGCCTGGTGCCAATCATCGCCGACGAAGCGCGTACCTTCGGTATGGAAGGTCTGTTCCGTCAGATCGGTATCTACAGCCCGAACGGCCAGCAGTACACCCCGCAGGACCGTGAGCAGGTGGCTTACTACAAAGAAGACGAGAAAGGCCAAATCCTGCAGGAAGGCATCAACGAACTGGGCGCAGCTTCTTCCTGGCTGGCCGCAGCGACTTCCTACAGCACCAACGATCTGCCGATGATTCCGTTCTACATCTACTACTCGATGTTCGGTTTCCAACGTATCGGCGACCTGTGCTGGGCAGCGGGCGACCAACAGGCGCGCGGCTTCCTGATCGGCGGGACCTCGGGCCGTACTACCCTGAACGGCGAAGGTCTGCAGCACGAAGATGGCCACAGCCACATTCAGTCTCTGACCATCCCTAACTGCATCTCTTACGATCCGGCTTACGCGTACGAAGTGGCGGTGATCATGCACGACGGTCTGGTGCGCATGTATGGTGACAACCCGGAAAACGTGTACTACTACCTGACCACGCTGAACGAAAACTACCACATGCCTGCGATGCCGCAGGGTGCGGAAGAAGGTATCCGCAAGGGTATCTACAAGCTGGAAACGCTGGAAGGCAGCAAAGGCAAGGTACAGCTGCTGGGCTCCGGCGCCATCCTGCGCCACGTGCGCGAAGCTGCGCAGATCCTGGCGAAGGACTACGGCGTGGGTTCCGACACCTACAGCGTGACCTCGTTCACCGAACTGGCGCGCGACGGCCAGGACTGCGAGCGCTGGAACATGCTGCACCCAACCGAAACGCCACGCGTGCCTTACATCGCTCAGGTGATGAGCGACGCGCCGGCGGTAGCTTCTACCGACTACATGAAACTGTTCGCCGAACAGGTTCGTACTTATGTGCCGGCCAGCGACTATCGCGTACTGGGCACCGACGGCTTCGGTCGTTCGGACAGCCGCGAAAACCTGCGTCACCACTTCGAAGTCGATGCATCCTACGTGGTGGTTGCTGCTCTGGGTGAACTGGCTAAACGCGGTGAGATCGAAGCTTCTGTGGTTGCCGATGCAATCAAGAAATTCGACATCAACCCGGAAAAAGTTAACCCGCGTCTGGCCTAAGAGGTACTGAATAATGTCTATCGAAATCAACGTACCGGATATCGGTGCAGATGAAGTCGAAATCACCGAGATTCTGGTGAAGGTCGGCGATAAAGTTGAAGCGGAACAATCGCTGATCACCGTGGAAGGCGACAAGGCTTCCATGGAAGTGCCATCCCCGCAGGCGGGCGTGGTGAAAGAGATCAAAGTGGCGGTCGGCGATAAAACCGAAACCGGCAAACTGATCATGATCTTCGAAGCGGCAGGCGCAGCGGAAGCTGCACCGGCGGCGAAAGCGGAAGAAAAACCGGCGGCAGCAGCAGCTGCCCCGGCTGCCGCTGCGGCCAAAGACGTTGCCGTGCCGGACATCGGCGCCGACGAAGTCGAAGTGACCGAGATCCTGGTGAAAGTGGGCGACAAGGTGGAAGCCGAGCAGTCCCTGATCACCGTGGAAGGCGACAAGGCTTCCATGGAAGTCCCTGCGCCGTTCGCGGGCACCGTGAAAGAGATCAAGATCGCGACCGGCGACAAAGTGAAAACCGGTTCCCTGATCATGGTGTTCGAAGTGGCCGGCGACGCTTCCGCTGCGGCCCCGGCTGCGGTTGAAGCTCCTGCCGCCGCTGCAGCGCCTGCGGCCTCTGCGGCCAAAGACGTCGCCGTGCCGGATATCGGCGGCGACGAAGTCGAAGTGACCGAAGTGATGGTTAAGGTGGGCGACAAGGTTGCCGCCGAGCAGTCTCTGATCACCGTGGAAGGCGACAAGGCCTCCATGGAAGTGCCTGCACCGTTCGCGGGTACCGTGAAAGAGATCAAGATCGCGACCGGCGACAAAGTGAAAACCGGCTCCCTGATCATGGTGTTCGAAGTGGAAGGCGCTGCGCCTGCCGCTGCCGCCGCTCCAGCCGCTAAAGCGGAAGCTGCGCCGGCTCCGGCCGCTGCTAAAGCCGCCGCTCCGGCTGCGAAAGCTGACGACAAAGGCGAGTTCGCCGAGAACGCGGCATACGTGCACGCGACCCCGGTCATTCGTCGTCTGGCGCGTGAATTCGGCGTTAACCTGGCGAAAGTGAAAGGCACCGGTCGTAAAGGCCGCATCCTGCGCGAAGACGTTCAGGCTTACGTGAAAGACGCGGTGAAACGCGCTGAAGCGGCCCCGGCCGCTGCCGGCGGCGGTCTGCCAGGCATGCTGCCATGGCCGAAAGTGGACTTCAGCAAGTTCGGCGAGATCGAAGAAGTCGAAATGGGTCGCATCCAGAAGATCTCTGGCGCGAACCTGAGCCGCAACTGGGTGATGATCCCGCACGTGACTCACTTCGACAAAACCGACATCACCGATCTGGAAGCGTTCCGCAAACAGCAGAACGAAGAAGCGGCCAAGCGCAAGCTGGACGTGAAGTTCACGCCTGTCGTGTTCATCATGAAAGCCGTTGCTGCCGCTCTGGAGCAGATGCCGCGCTTCAACAGCTCGCTGTCCGAAGACGGTCAGAAGCTGACGCTGAAGAAATACATCAACATCGGCGTGGCGGTAGATACCCCGAACGGCCTGGTGGTTCCGGTGTTCAAGGACGTGAACAAGAAGAGCATCACCGAGCTGTCTCGCGAACTGATGACCATCTCCAAGAAAGCGCGCGACGGCAAGCTGACCGCGGGCGAGATGCAGGGCGGCTGCTTCACCATCTCCAGCCTGGGTGGCATCGGGACGACTCACTTCGCGCCGATCGTCAACGCGCCGGAAGTGGCTATCCTGGGCGTCTCCAAGTCTGCGATGGAGCCGGTCTGGAACGGTAAAGAGTTCATGCCGCGCCTGATGATGCCGATGTCGCTGTCCTTCGACCACCGCGTTATCGACGGTGCCGATGGTGCGCGCTTCATCACCATCATCAACAACATGTTGTCCGACATTCGCCGTCTGGTGATGTAATGCAAAAGGGGCGCAGCATGCTGCGCCCCTGACGATTCTGTAGCAGTTTTGTCGGATTTTGCATAACTCGACAAAATTGTTGAGACACGGGTCACTCGAACACGCTTTGCAGATTATTAACAATTCTGTAAACTGCTCGCGGTGTAAGCGTCCCGGTGGATGAAGGGCGTTATGAGATCGATTAGCAATAAAAATGACGTCTGACCCGCCGGACAATCAATTAAGAGGTCATGATGAGTACTGAAATTAAAACTCAGGTCGTGGTACTTGGGGCGGGCCCGGCAGGTTACTCTGCAGCCTTTCGTTGCGCTGACTTAGGTCTTGAAACCGTTCTGGTTGAACGTTATTCCACTCTGGGCGGGGTTTGCCTGAACGTGGGATGTATCCCTTCCAAAGCACTGCTGCACGTTGCCAAAGTGATCGAAGAAGCCAAAGCGCTGGCCGAACACGGCATCGTTTTCGGCGAGCCGAAAACCGACATCGACAAAGTGCGCGTCTGGAAAGAAAAAGTCATCACTCAGCTGACCGGCGGTCTGGCTGGCATGGCGAAAGGCCGTAAAGTGAAAGTGGTCAACGGCCTGGGCAAGTTCACCGGCGCTAACACCCTGGTTGTTGAAGGCGAAAACGGCCCAACCACCATCAACTTCGACAACGCCATCATCGCTGCAGGTTCTCGTCCGATCCAACTGCCATTCATTCCTCATGAAGATCCACGCGTGTGGGATTCCACCGATGCGCTGGAACTGAAAACCGTCCCAGAGCGTCTGCTGGTTATGGGCGGCGGCATCATCGGCCTGGAAATGGGCACCGTATACCATGCGCTGGGTTCACAGATCGACGTCGTTGAGATGTTCGATCAGGTTATCCCGGCGGCAGATAAAGACGTGGTGAAAGTCTTCACCAAACGTATCAGCAAGCAGTTCAACCTGATGCTGGAAACCAAAGTGACCGCGGTAGAAGCCAAAGAAGACGGCATCTACGTCACGATGGAAGGTAAAAAAGCGCCGGCAGAACCACAGCGTTACGACGCGGTGCTGGTGGCGATCGGCCGCGTGCCGAACGGCAAACTGCTGGATGCCGGCAAAGCCGGTGTTGAAGTTGACGAGCGTGGCTTCATCAACGTCGACAAACAGCTGCGCACCAACGTGCCGCACATCTTCGCTATCGGCGACATCGTCGGTCAGCCGATGCTGGCGCACAAAGGCGTGCACGAAGGCCACGTTGCCGCAGAAGTTATCGCCGGCATGAAGCACTACTTCGATCCGAAAGTGATCCCATCCATCGCTTACACCGAGCCGGAAGTGGCATGGGTGGGTCTGACCGAGAAAGAAGCGAAAGAGAAAGGCATCAGCTACGAAACCTCCACCTTCCCGTGGGCGGCTTCCGGCCGTGCGATCGCTTCCGACTGTGCAGACGGCATGACCAAACTGATCTTCGACAAAGAAACTCACCGCATCATCGGTGGCGCGATTGTCGGCACCAACGGCGGCGAACTGCTGGGTGAAATCGGTCTGGCTATCGAGATGGGCTGCGACGCGGAAGACATCGCGCTGACCATCCACGCTCACCCGACCCTGCACGAATCCGTGGGCCTGGCGGCGGAGATCTACGAAGGCAGCATCACCGACCTGCCTAACCCGAAAGCCAAGAAGAAGTAATTCTGCTGGTTTGACCGGTTAACAAGCGGCTCCTGACAAGGAGCCGTTTTTTTGCCCAAACTCAGAAAGCGGTTTTTTTGTGGCCGCTGCGCCAAATTCCGATCCCCCTGCTTATATCCATTCTAATTATATGGATATAATGCCCTGCTAGTCCGGCAGCCGATTACGCTGCGCTCAACGATTCAGCAAAGATTTAATGTTGCTTTTATGTGAACGAATTAACAACCGTTTCAAATCCTGATATGCTGGCTGAGCGGAACCGGGCACTGTACCTTACAGTCCAGGACATCGACAGCAGTGCCCCGTCAGGATAGATGGCATCAATATCGCCGTGCGCTCTACCCATCAGTCTTTCATGCTGTAACGCTGTTTGACCGTGTCTGTTTGCCCCAATCACCGTTTCGGGGCCTTTACGGGCCGATCGCCTAGCCACAGAGTGAAACCCCAAGGGTATAAACTCGGTTTGCATATACGCCAGGCACAATAAATGACAATGAGAGCGAGGAGAACGTCGTGCTAGAAGAATACCGTAAGCACGTAGCCGAGCGTGCTGCTGAGGGCATCGCCCCTAAGCCGCTAGACGCCACCCAAATGGCCGCGCTGGTCGAACTACTGAAGAATCCGCCAAAAGGCGAAGAAGAATTCCTGTTAGACCTGCTGATTAACCGTGTTCCACCGGGCGTCGACGAAGCCGCCTACGTCAAAGCAGGTTTCCTGGCGGCCATCGCCAAAGGTGAAGCGACATCCCCCCTGGTTACCCCCGAGAAAGCCATTGAACTGTTAGGCACCATGCAGGGCGGCTATAACATTCACCCGCTGATCGAAGCGCTGGATAACGAAACGCTGGCGCCTATCGCCGCGAAAGCGCTGTCCCACACGCTGCTGATGTTCGACAACTTCTACGACGTGGAAGAGAAGGCCAAGGCCGGTAACCCGCACGCCAAGCAGATCATGCAGTCCTGGGCCGACGCCGAATGGTACCTGTCGCGCCCTGAGCTGGCGGAAAAGATCACCGTCACCGTGTTCAAAGTCACCGGCGAAACCAACACCGATGACCTTTCTCCGGCGCCGGACGCCTGGTCGCGCCCGGATATCCCGCTGCACGCGCTGGCGATGCTGAAAAACGAACGTGAAGGCATCGTGCCGGATCAGCCGGGCAGCGTCGGCCCGATCAAACAGATCGAGCTGCTGAACAAAAAAGGCTTCCCGCTGGCCTACGTCGGCGACGTGGTCGGCACCGGTTCTTCCCGTAAATCCGCCACCAACTCCGTGCTGTGGTTTATGGGCGACGACATCCCGCACGTGCCGAACAAGCGCGGCGGCGGCGTGGTGCTGGGCGGCAAGATTGCGCCTATCTTCTTCAACACCATGGAAGATGCCGGCGCCTTGCCGATCGAAGTGGACGTGTCCGAGCTGAACATGGGCGACGTGATCGACGTTTACCCATACAAAGGTGAAGTGCGCAACCACGAAACCGGCGCGCTGATCGCCAACTTCGAGCTGAAAACCGACGTGCTGCTGGATGAAGTGCGCGCCGGCGGCCGTATCCCGCTGATCATCGGCCGCGGCCTGACCACCAAGGCGCGCGAAGCGCTGGGTCTGCCGCACAGCGATGTGTTCCGTATCGCCAAACCGGTCGCCGCCAGCAGCAAAGGCTTCTCGCTGGCGCAGAAAATGGTCGGCCGCGCCTGCGGCGTCGCCGGCATTCGCCCTGGCGAATACTGCGAACCGAAGATGACCTCCGTCGGTTCTCAGGACACCACCGGCCCGATGACCCGCGATGAGCTGAAAGACCTGGCCTGCCTCGGCTTCTCCGCCGATCTGGTCATGCAGTCATTCTGCCACACCGCCGCGTACCCGAAACCGGTCGACGTGACCACGCACCACACGCTGCCTGACTTCATCATGAACCGCGGCGGCGTCTCGCTGCGTCCGGGCGACGGCGTGATCCACTCCTGGCTGAACCGTATGCTGCTGCCTGACACCGTCGGCACCGGCGGCGATTCCCACACCCGCTTCCCGATCGGCATCTCCTTCCCGGCCGGTTCCGGCCTGGTGGCGTTTGCCGCCGCGACCGGCGTAATGCCGCTGGATATGCCTGAGTCGGTGCTGGTGCGCTTCAAAGGCAAAATGCAGCCGGGCATCACCCTGCGCGATCTGGTGCACGCCATCCCTTACTACGCGATCCAGCAAGGCTTGCTGACCGTCGAGAAGAAGGGCAAGAAAAACATCTTCTCCGGCCGCATCCTGGAGATCGAAGGCCTGCCGGATCTGAAGGTCGAGCAGGCGTTTGAGCTGACCGATGCGTCCGCCGAACGTTCCGCCGCCGGTTGTACCATCAAGCTGGACAAGGCGCCGATCGAAGAGTACCTGAACTCCAACATCGTGCTGCTGAAGTGGATGATCTCCGAAGGTTACGGCGATCGCCGTACGCTGGAGCGCCGTATTCAGGGCATGGAAAAATGGCTGGCGGATCCGCAGCTGCTGGAAGGCGATGCGGATGCGGAATACGCGGCGGTGATCGACATCGATCTGAACGAGATCAAAGAGCCGATCCTGTGCGCGCCGAACGATCCTGACGATGCGCGCCTGCTGTCCGACGTGGCCAACAGCAAAATCGATGAAGTGTTCATCGGTTCTTGCATGACCAACATCGGCCACTTCCGCGCGGCCGGCAAGCTGCTGGATCAGCACAAGGGCCAGCTGCCGACCCGCTTGTGGGTGGCGCCGCCAACCAAGATGGACGCGGCTCAGCTGACCGAAGAAGGCTACTACAGCGTGTTCGGCAAGAGCGGCGCGCGTATCGAGATCCCGGGCTGCTCGCTGTGCATGGGCAACCAGGCGCGCGTGGCGGACGGTGCGACGGTGGTCTCCACCTCGACCCGTAACTTCCCGAACCGTCTGGGCACCGGTGCCAACGTCTATCTGGCGTCAGCCGAACTGGCTGCGGTTGCGTCCCTGCTGGGCCGCCTGCCGACGCCGGACGAGTACCAGACCTATATGGCGCAGGTCGATAAGACGGCGGCGGATACCTACCGCTACCTGAACTTTGACCAGCTGGGGCAGTACACCGAAAAAGCCGACGGCGTGATCTTCCAAACCGCCGTGTAAGCCGCTATATTGCGCAACTGTTTAACGGGAGGCCTTGGCCTCCCGTTTTATTTTGCTCAGTTGCCAACTTTGCGAGCGCTCACTGAGTTAGTCCGCCATTTATGTTTACACTAAGAAAAAGGGCTCAGGAGGGCATGCTATGGATTACGAATTTCTGCGTGACGTCACCGGTCAGGTGATCGTCAGATTTTCGATGGGGCATGAAGCGATTGGCCACTGGATCAACGAAGAAGTCAAAGGCGATTTCAACCTGCTGGACCGGATTGAAGCCGGTGCGGCCGAGGTCAAAGGCAGTGAACGTCAATGGCAGCTGGAAGGCCATGAATATACGCTGCTGATGGATGGTGAAGAAGTGATGATCCGCGCCAATCAGCTGGAGTTCGAGGGCGATGAAATGGAAGAGGGGATGAATTACTACGACGAAGAAAGCCTCTCATTCTGCGGCGTTGAGGACTTCCTGTTGGTGTTGAAGGCCTATCGTTCTTTCATGCTGAAATACTAAGCATCAGGGCGCGGCGTGCCGCGCCCTTTCCATCACAGATGCGGAATATTGCGGCCGTAATAGATTTCCTGCATCTCTTTCCATAACAGATCGGTGATCTGCTTGCGTTCGGCGGCGCTCAGCGCCTCCGGTTCCGCGTTGAACAGGTAGTGCTTCAGATCGAAATCTTTCAGCAACATCTTGGTATGGAAGATATTTTCCTGGTAAACGTTCACGTCCATCATGTGATACAGCGCCTTGATGTCTTCCGACATAAAGTTCTGGATCGAATTGATCTCATGATCGATGTAATGTTTCACGCCGTTCACGTCGCGGGTAAAACCGCGCACGCGATAGTCCATGGTGACGATGTCGGATTCCAGCTGGTGAATTAAGTAGTTCAGCGCCTTGAGGGGCGAAATGACGCCGCAGGTCGAAACCTCGATATCGGCGCGGAAGGTGCATAGCCCGCCTTCCGGATGGCTTTCCGGGTAGGTGTGTACGCAGATATGGCTCTTGTCCAGGTGCGCAACGACCGTGTTCGGCAGCGGGCCGGGATGCTCCGACGTATCGACGTCTTTCGGATCGATCGGCTCTTCGCTGACCAGGATAGTGACGCTGGCGCCCTGCGGCTCGTAGTCCTGACGCGCGATGTTCAGAATATTGGCGCCGATGATCGAGCAGGTTTCGCTCAGGATCTCGGTCAGCCGGTTGGCGTTATATTGTTCGTCAATGTAGGCGATATAGCCGTCGCGGTCGTCCGCGGTCTTGGCGTAACAAATATCGTAAATACAAAAACTCAGGCTCTTGGTCAGGTTGTTGAAGCCGTGCAGTTTTAGCTTATGCAATTTGGGCCACCTCCTTTATCTTCTCGCTTAACGTGTTACGTTCAGGGCATTGAGCAAATATTGCGGCAGGGCAAAACTGCCGACGTGAATTGCCGGGTTGTAATAACGACAGTGTAGGCCGCTTTGGTTAAAGCGCTGTTGCAGAGTAGGCAGATCGCGCTGGCGCAGCGCCGGGTTCTGGCTCGCCCAGGCAAAGGTCATGATGCCGCCGTAATAGGTCGGGATCGCCGCCTGATAGAAGCTGACGTCGGTAAAGTAGCGGCTCAGTTTGGCGTGGCTGTTGACCGCCTCGTCCTGTTGCAGGAAGCAGACGCCGTTCTGCGCGACGAAAATGCCGCCCTCATTCAGGCAGCGGGCGCAGCCTTCATAAAACGCCGAAGTGAACAGGCTTTCGCCGGGGCCGATCGGATCGGTGCAGTCGGAGATGATCACATCGAAGGTTTCGTCGGTTTGGTTCACGAAGTTGACGCCGTCGTCGATCACCAGCTTGAAGCGCGGATCGTCATAGGCGCCGGCGCTGTGGTTGGGCAGGTACTGGCGGCAGAACTCGACGACACCGGCGTCGATCTCGACCATGGTGATCTGCTCCACGCCAGGGTGCCGGCTGACTTCGCGCAGCATGCCGCCGTCGCCGCCGCCGATGATCAGCACTTTCTTCGCCGCGCCGTGCGCCAGCAGCGGCACGTGGGTCAGCATTTCGTGATAGATGAACTCGTCACGCTCGGTGGTTTGCACCACGCCGTCGAGCGCCATCACGCGCCCCAGCACCGGGTTCTCGAAGATCACCAGATCCTGGTGATCGGTCTTCTCGCGGTACAGCACCTTCTCTACCGAGAAATACTGGCCGAAGCCCGTATGCAGCGTTTCGTACCAAATTTCTTTCTGGGTCATGTGCGGGAAACTCCGTAATAACAGCCATGAAAAATCGGCGCAACATCATAGCTAACTCTGCCTGGCGATGCACGGTTGAATTTCAGACAGAGAGAGCGTTAGGCGGGCGGGAAAGGGGAAGGAATTAGTTGGCGTAGGCCAGCAGGCTCAAAGAGTCGCGCGCCAGCGATTTGCACTTCTTGGGCGTTGGAATGGCGATGCCGCTGAGATCGCGATAGCTGTCTTCGCCCAGCGCCTTCATATTGAAGCTGTTGTAGTTGCTCAAATCCCAGCGGTTTTGTTGCGCGAAATAGACGATGGCGCGTTTGATTTGCGCGTTTGGCAAATCGTTGTAGCCGCAATCATTTTTCAAATAAATAAATACCGCCGTCAGATCGGCCAGATCTTCCGCCTCGGATTCATTCAGCGCCAGACTGGCGTTGGAGAAGCCCAGCATCGCCAGCAACAGCATCGATAACGTTGTTTTTTTCATCATGAAATAGGCCTGTTTGTCGTTTGCTGACGTTACCACACTTGCCTGTAAAGGCACCAAATTTTATTGCTGCCGGGCCGGCGTTGCGTTTGCCAGCCATATTCTCTTGATTGTGAGGCATAGCTTAAAATACCGCCAGGAAAGGCTTGACCTTCCGCCAGGGGGAAGGTTTAGGCTGGCGGCATTGAGTTATGTCACTGAGAAAAGGGAGTCAGCGATGTTACGCCGTGATTTTATTAAATTAACCGCCGCACTGGGCGCTGCGAGCGCATTGCCGTTATGGAGCCGGGCCGCCTGGGCGGCCGATCGGCCGGCCCTGCCGGTGCCGCCGTTGTTGACGCCGGACGCGCAGGGAAAAATTGCGCTGGCGCTGCAGGCGGGGGAAACCCGCTGGTTGCCCGGCGCCGCCACCAAAACCTGGGGATTCAACGGCGCGCTGCTCGGGCCGGCGGTGAAGCTGCAGCGTGGGCAGCCGGTGACGGTCGATATCAAAAACGGCCTGGCGGAGGCCAGCACCGTCCACTGGCACGGCCTGGAAATTCCCGGCGACGTCGATGGCGGCCCGCAGGCATTGATCCATCCCGGCGCGACGCGCACGGTGAATTTCACCGTCGATCAACCGGCGGCCACCTGCTGGTTCCACCCGCATACCCACGGTAAAACCGGCAGCCAGGTGATGATGGGGCTGGCGGGGCTGGTGCTGCTGGAAGATGAGGAGAGCGCCAAACTGCCGCTGCCGAAAACCTGGGGGCAGGATGATATTCCGGTGATCCTGCAAGATAAGCGGTTGGGCAAAGACGCACAAATCGAATACCGCCTGGACGTGATGAGCGCGGCGGTGGGCTGGTTTGGCGATCGCATGTTCACCAACGGCGCGCAGTATCCGCAACATTTGGCGCCGCGCGGCTGGCTGCGTCTGCGCTTCCTCAACGGCTGCAACGCCCGCTCGCTGAATCTGGCGGCCAGTGACAACCGTCCGCTGTATGTCATCGCCAGCGACGGCGGTTTCCTGGCGGAGCCGGTGAAACTGACCGAGCTGCCGATGCTGATGGGCGAACGTTTTGAAGTGCTGGTGGATGCCTCCGACGGGAAAGCGTTCGACATCGTGACGCTGCCGGTGAAGCAGATGGGTATGACGCTGGCGCCGTTCGATCAACCGCTGCCGGTGTTGCGCATTCAGCCGTCGCTGGCGCAGGGCATCAAAACCATGCCGGACAGCCTGGTGAAGCTGCCGACATTACCCGCTACCACCGGTATCCAGGAGCGTTGGCTGCAGCTGATGATGGATCCGCAGCTGGATATGCTCGGCATGCAGGCGCTGATGGATCGTTATGGTCACCAGGCGATGGCCGGCATGAGCATGAATCATGGCGCGATGGGCGGTGGAGACATGAAAGGCATGGACCACGGCAACATGAAAGGCATGGAAAAGGGCGGCATGCAGGGCATGGACCACGGCAACATGAAGGGCATGGATCATGGCAGTATGGCCGGGATGGATCACGGCGGCGCGCAGGGTAAAGCCAAACCGTTCGACTTCAGCCACGGCAACATGATCAACGGCAAGGCCTTCGACATGACCAAGCCGATGTTCGCCGCCAAACGGGGCCAGTATGAGAAGTGGACCATTTCCGGCGAGGGCGACATGATGTTGCACCCGTTCCATATTCACGGCACCCAGTTCCGTATCCTGTCGGAAAATGGCAAACCGCCGGCGGCGCATCGCAGCGGCTGGAAGGACACGGTGCGCGTCGAAGGGTGGCGCAGCGAAGTGCTGGTGCGCTTCGACCATCCGGCCAGCAGCGAACATGCGTACATGGCCCACTGCCACCTGCTGGAGCACGAAGATACCGGCATGATGATGGGCTTCACCGTCGGCGAATGATCGCGGCCCGTCGCTCAGGTGGCGGCGCGCTCGCGTCGCCACCGGCGAAAGGCTATGCTAAACTCTGCGCCTTTCTTCCGGCAACTGACCTGAATACTATGAAACACACTGTAGACGTAATGATTTCCGAGCAGGAAGTTAAGACCCGTATCGCCGAACTTGGCCGCCAGATCACCGAACATTACCGCGACAGCGGCAGCGACATGGTGCTGGTCGGGCTGCTGCGCGGCTCCTTCATGTTCATGGCCGATCTCTGCCGCGCCATCGACGTGCCGCACGAAGTCGACTTTATGACCGCCTCCAGCTACGGCAGCGGCATGTCCACTACTCGCGACGTGAAGATCCTCAAGGATCTGGACGAAGACATTCGCGGCAAAGACGTGCTGATCGTGGAAGACATCATCGATTCCGGCAACACGCTGAACAAAGTGCGCGAGATTTTGGCGCTGCGCGGGCCGAAATCGCTGGCGATTTGCACCTTGCTGGACAAGCCTGAGCGCCGTGAAGTGCAGGTGCCGGTCGAATATGTCGGCTTCTCGATCCCGGATGAGTTCGTGGTGGGGTATGGCATCGACTACGCTCAGCGCTACCGTCACCTGCCGTACGTCGGCAAAGTGGTGCTGCTGGACGAGTAATTAATGTGGGGCGCGGCCAGCCGCGCCCGCGGCGGGGTTATATGCCTTTATCCTGCTTCAGTTTGGCTATCGCTTTGCGGTAGCCCATCTCCAGGCTCTCGCGGCTGGTCGCCAGCACTTCCATATCGCGCAGGCGGCCGTCCTGAATGCCGTACACCCAACCGTGGATCATCACCTTCTGGCCGCGCTTCCACGCGGACTGCATGATGGTGGAGTGGCCCAGGTTGTATACCTGCTCAATGACGTTGATCTCGCACAGCATGTCGAAACGCTGCTCCGGCGGCAGCTCGCCCAGCAGCGAGCTGTGCTTGTACCACAGATCGCGAATGTGCAGCAGCCAGTTGTCGATCAACCCCAGCTCCGGGTTTTCCACCGCCGCCTGCACGCCGCCGCAGCCCAGATGGCCGCAAATGATGATGTGTTCGACTTCCAGCACATCTACCGCATACTGCACCACCGACAGGCAGTTAAGATCGGTGTGGATAACGAGGTTCGCCACGTTGCGATGGACGAACAGTTCACCCGGCTCGAGGCCGGTCAGGCGTTCTGCGGGAACGCGGCTGTCAGAGCAACCAATCCATAAGAAGCGGGGCTTTTGCGCCTGGGCTAAACGTTCAAAAAATTCCGGGTCTTCCTGGCTGATGTTGGCCGACCAGGCCTGGTTGTTGGCGATAAGCTCTTCGATTTCTTTCATGGAGGTGATTGACCCGTAACGGACAGATTGCGTTGGGGTAATATAGGGTAAGCGTCACACTTTGGAAATCGGAACAGTGGTGCAGCCTCATTTTCCGCACGGATTCGACTCAGTGAAAACGTCGCCGATGCTAGGATTATCGTTAGTGTTTCAAGCCTCGCAAACAGGGGCGCGGCGGCATACTCATCGTCATAAGGTACTATTTTACATATGAATTATGCACTGGAATTAGCGCAGCTGACCAAGACTTACGCCGGTGGCGTCAAGGCGCTGCGCGGTATCGACCTGAGCGTCGAAGCGGGGGATTTTTATGCCCTGCTGGGGCCAAACGGCGCCGGAAAATCCACCACCATCGGCATCATCAGCTCGCTGGTGAACAAAACGGCCGGCAGCGTGCGGGTGTTCGGTTACGACATCGATAAAGACATCGTCAACGCCAAGCGCCAGCTCGGCCTGGTGCCGCAGGAGTTCAACTTCAACCCGTTCGAGACCGTGTTGCAGATCGTGGTGAACCAGGCGGGTTACTACGGCGTCACGCGGCGTGAAGCGATGGCGCGCGCTGAAAAATACCTCAATCAGCTGGATCTGTGGGGCAAGCGCAACGAGCGCGCCCGCATGCTGTCCGGCGGCATGAAGCGCCGCCTGATGATCGCCCGCGCGTTGATGCATCAGCCGAAGCTGCTGATCCTCGATGAGCCGACCGCCGGGGTGGACATCGAGCTGCGTCGCTCGATGTGGGGCTTCCTGAAAGAGCTGAACGCCCAGGGCACCACCATTATCCTCACCACCCACTATCTGGAAGAGGCGGAGATGCTGTGCCGCAATATCGGCATCATCCAGAACGGGGAGCTGGTGGAAAACACCTCGATGAAGGGGCTACTGGCCAAGCTGAAGTCGGAAACCTTCATCCTCGATTTGGCGGCGAAGAGCCCGTTGCCGAAGCTGGACGGTTACCACAGCCGCCTGACGGATACCTCAACGCTGGAAGTGGAAGTGATGCGCGAGCAGGGGCTGAACGGGCTGTTCACCCAACTGAGCGCGCAGGGCGTGCAGGTGCTGAGCATGCGCAACAAGGCGAACCGCCTGGAAGAACTGTTTGTCACCCTGGTTAACGGCAATGGAGAAAAAGCATGACGCGTTTGTATTGGGTGGCCTTGCAGAGCATCTGGGCCAAAGAGGTGAACCGGTTCGCGCGCATCTGGATCCAGACCCTGGTGCCGCCGGTGATCACCATGACGCTGTACTTCATCATCTTCGGCAATCTGATCGGCTCGCGCATTGGCGATATGCACGGCTTCAGCTACATGCAGTTCATCGTGCCTGGCCTGATCATGATGGCGGTGATCACCAACTCCTATGCCAACGTTGCCTCGTCGTTCTTCAGCGCCAAATTCCAGCGCAACATTGAGGAACTGCTGGTGGCGCCGGTGCCGACCCACGTGGTGATCGCCGGCTATGTCGGCGGCGGCGTGGCGCGCGGCATCTGCGTCGGCGTGCTGGTGACCATCATCTCGCTGTTCTTTGTGCCGCTGCAGGTGCACGCCTGGTGGGTGATTGCGCTGACGCTGCTGCTGACGGCGATCCTGTTCTCGCTGGCGGGGCTGATCAATGCGGTGTTCGCCACCACCTTCGACGATATCAGCCTGATCCCGACCTTCGTGCTGACGCCGCTGACCTACCTGGGCGGGGTGTTCTACTCGCTGTCGCTGCTGCCGCCATTCTGGCAGGCGGTGTCCAAGCTGAACCCCATCGTCTATATGATCAGCGGTTTCCGCTACGGTTTCCTCGGCATCAACGACGTGCCGCTGGCGTTCACCATGGCGGTGCTGCTGGCGTTTATCGCGGTGTTTTACCTGCTGTCCTGGTACCTGATCGAGCGCGGCCGCGGCCTGCGCAGCTGATGGTATCGCGCCCCCACTTTTCCGGTGGGGGCGCTTTTCTTGATTTGGCGCAGGCGGCGCGTAAATCAATAGAATTGCTCAAATAACCGCTAGTTCCCCGTTGTTCAAATCGTGCTATGCTGGCGCTCCACATTTCCTTCACTTTAGTCATTACGCACTCGTAAGTAGAACATCATCATGCGGCCTCAATACACGTTAGCGGCTGGTTTCCTCGGCATTCTGATGTCGTTGGTTTCCCCTGTGAGCCTGGCGAATCTGCTGTCGGAAGACGGCGCGGTAAAATCTGAATACATGGAAGCGCAGCGCGATAGCGAAGTCTATGCGTTGGTGGGCGAGCATGTGATCCCGGTAGGAGAAGTGAAGCGCGGGCAGCTGATCCAGGTGTTCCCGGCGGATGCGGAATACTACGAATTCAAATTCGGGCACGGTACCGGCTTTATCGATAAAGATGACGTGCGCGAACTGAAGAAGTCGCGCAAGGTACAAGACGATCTGGGCGAGCTGAATAAACCGCTGACCAACCAGAATCTGATCACCCAAAAAACGATCGACGTTTATACCGCGGCGGACAAGGACAGCGAGGTCTTGGGCACGCTGGAAGGCAACCTGCGCTATCCGATCATCGGCAAGCTGAAGGATCGCCTGAACAACACCTGGTACGAGGTCAACATCGGCGAGCGGCTGGGGTTTGTCAATGAGCTGGACTGCGAGATAGATAGCGGCATACCGGTGCTGACCTATCATCATCTGCTGAAAAACGAAGAGAACAAGCGCTTTCGCCACACCTCGACCACCACCTCAGACGTGGCGTTCAGCAACCAGATGACCTACCTGAAGCAAGCGGGCTACGACACCATTTCGCTGTATCAGCTGGAAGCCTACCTGAAGAACCAGATCAACCTGCCGGGCAAGGCGATCGTGCTGACCTTCGACGACGGGCTGAAATCGGTTTATCGCTACGCTTACCCGGTGCTGAAGGATTACGGTTTCCGCGCCACGGCGTTCATCATCTCTTCGCGCATCAAACGCCACCCGCAGAAATGGAACCCGGACTCGCTGCAGTTTATGAGCGTCTCGGAGCTGAAGCAGATTCAGGACGTGTTCGACGTGCAGTCGCACACTCACTTCCTGCACCGCACCGACGGCAATCGCCAGCCGATTTTGCTGAGCCGTTCGCTGCACAATATCGAGTTCGATTTTGAGCGCTCGCGCCGCGCGCTGTCGCAGTTTAACCCGCACGTGCTGTATCTGTCCTACCCGTTCGGCGGCTATAACCAGCGGGCGATCCAGGCGGCGCAGGACGCCGGTTTCCATTTGGCGGTGACCACGGTGCAGGGCAAGGTGAAGCCGGGGGATAACCCCTATACGCTGAAGCGGCTGTATATTCTGCGCACCGACTCGATCCAGACCATGGCGGATCGGATAGCCAACAAGCCGGGCACGGTGGTGGTGCAGTAAGGAAGAACGGGCGCGCAAGGCGCCCGTTTTAGTGTCAGGCGACCTGAACCGGCACGGCTTTCGCCTTGCGCTGCAGGTTGTTGTCACCTTCGAAATAGGCGACTTTCGGGTGGTGTTGGCGGGCGTCGGCGTCGGTCATTTGCACATAGGAGCAGATGATCAGTTTGTCGCCCACGCAGGCGCAGCGCGCGGCGGCACCGTTAACCGAAATGATGCGCGAACCGCGCTCGGCGGCGATGGCGTAGGTGGAGAAGCGCTGGCCGTTATCCACGTTGTAAATATCGATCGCTTCATATTCCAGAATGCCGGCGGCCTCCAGGAAATCCTGGTCGATGGCGCAGGACCCTTCATAGTGCAAGTCAGCCTGAGTGACTTTGACGCGATGCAGCTTGCCTTGCAGCATAGTACGTATCATAGCTTTACCTAACTGAATATCGGCCTTCACAGGCGCTGGGGTTGAACATCTCTCCTGCATCCCTGCAATCTCTATCGTCACCGATTGCTCCGCCATTGTCTACCAATGGTCAGCGGCCAAGGGTGACGACAGTATAAAAAACGGCTTACAGCGTCAGGTCGACCTGCTGGTTGTCGATAAGACGCGCCTTGCCCAGCCAGGCGGCCATCAGCACCACCGCCCGTTGGCTGTCCACCGTCAGCGGCTGCAGGCTGTCGGCGTCGCGAATAAACAGTTCATCCGGCGTAAAGCCGGCGGCGCGCAGCTGCTCGGCGGTCTGTTCCAGCAGCGTTTCGATATGGCGCTCGCCATTGGCCAACTGCTGCGCCAGCGCGTTCATGATCTTGCTCAGCTGCGGCGCGACCTTGCGCTCTTCGGCGGTCAGGTAGCCGTTGCGCGAGCTGAGGGCCAGGCCGTCTTTGGCGCGCACGGTCGGCACGCCAACGATGTCGATGTCGTAACCCATGTCCGCCACCATTTTGCGGATCAGCGCCAGCTGTTGGTAATCTTTCTCGCCGAAGCAGGCCAAGTCAGGTTGCACCAGGTTAAACAGCTTGCTGACGATGGTGGAAACGCCGCGGAAGTGGCCCGGCCGGCTTGCGCCTTCCAGGATGCTGGAGATGCCCGGCACGTCGACGTAAGTCTGCTGCTCCAGCCCCTGCGGATAGACTGCAGCCGGGGCTGGCGCGAACACCAGATCGACGCCGCGGCGGGTCAGCTTCTCGCTGTCTTCCTGCAGCGTGCGCGGGTAGCGCGCCAGATCGTCCGGCCGATCGAACTGCATCGGGTTGACGAAGATGCTCACCACCACCACGTCGGCGCGGGCGCGCGCTTCATCGACCAGCGTCATATGGCCGTCGTGCAGGTTGCCCATGGTCGGCACCAGCGCGATGCGTTTGCCTTCCTGGCGCCAGCGGCGGATCTGCTGACGCAGCATCGGCAGGGTTTCGATAATAATCATTGGGTGACTCCTGGAACCATCGCTTAGTTAAAAGAGTGTTCAGCCGCCGGGTAGAGGCCTTGTTCCACTTCCTGAATGTAGTGCTGCACCGCCGTGCGGATATCGCCGCTCTGCGCCAGGAAGTTCTTGGCGAACTTCGGCGTGTGGCCGCCGGTGATGCCGAAGGCGTCGTGCATCACCAGGATCTGGCCGTCGGTGCCGTTGCCGGCGCCGATGCCGATGACCGGAATGGACAGCGCTTCGGTGATCTGGCGCGCCAGCTCGGTCGGCACACATTCCAGCACCAGCAACTGAATGCCGGCCAGCTCCAGATTCTGCGCATCCTGCAGCAGCTGTTTGGCGGCCAGTTCGTCGCGCCCTTGCACCTTATAGCCGCCGAACACGTTGACCGACTGCGGCGTCAGGCCCAGGTGGCCGCACACCGGCACCGCGCGCTCGGCAAGCATTTTCACCGTGTCGCACAACCAACTGCCGCCTTCCAGTTTCACCATGTTGGCGCCGGCGCGCATCAGCTCGGCGGCGTTGGCGAAGGTCTGCTCCGGGGTGGCGTAACTCATGAACGGCAGATCGGCCAGCAGCAGGCAGGCCGGCGCGCCGCGGCGCACGGCGCGCGTGTGGTAGGCTACGTCGGCGACGGTGACCGGCAGCGTGGAGTCGTGGCCCTGCAGCGTCATGCCCAGCGAATCGCCCACCAACAGGACTTTGATGCCTTGCTCTTCAAACAGTTTGGCAAAGCTGGCATCGTAGGCGGTAAGGGTAGCAAACTTGCGTTGCTCCTGTTTGCACTGGCGCAAGTGGGTCACGGTGGTGGGTTTCATCACAACGTCTCCTGAAACGGGGCGTGCGGCTTGCGCAGGCCCAGGCTGCAAAAAAGTGCAGCCATTCTACTGTAACCCGATCGGGGTGGGTAGCGCGGATCGCCATGCTTAAGCGGTTCTTAAGAACCTTGTGGTGCAATGGCGCAATGACTGAAAAGGGATACTCATGCGAATTCTGCTGATCGAAGATGACAAACTGATCGGGGACGGCATCAAGGCCGGGCTGACCAAACTCGGCTTCAATCTGGACTGGTTCACCGACGGCGCCGTCGGCAAAAATGCGCTGGACAGCGCGCCGTACGACGCGGTGATCCTCGATCTCAGCCTGCCGGGCCTCGATGGCCTGGATCTGCTGCGCCAGTGGCGCCAGGCCGGGCAGGACGTGCCGGTGCTGATCCTCACCGCCCGCGATGCGCTGGAGCAGCGGGTCAGCGGTCTGCAAAGCGGCGCCGACGATTATCTGTGCAAGCCGTTCGCGCTGGCCGAAGTGGCGGCGCGCCTGCAGGCGCTGATCCGCCGTCGCCACGGCCAACTGATGCCGCAGCTGACGCACGGCAACGTGGTGTTTGACAGCGCCACCCGCAGCGTGAGCTGCAACGGCGAGCCGGTGACGCTGACGCCGCGCGAGTTGGCGGTGCTGGAGCTGTTTCTGCACAACAAGGGGCGGGTGCTGGCGCGGCCGTTGATTCAGGAGAAGCTGTACAACTGGGACGACGAGGTGAGCAGCAACGCGGTGGAGGTGCATATTCACCACCTGCGGCGCAAGCTGGGCAACGGCTTCATCCGCACCATTCACGGCGTGGGTTACACGCTAGGGGATGCGCCGTGAAGCGTCTCAGCCTGCGGCTGCGTTTGATCCTGATCTTCAGCCTGTTGGCGCTGATGACCTGGTGCACCGCCAGCGTGGTGGCCTGGCTGATGTCGCGCAACACCATCAATGAAGTGTTCGACACCCAGCAGATGCTGTTCGCCAAACGGCTGGCGACCGCCAACCTCGGCGATCTGCTGGCCGATGAAAGCGCGCGCAGCCTGCCGAAAACCAAGAAGCTGGTGCATCACGGCAAGCGTGGCGATCAGGACGACGACGCGCTGGCGTTCGCCATCTTCGATCGCCAAGGCAAGATGCTGCTCAACGACGGCGAGAATGGCGCCGATTTCCTGTTTGACGGGGAGCGTGAAGGTTTTACCGACGGCGAGCGCAAAGGCGATGACGACAGCTGGCGCCTGCTGTGGCTGACCAGCCCGGATGGGCGCTATCGCATCGTGGTCGGCCAGGAGTGGGATTACCGGCGCGATATGGCGCTGGGCATGGTGACTGGCCAGCTGGTGCCCTGGCTGGCGACGCTGCCGGTGCTGATGCTGCTGATCGCGCTGATGGTCGGGCGCGAGCTGCGGCCGCTGCGCGCGGTGGCGGCCGGTTTGCGCCGGCGCGCGCCCGATGACGCGACGCCGTTGGACGCGCGCCAGGTGCCGACCGAGGTGCGTCCGCTGGTGGATGCGCTCAATGCGCTGTTCGCTCGCATCAACGCGTTGCTGGTGCGGGAGCGGCGTTTCACCTCCGATGCCGCGCACGAGTTGCGCAGCCCGCTGGCGGCGCTGCGGGTGCAGACCGAAGTGGTTCAACTGGCGGGGGACGATGCGCCGATGCGCGAGCACGCGCTGGACAATCTTACGGTCGGCATCGATCGCGCCACCCGGCTGGTGGATCAGCTACTGACGCTGTCGCGGCTGGATTCGCTGTCGGATCTGGCCGAACTGGCGCCGATCGACTGGAACGAACTGGTGACGATGACCCTGGCGGAGCAGGATCGGCAGGCCCATGCGGCGGGCGTGACGCTGCGCTATGAACATCAGGGAACGCCGCCGCCGCGTCAGGGGGAAACCTTGCTGCTGTCGCTGCTATTGCGCAACTTGCTGGACAACGCGGTGCGCTATACCCCGCAGGGCGGCGTCGTCACCGTGACGCTGAGCGAACGCTCGCTGACGGTGGAGGACGACGGTCCGGGGGTCACCACGGAGCATCTGGCGCGGCTCGGAGAACGTTTCTATCGCCCGCCGGGGCAGGAGCAAACCGGCAGCGGGCTGGGCCTCTCGATCGTGCAGCGTATCGCCGGATTGCATGGTTTACAGATCGGCTTTGCCAATCGCCCGCCGGGCGGGTTCGTTGCGCGGCTGACGCTGTAGGCGGGTCAGGACTTGGGCTGTGGTTGATGCCACAGCGCCATGCCGTTTTCCGGCACGCGCTTGAGGCAGCTGGCGAGCGGCTCGCCATCGGGGAAAATCAGATCGGGAGCGATTTCCGCCAGCGGGTAGAGCATGAATTCGCGCTCTTTCAGGCCGTAATGCGGCACCGTCAGGCGCTCGGTATGGATCACCTTGTCGCCGTACAGCATGATGTCCAGATCGAGCGTGCGCGGCCCCCAGCGTTCATCCTTGCGCACGCGCCCCTGATTGCGTTCTATCGCCTGGGTATGGTCGAGCAGCTGTTCGGGCGGCAACAGGGTATCCAGCGCCACCACCGCGTTGAGAAAGTCCGGCTGGTTTTGCGGCCCCAGCGGCTTGGTGCGGTAAAACGAAGAACAGGTGACCAGCCGGGTGCGCGGGAGATGCTCCAGCGCCTCCAGTGCGGCTTTAACCTGTTGCAGCGGCTGCGCCAGGTTGCTGCCCAGCGCGATATAAACGCGGATCATTATGCCCCTTCTTTACGCGGTGCCCGGCGGCGAGGGCGGCGTTGACGCGCGCGGCGCGGCGCCGGATCGTCCCCCAGGGTGCTCAGCATGGTTTTCTGCCGCGCCGGCGTGGCGTCCTGGAACTCGCCCCACCACTCGGCCAGACGCAGCATCTCCTGATTGTCTTCCACTTCCGCACGCAGCGCCAGCAGATCATAGGCGGCGCGGAATTTCGGGTGTTCCATCAACTTGTGCGCGCGTTTGCCCTGGCGGCGGGACAGGCGCAGCTGCAGCTGCCAGATATCGCGTACCAGCGTGGTGATGCGTTTCGGGATGGCCAGCGAGCGGCACTGCTCGTCGAGTACGTCGTTCATCGCCAGCGCGAAGGCGTCGTAGTAGGCCAGGCCGCTTTCCTGCGCCAGCTTCTGCGCGTGCTCCAGCAGCGGGTACCACAGCATGGCGGCAAACAGGAACGCCGGGTTGACGCGCATGTTGTTCTGCAGGCGGTGATCGGTGTTCTTCAACACCTGCACCAGAATGCGCTCCATCGGCGTATCGTGGTTCGGCGTGAAGTTGCGGGCGATCAGCGGGAACAGCGGTTGGAACAGCTGGTATTCGCACAGCTTCAGGTAGGTCTGGAAACCGTAACCGGCCTGCAGCAGCTTGAGGGATTCTTCGAACAGGCGCGCCGGCGGGATCTCATGCAGCAGCGAGGCCAGGCGCGGGATCGGCTCGGCGGTCTCTTCGCTGATGCGCATATCCAGCTTGGCGGCGAAGCGCACCGCGCGCAGCATGCGCACCGGATCTTCGCGGTAGCGGGTTTCCGGATCGCCGATCAGGCGAATCACGCCCTGTTTCAGATCGTTCAGGCCGCCGACGTAATCGCGCAGGGTGAAATCCGCCACGCCGTAGTACAGGCTGTTGATGGTGAAGTCACGGCGCTGGGCGTCTTCCTCGATCGAACCGAAGATGTTGTCGCGCAGCAGCATGCCGTTTTGCGCCTGCTGAGACGAGTTCTTGTCGGATTCCGGGTTCTGTTCGTGGTGGCCGCGGAAGGTGGCCACTTCGATGATTTCC
This sequence comes from Serratia sp. CY31944, assembly GCF_052169175.1. Classification (NCBI taxonomy): domain Bacteria; kingdom Pseudomonadati; phylum Pseudomonadota; class Gammaproteobacteria; order Enterobacterales; family Yersiniaceae; genus Serratia; species Serratia sp. CY31944. The sequence continues at coordinate 57,448 of NZ_JBJNLG010000003.1, forward strand.
GGCCCGAACATCACGTGTGCCAGGCGGAAGCGCCGGCCGACCAGGCGGCAGTTGCGGAACAACTTGCGCACTTGCTCCGGCGTGGCGTTGGTGGTGATGTCGAAGTCTTTCGGCTTTTTGCCGAGCAATAGATCGCGCACGCCGCCGCCGACCAGATAGGCTTCGTAGCCGGACTTGTTCAGGCGGTAAAGCACTTTCAGCGCATTTTCGCTGATGTCTTTGCGGGAAATCGAGTGCTGTTCGCGCGGGATCACGGTCATCGAGTCGTTGCTCTCGGCGATAGGAAAAGGCGGACGCTTGCGCGGCGTTGAGCGGCGGGCAGGGGCGTTGCTGCCGTTATCGGCGGCGCGCGGCTGCGGCGCAGGGCGGCTTGGCGCCGCGGCACGCTCTTCGCGGACTACGTTTTTATCGCCGGCCGCCGCGTCGTCGCGGGGCAGCTTGTCATCGCGGGTCAGTACCTTACGACAGAAGTTGGCTACTCGGGTAAAAATGGTACACCTCGATAGTGACTGATAAAAATGGAGCTAACAAAAAATAGCGGCTAATCATAGCTCACCATGGCTCCTTTGAGAATGCCGGCGTGTTTTCATCCAGAGGGATAGCCTCCTGACGCGGCACGTTTTCCAACCGCCAATGTGCGACCGCCCAGCTCAATAATAATGGCAGGTCAAGATCTTGCCAGCTTTCCGGCAGCGGTTGGCGCAGAAATTTCAGCGCGGCGATCAGCACCGGGCGCGGATCGCCTACGGGCAACGCCGGCGCATGGTTTTGCTTCGACAGCTTGATGCCGTTGGCGCCCAGCGCCAGCGGCAGATGCACATAGGTAGGCACCGGCGTCTGCAGCTGGCGATAGAGGGCAATTTGGCGCACCGTCGGTTCGATCAGGTCGGCGCCGCGCACAATCTCGGTCACGCCCTGAAAATGGTCGTCGATCACTACCGCCAGGTTGTAGGCGAACAGCCCGTCGCGACGGCGAATGATAAAGTCTTCCCCCGCCAGCGCCGGATCGGCGTGCAATTCTCCCTGCAGGCGATCGTGGAACCCGTAAACGGGCGCGGTCTGGCGCAAGCGGATGGCGGCGCCCTGCGGGCCGAGCTGCAAGTCGCGGCAGTGGCCGTCGTACAATCCGCCGATCTGCTGGATGCGGCTGCGGGTGCAGGTGCAGTAATAGCTGAGCCCCTGACGCTGCAACAGATCCAGCGCGGCGCGATAGGCGTCGTGACGTTGGGATTGATAGATGACCTGGCCGTCCCAGTGGAGACCATAATGTTCCAGCGCGGACAGGATGCGAGCGGCGGCGCCGGGGACTTCGCGCGGCGGGTCGATATCTTCGATGCGAACCAGCCACTGCCCGCGTTGGGCGCGAGCCTGAAGGTAGCTTCCCAGAGCGGCAATCAGCGAACCGAAATGCAGATCCCCGGAAGGCGATGGGGCAAAGCGCCCCACATAATGACTTTCTTGCATATCAGAGGGGAGTGGTTCCCTTTTCTCTGTGCGGCGCACGCGGGTGCGCACGCCGCAGCGGTAACAACGGTATTAGCCGGCCATCTGCTTTTCGCGGATCTCAGCCAGCGTCTTGCAGTCGATGCACAGATCGGCGGTCGGACGCGCTTCGAGGCGACGAATGCCGATCTCCACGCCGCAAGATTCGCAGTAGCCGAAATCATCGTCTTCCACTTTCTTCAGCGTTTTCTCGATCTTTTTGATCAGTTTGCGTTCACGGTCACGGTTACGCAGTTCAAGGCTGAACTCTTCTTCCTGAGTAGCACGGTCGGCCGGATCAGGGAAGTTGGCTGCCTCTTCTTGCATATGCGATACAGTACGGTCCACTTCGTCCCTGAGCTGGTTGCGCCACGCTTCAAGAATGCGCTTGAAATGCGACAACTGGGCGTCGTTCATGTACTCTTCGCCCGGCTTCTCTTGGTACGGCTCCACCCCAGCGATGGCGAGAATGCTCAAGGACGAGGTTTTACGGTTTTGCCCTTCTTGCATGTTGCTTCTCCTACATACACACGCACTATCGAATCCCCAATGCGGGGGAAAAACAGGCCGCTATAAATAACAGAAGGAAGGTAGGTTGGCAATTATTCCTGTCGCCCGCTTGACAATCGTGTGAAGGAGGGCGTATTTGGCGATCGTGCTGGCCGGTTGTCTATTTATAGGGACCCGACCGCGCTAATCGATAAAAAACGGCAGCTTATCGCAGAGATAAATACCGTCAGGTGATAACTTTGCCCCGTAGCAAACCACTTCCACTCCCAACTGCCGGACCTGTGCCAACAGCGCCGCATAGCGCTCATCTATATGATGTGCCGGTGCGACCTGCTCAATACCGCTGTGTAACACGGCAAAGAACAACACCGCCCGTTGCCCGCTTTCAACCACGCTGAGCAACTCACGCAGGTGCTTTTGCCCTCTGAGCGTTACCGCATCAGGAAAGTAACCACGTTGTTGTTGCAGTAATGTGACTGACTTAACTTCAATATAGCAGTTAACCCGATTTTCTGCCTGTAATAACAAATCGATACGGCTGTTTTCACCGCCGTATTTCACTTCGCCGCTGATTTTACTGTAACCGGATAATTCATTGATTAAATTGTGTTCAATTGCCTCGCGCACCAGCGCGTTGGCGCGCAGGGTGTTGACGCAGATCCAGTGCCCCTGTTGGGTATGGGTCAGTTCCCAGCTGTGGGCGTATTTGCGCTTGGGGTTGTCCGACGTGGAGTACCAAACGGTGTCGCCGGGCGTGGCGCAGCCGGTCATGGCGCCGGTATTGGCGCAGTGCAGCGTAAAGGTTTCCCCTTCCGGGGTGATCACGTCCGCCAGAAAGCGTTTGTAACGTTTTATCAGCGTGGCGGAACGCAGCGGTGGAGAGAAAATCATGCGGATGCCTGCGTGGCCAGCGGCCACTGTTCGAGGTGTTGGTAACGGGTGCGCCCGTTTTCGAACACCGACTCATACAAGGAAAAGGCGTCGGCGCTGAACGCCCAGCCCGGCGTCGCCGGCGGGATCGCCACCGGCTGGGTGGCGGCGCGCAGCAGCGTGATGTGCGGATGGAACGGCAACGCGCTTTGATGGCAGCCGCTGCGGGCGGCCTGCGAACGCAGCAGTTCGGCCAGCTGCAATAGCCCGCGCGGCGCGCGGCGGGTGCCGAGCCAGACCACGCCGGGGCGCGGCCAATGGCCGAGATCGTCGAGCCGCATGCTGAAGCCGGGTTGCACGATGCGGCCGGCAAGTTTGCGCAGCGCCAGCTCTTTCTGCGCGGTGACTTCGCCGAGAAACGCCAGCGTCAGGTGCAAATTAGCCGCCGCCACCGGCCGGCCGGCCTCCGGCGCAAACGCCTCGGCGCGCCAGCGGATCACCTGCTGTTGCAGGGCATCAGGCAAGGACAGGGCGAAAAACAGGCGGCGCGAATTGGACATGGGGGCTCGGTAAATAATGACAAATCCGTCAGGAACAGATTTGAATGCGGCTTGCAGCGGCCTCGCGCGAAGCGGGACGCCTGGACGAGCTCCGTACTATAGCTAACGGCGCCGCAGTTTGAAAGGCTACGGGGGCAAAGCTAATGCTACACTGTACGCCGTTTAACGTTAACCACCACGGAGAGTTCAGTGTCTTCATTGCCCGTCAGCGCGGTGCTTGATGAGTTGCTGGCTGCGTTGCAGTCCGCTCCTCAGGTACTGTTGCACGCCCCGACCGGCGCCGGTAAATCCACCTGGTTGCCGCTGCAGATCCTGGCTAAGGCCGGGTTGCCGGGGCGCATTATCATGCTGGAGCCGCGGCGGCTGGCGGCGAAAAACGTCGCTTATCGCCTGGCGCAGCAACTGGGGGAGGAGCCCGGCCAGACCGTGGGCTACCGCATGCGCGCCGAGAGTAAAAGCGGGCCGCAGACCCGGCTGGAAGTGGTGACGGAAGGCATTCTCACCCGCATGCTGCAGCAGGACGCCGAACTGCAGGGCGTGTCGCTGGTGATCCTCGATGAGTTCCACGAACGCAGCCTGCAGGCCGATTTGGCGCTGGCGCTGCTGCTCGACGTGCAGCAAGGGCTGCGCGACGATCTGAAACTGCTGATCATGTCGGCCACCCTGGACAACGCGCGCCTGTCGCAGCTGCTGCCGGCAGCGCCGGTGGTGGTGTCCGAGGGGCGCAGCTTCCCGGTTGAACGTTTATATCAGCCGTTAGCCAGCCATCAGCGGCTGGAGGATGGTGTAGCGGCGGCGGTGAAGCGCCTGCTGGCCGAACAGCCGGGGTCTTTGCTGCTGTTCCTGCCGGGCGTGGCGGAGATCAATCGGGTGCTGGAGCGATTGACCGGCGAGGTGGCGAGCGATACCGATCTTTGCCCGCTGTATGGCGCGCTGCCTCTGGCGCAGCAGCAAAAAGCGATTCAGCCGGCGGCGGTTGGCCGCCGCAAGGTGGTGCTGGCGACCAACATCGCTGAAACCAGCCTGACGATCGAGGGCATTCGGCTGGTGGTGGACAGCGGCCTGGAACGCGTGGCGCGTTACGACGTGCGCAACGGTTTGACGCGGCTGGCGACGCAGCGCATCAGTCAGGCCTCGATGGTGCAGCGCGCCGGGCGCGCCGGGCGTCTGGAGCCGGGCATTTGCTGGCATCTGTTCGCCAAAGAACAGGCGGAGCGCGCGGCGGAACACGCCGAACCGGACATTTTACAGAGCGATCTCACCGGCTTTTGGCTCGAGTTGCTGCAGTGGGGTTGCCACGACCCGGCGCAGCTGACCTGGCTGGATGCGCCTCCTGCCGCCGCATTGGCGGCGGCCAGGGCGCTGTTGCACCGGCTGGGGGCCACGGATGACGGTGGCAAACTTACCGCACCGGGGCGCCAGATGGCCGCGCTGGGATGCGAGCCGCGGCTGGCGGCGATGCTGACCGCCGGCGCGGCGCTAAGTGCCGACGGCCTGGCGACGGCGGCGTTGCTGGCGGCATTGCTGGAAGAACCGCCGCGCGGCGGGCAGATGGATATCGGCTACTGGCTGAGCCGCCCGCAACCGAACTGGCGGCAGCGTGCCGCGCAGTTGGCCAAACGCCTGCCGCAACGTGCGGGGCAAGTCGACGTCGATCTGGCCCCGCGGCTGTTGGCGCCGGCGTTTACCGATCGCATCGCCCAGCGCCGAGGCCAGGACGGCCGCTACCTGCTGGCCAACGGCATGGGGGCGGCGATGAATCAGGACGAGGCGCTGTCGCGCGCGCCCTGGCTCATCGTCCCCAGCCTGTTGCAGGGCCACAATAGCCCCGATGCGCGTATCCTGTTGGCGTTGCCGGTGGATATCGACGCGCTGGCGGCGCAGCTGCCGGCGATCGTCATGCAGCGCACGGCGGTGGAGTGGGATGAAGAGAAGGGCACGCTGCGCGCCTGGAAGCGCCAGCAGATCGGCCGTCTGACGCTGCGCGCCCAGCCGCTGGCCAAACCGGCGGACGAAGAGCTGCAGCAGGCGCTGCTCGATTGGGTGCGTGCGCAGGGGCTGGCGGTGCTCAACTGGGAGGGCGCCGCCGAACAATTGCGGGTGCGCCTGCAGTGCGCGCAAGCCTGGTTGCCGGAGGCGGAATGGCCGGCGATGGATGAAGAGCCGCTGCTGGCGGCGCTGGAGCAGTGGCTGTTGCCGTCGCTGAACGGCGTGCGCGATCTGCGCGGCTTGAAGCAGGTCAACATCGCCGAGGCGCTGTCCCGCCTGCTGGACTGGCAGCAAAAGCAGCGGCTGGATAATGCGCTACCCACTCATTACACTGTGCCGACCGGCAGCCGCCTGCCGATCCGTTATGAGGCCGGCAAACCGCCGGCGTTGGCGGTGCGTTTGCAGGAGGTGTTCGGCGAGCAGCGCAGCCCGATGTTGGCGGAGGGTCGCATCCCGGTGGTGCTTGAGTTACTCTCACCGGCGCACCGGCCGTTGCAAATCACCGGCGATCTGGCGGCCTTCTGGCAAGGCGCCTACCGCGAGGTGCAAAAAGAGATGAAGGGCCGCTACCCGAAACACGTTTGGCCGGACGATCCGGCCACGGCGGTACCGACGCGCCGAACGAAGAAATATCAGTAGGCCGCGATCATTCAAGGTTTGGAATTCAGATGTTTCTTCTGGTCAGCGCTGCGGCGTAGGCACAGATTAAGCGACTAATCATGGCCGGCAGTGTCGGCAAGCTCGGAGAACAACAGCCATGGCTGGGGATGACCGCGAGCCCATCGGGCGCAAAGGAAAACAACCAAAAAACACCGCGTCGCGCAAGCCGCCGCGCCGTCGCCGAGACGACGATTATGACGATTACGAAGAAGACGAGTATGACGATGATGAGTATGAAAAGGAGGAGGAACGCATGCCGCGTAAGGTAAAAGCGACTCCGCCGCGTAAAAAACGCCGCTGGCTCGGCCTGATTATCAAACTGATCCTGGTGATCGCCGTCCTGTTGGCGATCTACGGCGTCTATCTGGATTCCCAGATCCGCAGCCGCATCGACGGCAAAGTCTGGCAGCTGCCGGCGGCAGTGTACGGCCGCATGGTCAACCTGGAACCGGGCATGCCGTACAGCAAGAAGGAAATGGTCAACCTGCTGGAAGGTATGCAGTATCGCCAGGTCAGCCGCATGACGCGTCCGGGCGAGTTTACCGTGCAGGCTAACAGCATCGAGATGCTGCGCCGCCCGTTCGATTTCCCGGATGGTAAAGAAGGGCAGATCCGCGCCCGTCTCGATTTCCAGAACAACCGTCTGGCTAAGATCGAAAACCTGGACAGCGGCCGCAGCTTCGGCTTCTTCCGCCTCGATCCGCGCCTGATCACCATGCTGCAGTCGCCAAACGGTGAACAGCGTCTGTTCGTGCCGCGCGCCGGTTTCCCGGATCTGTTGGTGGATACGCTGATCGCCACGGAAGACCGCCACTTCTATGAGCATGACGGCATCAGCCCGTATTCCATCGGCCGTGCGGTGCTGGCCAACCTGACCGCCGGCCGTGCGGTGCAGGGTGGCAGTACCCTGACGCAGCAGCTGGTGAAGAACCTGTTCCTGACCAACGAACGCTCGCTGTGGCGTAAGGCCAACGAAGCCTATATGGCGCTGCTGGTCGATTACCGTTACAGCAAGGACCGCATTTTGGAGCTGTATCTGAACGAGGTGTACCTCGGCCAGAGCGGCAGCGACCAGATCCGCGGTTTCCCGTTGGCCAGCCTGTACTACTTCGGCCGTCCGGTGGACGAGCTGAGCCTCGATCAGCAGGCGCTGCTGGTCGGCATGGTCAAGGGCGCGTCGCTGTATAACCCGTGGCGTAACCCGAAACTGGCGCTGGAACGCCGCAATCTGGTGCTCAAGCTGCTGCAGAACCAGGGCGTGATCGACGGCGAGCTGTATGACATGCTGAGCGCGCGTCCGCTGGGCGTGCAGCCGAAAGGCGGCGTCATTACGCCACAGCCGGCCTTTATGCAGATGGTGCGTCAGGAGCTGCAGACCAGGCTGGGCGATAAGGTGAATGATCTGTCCGGCGTGAAGATTTTCACCACGCTGGATCCGGTGTCGCAAGACGCGGCGGAAAAAGCGGTCGAAGACGGCATCCCGGCGCTGCGCGCCGCGCGTCACGTGCAGGATCTGGAAGCGGCGATGGTGATCGTCGATCGCTTCAGCGGTGAAGTGCGCGCCATGGTCGGCGGCGCCAATCCGCAGTTCGCCGGTTTCAACCGCGCCATGCAGGCGCGCCGCCTGGTCGGCTCGCTGGCCAAGCCGCCGACGTACCTGACCGCGCTGTCCGAACCGGATAAATACCGCCTCAACACCTGGCTGGCGGATGCGCCGCTGTCGCTGAAACAGCCGAACGGCGCCGTCTGGCAGCCGAACAACTATGATCGCAAATTCCGCGGTCAGGTGATGCTGGTGGATGCGTTGGCCAACTCGCTGAACGTGCCGACGGTGAACCTCGGCCTGTCGGTGGGGCTGGATCAGATCAGCGCCACGCTGCAACGTCTGGGCATCCCGAAAGCGGAGATCAACCCGGTGCCTTCGATGCTGCTGGGCGCGATCGGCCTGACGCCGATGGAAGTCGCGCAGGAGTACCAGACCATCGCCAGCGGCGGTAACCGTGCGCCGCTGTCGGCGGTGCGTTCGGTGATCGCCGAAGACGGCACGGTGCTGTACCAGAGTTTCCCGCAGGCCGAACGCATGGTGCCGGCGCAGGCCGCTTACCTGACGCTGTACGCGATGCAGCAAGGCGTGGCGCGCGGGACGTCCCGCTCGCTGTCGGTGAAGTTCCCGAACTACAACCTGGCGGCGAAAACCGGTACCACCAACGATCTGCGCGACAGCTGGTTCGCCGGCATCGACGGCAAGGAAGTGGCGATCGCCTGGGTGGGGCGCGACAACAACGGCCCGGCCAAGCTGACCGGCGCCAACGGCGCGTTGACCCTGTATCGTCGTTATCTGGAAAACCAGACGCCGCTGCCGCTGATGCTGCAGCCGCCGGAAGGCATTAACCAGATGAGCATCGACTCTGCCGGCAACTTTATCTGCGGCGGCGGCAGCTGGCGCACCATCCCGGTTTGGACCGACAATCCGCAGGGATTGTGCCAGGCCAGCCAGGCGGCGGTGCAGCAACAGCAGCAACCGGCGGCGGGTGAGCAAAAAGATGGCGATGGCGTCGCCGGCTGGATCAAGGATATGTTCGGCCAGTAATCGCTACCGGGGCGTCGGCCCCGGTGAAAATTTTTTCTTTGTTATTAAGCCCGTAACCTTGGTTGCGGGCTTTTTTTATTTTTCCGCTCGTTTTATTCCCCTGTGAATTGCATGGCTAAGCGCCTAATCCTTAACCTATTTGCCCCATGAATTCGGCTTGCAGTTTAATTTGGCTTCTGCATAAAATGCGACGCTTATAATAATTATTATCGTTTACATTCTTCATTTAATAATTCATCAGAGAAATCAACTATGCCGACCAAGCGTCTTTCGTCATCCGCGGCCAAGCAGGGCCGTACCCCCGTCAGCGCGTTAGCGATCACCGTCGCTGCGGCGTTGGGCATGCTGGCGATGCCGGCTTTTTCCGCTGACGCCAAGTCGGCCGCCAAGGAAGACACGATTACCGTTGTGGGCGGCAGCAATACCGCCCAGCAGGAAAGCGCCTGGGGGCCGGTCGGCACCTATGTCGCCAAACGCAGCGCCACCGGCACCAAAACCGATACGCAGTTGGTAAAAACACCGCAATCAGTGTCGGTTGTGACACGTGAGCAGATGGACATTTTACAGCCAACCTCCGTCAAGGAAGCTCTGGGGTACACACCTGGGGTGATGGTCGGTAGCCGCGGTAGTTCCAACGTATATGATGCAGTCTACATTCGCGGTTTTGGTTCAGTTAACCAGAATGAATATCTGGATGGATTGAAGCTGCAGGGGGACTACTTTAACGAAGCCTCTATTGATCCCTATTTCCTGGAGCGTGCAGAAGTTTTACGTGGCCCTTCTTCTGTGTTGTATGGTAAGAGCAGCCCTGGCGGAATCGTTTCTCTAGTGAGTAAGCGTCCAACGAATGAGCCTATTCGTGAAGTGCAGTTTAAAATGGGCACTGACAGTCTGTTCCAAACTGGTTTCGACTTCAGCGATGCGTTAGATGAAGAGGGTAAATATGCGTTCCGTCTGACTGGATTGGCGAAAGATGCTAATGACCAGCAGAACATGGCTAAAGTAAAACGCTATGCTGTTGCTCCATCATTCAGTTGGCAGCCAGATGATCATACTAATTTAACCTTATATTCTTACCTGCAAAACGATCCTAATATGGGCTACTACGGTTGGCTGCCAATGCAAGGAACGGTGCAACCTGCACCTTATGGCAAGCTGCCCGCTAATTTCAATGAGGGTGAGAAGAGCAACTTTTATTCCCGCCAGACGCGAATGTTTGGTTACAGTTTCTATCATGACTTAAATGATACTTGGACTGTGCGTCAAAACTTACGGTATATGCAACTGCATACCAATCAAAATAATGTCTATGGTAATGGAGTTGCAGCCGATAACGTCACTTTAAACCGTAACTATATCGTTTCTAATGAGCGGCTGAACAACTTCAGTGTGGATACTCAAGCTCAGGCTAAGTTCGCTACAGGCCAGGTGGAACATACGTTACTGAGTGGCGTAGATTTCATGCGCATGAGCAATGATATTGAGGGCGGTTGGGGTATTGCAAGTACGCTTAACCTTGCCAACCCACAATTCGGTAATTATACAAAAGGTGCATTGAATCGTACTAGTAAAGTCGATGGGCAACAGCAAATCGGTATTTACATGCAAGAGCAGGCCGAATGGAATAATTGGATTCTGACAGCCGGCACTCGTTACGATTGGGCCAAAAGTACGGTCGAAGATCGTGTTGCAGACAGTTACAGTAAGCAAAAAGATCACCAGTCTACAAATCGTATTGGTCTTAACTATCTATTCGATAATGGCATTTCTCCATATGTCAGCTATGCACAGTCCTTCGAGCCAAACGTGGGGGCTGCATATGGCGGTAAAGCTTTTGTTCCATCCAAAGGGGAGCAATATGAAGCTGGTTTGAAGTTCATGCCTAAAGATAAACCAGTTTCTGCAACCATCGCGATCTATCAACTGACTAAGTCGAACAATCTGGTAACGGACGTTCAACACGCCAATGAAGGCTGGTATCAGCAGCAAACGGGGAAAATTCGTTCACGGGGCCTTGAGTTGGAAGGCAAAGCTGCATTGAATGCCAACGTTAACCTATTGGCTTCATATACTTATACCAATGCAGAGTATACTGAGGACACCACGAATAAAGGTAATACGCCAGCTATCATTCCTAAACATATGGCATCTCTGTGGGGAGATTATACTTTCCATGAGACGGCGTTGAGTGGTCTAACCTTTGGTGCGGGTGTTCGTTATACGGGGTCATCATTCGGTGATGAAGCCAATACTTTTAAAGTGCCGGCTTCTACCGTGTGGAATACCGTACTTAAGTATGACTTGGCTCGTTTTAACTTGCCGGGTTCTTCGATCGCTCTTAACGTGAACAACCTGTTTGATAAGCAATATGTGTCCAGTTGCTTTGCTACATATGGTTGTTTCTGGGGCGCAGAACGCCAGGTGGTCGCCACCGCAACCTTCCGTTTCTAACCGGATAGCCGGGGCGGCACTGCGTCGCCCCGGACAAAGCAGGATCTATGCAGGACAAACTTCTTAATCCCGGCGCGACCTTCGCGCTGGATAACGCCAGCTTCGCCGTCCCCGGCCGGGTGCTGTTGCAACCGCTGTCGCTCAGTTTTCCCCAGGGCAAAGTCTGCGGCCTGATCGGCCATAACGGTTCCGGTAAATCCACCCTGTTGAAACTGCTCGGGCGGCATCATGCGCCCAGCGGCGGTCAGGTCTTGCTCAATCGGCAGCCGTTGGCGCAGTGGGACAGCAAATCCTTCGCCCGCCAGGTGGCCTACCTGCCGCAGCAGTTGCCGGCGGCGGAAGGCATGACGGTGCGCGAGCTGGTGGCCGTCGGCCGCTATCCGTGGCACGGCGCGCTGGGGCGTTTTGGCGCCAACGATCGCCAATTGGTGGAGGAGGCCATCGCGCTGGTGGGGCTGAAGCCGTTCGCCAGCCGCTTGGTGGACAGCCTCTCCGGCGGCGAGCGCCAACGCGCCTGGCTGGCGATGATGGTGGCGCAGGACAGCCGCTGCCTGCTGCTTGACGAACCGACCTCGGCGCTGGACATCGCGCACCAGGTCGAGGTGCTGGCGCTGATCCAGCGCCTGAGCCGCGAACGCGATCTCACGGTGATCGCCGTGCTGCACGACATCAACATGGCGGCACGCTACTGCGACCATCTGGTGGCGCTGCGCGGCGGTGAAATGATCGCCCAGGGCGGCCCGCTGGAACTGATGCAGGGGCCGGTGCTGGAACAAATTTACGGTATTCCTATGGGCACGTTGCCGCACCCGAGCGGCGGCGCGCCGGTGAGTTTTGTCTACTGATGTTCTCTGCATTCACTTCTTCTCACGATCCGCTGCGCCGCCGTTTGTTGATGGCGCTGGCGCTGTCGCCGCTGTTGGGCTCGTTGCCCGGCCGAGCGGCGGATGCGCCGCCGGATATCGCCCGCGTTGCGGCGCTGGAATGGCTGCCGATCGAACTGCTGTTGGCATTGGGCGTGACGCCGCTGGCGGTGGCCGATGTGCATAACTACAACCTGTGGGTGGCGGAGCCGAAGCTGCCGGCGACGGTGGTCGACGTCGGCCAGCGCACCGAACCTAACCTCGAACTGCTGCAGCAGCTTCAGCCTTCGCTGGTGTTACTGTCGCAAGGCTATGGCCCAACGCCGCAAAAAATCCAACCCATCGCGCCAACCATGAGCTTTGGCTTCAACGACGGCAGCGGCAAACCGCTGACCGTCGCCCGCCAGTCGCTGATGGCGCTGGGGCAACGATTGGGCATAGAAAGCCGCGCGGTACAGCACCTGGCGCAGTTTGACCGCTTTATGCAGGACGCGCGTCAGCGCCTGCAAAGCTACACCCGGCAACCGCTGCTGCTGTTTTCGCTGATCGACACGCGCCATGCGTTGATCATCGGCCAGAAAAGCCTGTTCCAGGAGGCGATGGATCAACTGGGCATCCGCAACGCCTGGCAGGAAGAAACCAATTTCTGGGGCACGGCGGTGGTGGGCATTGAACGGTTGGCCACGGTGCGTAATGCCCGGGTCATCTATCTCGATCACGGTAATCAGGCGATGATGGACAAGGTCAGCGCGACGCCGCTGTGGCAGTCGTTGCCCTTCGTGCGGCAAAACCAGCTGCGGCAGGTGCCGGCGGTGTGGTTCTATGGCGCTACGCTGTCGACGATGCGGTTTTGCCGCCTGCTGGCGCAGGCTCAGGAGAGTGCGTCATGAGTTCGGGCATCCGGAAATTGCCGCTGACGCTGATCCTGCTGTTGCTGGCGGCGGCAGGTGGCCTGACGATATACAACCTGGCGCAGCAGCTGCCGCCGGCGCAATGGGCGCGGGCGCTCAGCGCGCCGGACATCGACGACGTGCGGCAAATGCTGTTCCATTACAGCCTGTTGCCGCGGTTGACGGTGTCGCTGTTGGCCGGCGCCGGTCTGGGGTTGGTCGGCGTGCTGTTCCAGCAGGTGTTGCGCAATCCGTTGGCGGAGCCGCCGACGCTCGGCGTCGCCGCCGGCGCGCAGCTTGGCCTGACCATCGCCACGCTGTGGGTGCTGCCGGGAGGTGAGTTTACCCGCCAGTTGGCCGCTATGGTGGGCGCGATTGTGGTGGGCGGGCTGGTGTTCGGCGTCGCCTGGGGCAAACGGATGTCGCCGGTCACGCTGATTCTGGCCGGGCTGGTACTGGGGCTGTACTGCGGCGCGGTCAACAGCCTGTTGGCGCTGTTTAATTACGATCAGCTGCAGGGCATGTTCCTGTGGGGCACCGGCGCGTTGAACCAACAGGACTGGAGCGCCGTGCAGTTCCTCCTGCCGCGTTTGCTGGTGGCTGGCCTGTTAGCGGCGCTGTTGCTGCGCCCGCTGACGCTGCTGGGGCTGGACGACGGTGTGGCGCGCAACCTGGGGTTAGGGCTGTCGATGGCGCGCTTCTGTGCTTTGGGGGTGGCCATCATCTTCAGCGCCATGTTGGTGAGCGCGGTGGGCGTTATCGGCTTTATCGGCCTGTTTGCACCGCTGATGGCGAAGATGTTGGGGGCTCGCCGCCTGGCGCACCGCATGATGCTGGCGCCGCTGCTGGGGGCGCTGTTGCTGTGGCTGACCGATCAGGTGATGCTCGGGGTAACGCAGGTGTGGCACGAGATCCCGACCGGCGCGGCCACCGCGCTGTTCGGCGCGCCGCTGCTGCTGTGGCTGCTGCCGCGTTTGCGCAGCGCCGCCACGCCGCCGCCGATGAACCTCGGCGACAAGGTGCCTGCCGAACGCGGGAATCTGCCCGGCTGGATCCTGGTGGGCGGCCTCGTGTTGCTGATCGGCCTGGCGCTGGCGCTGATGCTGGGCAAAAATGCCGGCGGCTGGCACTGGAGCCTGGGCGTGGAACTGGACGCTCTGCTGCCGTGGCGCTGGCCGCGGGTGTTGTCGGCGCTGGCGGCGGGCATGATGCTGGCGGTCGCCGGCACGCTGATCCAGAAGTTGACCGGCAATCCGATGGCCAGCCCGGAAGTGTTGGGCATCAGCTCCGGCGCCGCTTTTGGCGTCGTGATGATGCTGTTTATGGTGCCGGGCGACGCCTTCGTGTGGCTGCTGCCCGCCGGCAGTCTGGGAGCGGCCGCCACGTTGCTGATCATCATGATCGCCGCAGGCCGCGGCGGTTTCTCGACCGAACGCATGCTGCTGGCCGGTATCGCGCTCAGCACAGCCTTTACCACCGTCATCTTCCTGCTGTTGGCCAGCGGCGATCCGCGTATGGGGGGCTTGCTGACCTGGCTCTCCGGTTCGACCTATTCGGTGGAACCGGCGCAGGCGCTGCGCACCGCGCTGATCGCCGCCGGATTGCTGGTATTGGCGCCGCTGTGCCGCCGTTGGCTGACCATCCTGCCGCTCGGCGGCGCCACCGCCCGTTCGGTGGGCATTGCGCTGGCGCCGGCGCGGTTGAGCATTCTGTTGCTGGCTGCCACCCTGACCGCGATGGCGACTCTGACCGTAGGGCCGCTGAGCTTTGTCGGGCTGATGGCGCCGCATATGGCGCGCATGCTGGGCTTCCGCCGCGCGCTGCCGCAAATGGTGATCGCCGCGCTGCTGGGCGGCTTGCTGATGGTGTTTGCCGACTGGTGCGGACGGATGCTGCTGTTCCCGTATCAGATCCCCGCCGGGTTATTGGCGACCTTTATCGGTGCACCGTACTTCGTGTATCTGTTGCGTAAGCAGACCTCGTAAGCGGCGTCTCGGCTGCGTTTTCTCTGTCATCAAAGGCTCAGCGTTGCTGGGCCTTTTTTTATTTTTCATGATGTTGCAAGGCGCTGCGAACGGATGCGCAAAAACGATATTGCGTGCGAAAAGGAACGCGAGGCGTGGCGGTGAGATGAATATACTGCGGGCGGGTGCTCTGGATCTTTGTCTCTGGAGCTTCTGCGAAAGGTACAAAGAGAAAAGCCCCGAGTCGATATCCATCAACCCGAGGCCTACTCTAACGCGTCACAACGTTAAGTTAGCCTCTTACCCGCCGCGAGGCAAGGAGAAGAAGGCATGATGCCGAACAAACGCAGCCCGTTAAAACTGGTGATTATTTGTGTCACTGTAATATCACTGGCATGGATAACCCGCAGCACGCTGTGTGAGCTGCGGATCCGAGCGGGCACTACGGAGGTTGCGGCCATTTTGGCTTACGAATCCGAACGGTAAGGCAACCCGGCGGCGGGGGCTTTGCCTCCGCTTGCCGGCAGTCGATGCGTTGATCCAAGAGCACCCATCCGCTCAAAAAAAAACGGCGAGCCAGGGCTCGCCGTTTTCATGTTGATGTCGGGGCTTATTTCAGGCCGGCGGCATCGCGCAGCAGCGCGGCTTTGTCGGTCGCTTCCCACGGGAAGTGCTCGCGGCCGAAGTGGCCGTAGGCAGCGGTTTCGCGGTAGATCGGCTGCAGCAGATCCATCATCTGGATCAGGCCATATGGGCGCAGATCGAAGAATTCGCGCACCAGCAGCGTCAGCTGTTCGGTTGGCACTTTCTCGGTACCGAAGGTTTCCACCATGATGGAGGTCGGTTCCGCTACGCCGATAGCGTAAGACACCTGGATTTCGCAACGATCGGCCAGGCCGGCGGCAACGATGTTTTTCGCCACGTAGCGTGCCGCGTAGGCCGCGGAACGGTCAACCTTGGACGGATCCTTACCGGAGAAGGCGCCGCCGCCGTGGCGCGCCATGCCACCGTAGGTGTCGACGATGATCTTACGGCCGGTCAGGCCGCAGTCGCCCATTGGGCCGCCGATAACGAAACGGCCGGTCGGGTTGATGTGGTATTTGGTGCCCGCCGTCAGCCATTCCGCCGGCAGGACCGGTTTGATGATCTCTTCCATCACCGCTTCTTGCAGATCTTTCAGCGCGATGTCTTCGGAATGCTGGGTGGACAGCACCACGGCGTCGATGCCGACGATTTTGCCGTCGTCGTACTGGAAGGTCACCTGGCTCTTCGCGTCCGGACGCAGCCACGGCAGGGTGCCGTTTTTACGCACTTCGGACTGGCGCTGCACCAGACGGTGCGCGTAGGTCACCGGGGCCGGCATCAGCACGTCGGTTTCGTTGGTGGCGTAGCCAAACATCAAGCCCTGATCGCCGGCGCCCTGCTCGAGAGGATCGGTACGGTCAACGCCCTGATTGATATCAGGGGATTGTTTGCCGATGGCGCTCAATACTGCGCAGGAGTTGGCGTCAAAGCCCATGTCCGAATGAACGTAGCCGATCTCGCGCACGGTCTTGCGGGTGATCTCTTCGATATCGACCCAGGCGCTGGTGGTGATTTCACCGCCGACCAGCACCATGCCGGTTTTCACGTAGGTTTCGCAGGCGACGCGCGCCTTCGGATCTTGTTCCAGGATGGCGTCGAGGACGGCATCGGAGATCTGATCGGCGATTTTATCGGGATGTCCTTCGGAGACGGATTCGGACGTGAAGAGGTGTTTAGCCATTGTGTTCTTTACCTTGCATAAGACGGGTTAGAAATTACTGCACAGCGCTGGAGATCCGGCATCAAAGCGAAGGGTCTTCCGCTGATGGCGCGAGATGCATCCTGCAACGCCCCTCAGGCAAAGCCGTTAAGCAGTTTATCAGTTAACCAGTATAGATGGATTAACATCTGGACGTCTATTTTAGGTCAGGGTTTAGCCAGATTGCCAGTAATTTTTTGCGCTTTCGCTCTTTTGCGCAAACGGGTTGGCGCCATTTTCATCGCTTGAAACAGTTTTCGGCGAATTTTCATTTTGCTTTTTCACCTGCTTATCGGTATAAACTGCGCGCGCGGTTCATTTGCTGCACAGTACGGCGGTCTTGAGTGGGGGAAGGCGCGATAAACTTCCGCTTTGCATTCGCCGCCGTTGCGCTATTATCCGTCGCAGGCGTTCGCCGTGAGCGCCGCCGCTTCATCGAACGGTCACGTTCTTACACTATTTTAGAGGCTTGGTCGTTCACTCCGAACGGCGCGCGTGGAGGTGGTTGGATTAATGATCCGTTGTCTACCGGTTGTTGGTTCCCAACAGCAGTGCCGTTCTGGCGCACATTCTTCTGCTATTTCCCGTCTTGTCTCTTTGTCACTTACCAGGTGCGATAAACACTTGGCCGCTACTCAGGATTCTCGGGCCGGCTAACGGTCGTCTGAAGAACTGAACAAGGGTAGCCTGCAGCCTTCCTGTGGGATGTTTCTTGGCCCGATTCACGAGGTTTGAACAGGGTGTCTTACAATTATATGAGTGATAAACCGATCGCTGACCGCGAACGGCGGTTCTCTTCGCTGCCGCCAGCGCGGCTTGTTGGGTTGTTCTCGCGGGTGGTAGCTGCGATAGTGGCTGACGGTTTCGTCAGTGCGGAATGTGAGGCGAACCATGTCTGATGATCTGTTGATTCACCGCCCGCCGGTTGCGGGCGAGTCTTTATCTTTGCGCTCCATGCAGGAGGTTGCCATGAATGATCGTAATGCCAGCAAGATGCTGCGTACTTATAACGTCGCCTACTGGGGCAACAATTACTATGACGTCAACGAGCTGGGCCATATCAGCGTGTGCCCGGACCCGGATGTCCCGCAGGCGCGCGTCGATCTGGCAGAACTGGTGAAAACGCGCCAGCAAGACGGCCAACGTTTGCCTGCGCTGTTCTGCTTCCCGCAGATCCTTCAGCATCGCTTGCGTTCGATCAACGCCGCGTTCAAACGCGCGCGTGAGTCTTTCGGTTACCAGGGCGGCTATTTCCTGGTGTATCCGATCAAGGTGAACCAACATCGCCGCGTGATTGAGTCGCTGGTGAACTCCGGCGAACCGCTGGGGCTGGAAGCCGGCTCCAAGGCCGAGCTGATGGCGGTGCTGGCGCATGCCGGCATGACCCGCTCGGTGATCGTCTGTAACGGCTATAAAGATCGTGAATATATTCGCCTGGCGCTGATCGGAGAAAAACTGGGGCACAAGGTGTACCTGGTGATCGAGAAGATGTCCGAGATCAACCTGGTGCTGGAAGAGGCTGAGCGGCTGAACGTGGTGCCGCGCCTGGGCGTGCGTGCGCGCCTGGCGTCGCAGGGCTCCGGCAAATGGCAGTCGAGCGGCGGCGAAAAATCCAAGTTCGGTCTGGCGGCGGTGCAGGTGCTGAAGCTGGTGGAGACCCTGCGCGAAGCGGGCCGTCTCGACAGCCTGCAACTGCTGCATTTCCACTTGGGCTCGCAGCTGGCCAACATTCGCGATATCGCCACCGGCGTGCGCGAATCGGCGCGCTTTTACGTTGAACTGCACAAGCTGGGCGTAAACATTCAGTGCTTCGACGTGGGCGGCGGCTTGGGCGTCGACTACGAAGGCACCCGCTCGCAGTCCGACTGCTCGGTGAACTACGGCCTGAACGAATACGCCAACAACGTGATTTGGGGTATCGGCGATGCCTGTAACGAACACGGCCTGCCGCACCCGACGGTGATCACCGAGTCCGGCCGCGCCGTGACCGCTCACCATACGGTGCTGGTTTCCAACGTGATCGGCGTCGAGCGCAACGAATTCAGCGAACCGTTGCCGCCGGAAGCCGACGCGCCGCGCGCGCTGGAAAGCATGTGGGAAACCTGGCTGGAAATGAACGAGCCGGAGAACCGCCGCTCGCTGCGCGAATGGCTGCACGACAGCCAGATGGATCTGCACGACGTGCATACCCAATACGCGCACGGCATGCTGGATCTGACCAAGCGCGCCTGGGCCGAGCAGCTGTATCTGAACATCTGCAACAAGATCCAGCAGCAGCTCGATCCGAGCAATCGCGCGCACCGTCCAATCATCGACGAGCTGCAAGAGCGCATGGCGGACAAGTTCTACGTCAACTTCTCGCTGTTCCAGTCGATGCCGGATGCCTGGGGTATCGATCAGCTGTTCCCGGTGCTGCCGCTGGAAGGGCTGGATAAGCCGCCGGAAGGCCGTGCGGTGCTGCTCGACATCACCTGCGATTCCGACGGCACTATCGACCATTACGTCGACGGCGACGGCGTGGCGACCACCATGCCGATGCCGCCGTACGATCCGGAGAACCCGCCGGCGCTGGGCTTCTTCATGGTCGGCGCGTACCAGGAGATCCTCGGCAACATGCACAACCTGTTCGGCGACACCGCCTCGGTTGACGTGTACGTGTTCCCGGACGGCAGCGTCGAGACCGAGTTGTCCGACGAGGGCGACACCGTGGCGGACATGCTGGAGTACGTGCAGCTCGATCCGGGTGCGCTGCTGGCCAAGTTCCGCGATCAGGTCAAAGAAACCGATCTGGACAGCGAGCTGCAGGCGCAATTCCTGGAAGAGTTTGAAGCCGGCCTGTACGGCTACACGTATCTGGAAGACGAGTAACTGCCCTCTTCAGGGGGGCGATATCGGCCCCCTTGAAGCATGGATAAAATGCGGCCATAATCAGCCGTATCGGTAGCACCGAAACAAACATCGAACAAATCCCTTTCTCGTCGGGCTAACGACGCGGGAGGGATTTTTTTTTGTAACGGCCCGGCGTCTGCGCCCGGCAACTTGTTGAACTACGAGGGTTTACTATGAGCACCTTAGGCCATCAGTCCGATAATTCATTAGTGTCCAACGCCTTTGGTTTCCTGCGCTTTCCGCTGAACTTCATGCCTTACGACAGCGATGCAGAGTGGGTCATCACCGGCATTCCGTTTGACATGGCGACCTCCGGTCGCGCTGGCGGCCGTCACGGCCCGGCGGCTATTCGTCAGGTGTCCACCAACCTGGCCTGGGAAGGCAACCGCTGGCCGTGGAGCTTCGATCTGCGCGATCGGCTGAACGTGGTTGACTGCGGCGATATCGTGTTCAACTTCGGCGACGCGCAAGACATGAGCGACAAGCTGCAGGCGCACGCGGAGAAACTGCTGAAGGCCGGTAAGCGCATGCTCTCGTTCGGCGGCGACCACTTCGTGACCCTGCCGCTGCTGCGCGCGCACGCCAAGCATTTCGGCAAGCTGGCGCTGGTGCACTTCGACGCCCACACCGATACCTACGCCAACGGCAGCAAGTTCGACCACGGCACCATGTTCTACCATGCCCCGAACGAAGGCTTGATCGATCCGCATCACTCGGTGCAGATTGGCATCCGTACCGAGTTCGATCATGACAACGGTTTTACCGTGCTGGACGCCGCGCAGGTGAACGATCGCAGCGTGGACGACCTGCTGACCCAGATCAAGGGCATCGTCGGCGATATGCCGGTGTATCTGACCTTCGACATTGACTGCCTGGATCCGGCGTTCGCACCGGGCACCGGCACGCCGGTGATCGGCGGCCTGACCTCCGATCGCGCGCTGAAGCTGGTGCGCGGCATGCAGTCGCTGAACATCGTCGGCATGGACGTGGTGGAAGTGGCGCCGGCTTATGACCAGTCCGAGATCACCGCGCTGGCCGCGGCGACCCTGGGCCTGGAGATGCTGTACCTGCAGGCGGCCAAGAAACACGCCTGACGCCAGGCCACTCTTCGCTGAAAAAGCGGCTCCCATCGTATGGAGCCGCTTTTTTTATTTCATTTGTCGCCATCCGCGCTGCCCTTTTCAGTCCGTTGCAACGCCTTTGCGCAATCCTGCGCAGAAATGAAACTGAGTCAGAGAAAAGGAAACGGGACAACGGAGAGGATGAATATACTGCGCGCGGGTGCTCTGGATCTTTGTATCTGGAGCCTGCGTGAAAGGTACAAAGAGAAAAGCCCCGAGTCGATATCCATCAACCCGAGGCCAACTCTAACGCCAGACAACGTTAAGTTAGCCTCTTACCCGCCGCGAGGCAAGGAGAAGAAGGCATGATGCCGAACAAACGGAGCCTGTTAAAATTGGTGGTTATTTGTGCCACGGTAATATCACTGGCATGGATAACTCGCAGCACGCTGTGTGAGCTGCGGATCCGATCGGGCAATACGGAGGTTGCGGCCATTTTGGCTTACGAATCCGAACGGTAAGGCAACCCGGCGACGGGGATGTTCCCCGTCTGCTGGCTGTTGGCGTCCAGATCCACGAGCACCCTCTCAACGCTTTCGGTTTTCCGCCGCACAGGGCAGAGAAACGGGTTTATGCCCGCTTCATCTGCTGTGCCAGCAACATGCGGCCAAACAGCGCGCCGCCCGCCAGCAGCGTCAGCAGCTGCGAGGCGATCAGCACTGCAAAGCCTGAAGACACCTTGCCCTGGCTGGCCATCACCATGCCCATCGCCATCGGCACAAACGCCGAGAACAGATTGCCGATGCCGTTGATCAGCCCATAGGCGCTGCCGACCGCCTCCGGCCGCGCATAATGTTGCAGCAGCGTGGGTATCGCCGCGCCCTGCGCCCCCCAACAGGCGTTGGCCGCCAGCAGGAAGAAGGCGATCCAGCCAAGCTGATGGCTGTGCATCACGCCATAAATGCACAGCGCGGTCGCTGCGCCGCCGCAGACGAAGATCAGCGGCGCCTGATAAGGGCGGATACGATCGAGCAATACGCCACCGAGGTATTTGGAGGCGATGCTGACGATGAAAGGCAGCGCGGCCATCCAGCCCATCTGTTTGATGGAAAAACCCTTTTCATCGGTCAGATACGCCGGCAGCCAGGCGCTGGAGCCCCACAGGTAGCTGAGCGTGGCGATCTCGATCAGCAGGATCCAGCAGAGCATCGGCGTGCGCCAGGCCAGTGCAAAGGTGCGCCAGACGCGGCTCAGCACCGGTTGCGGATCGGCAGGGCGTGAAGATGAGGATAAGGGGAGCGGGTGAACGAACAGCCGCACCAGCGCCAGCCCCAGCAGCAGGTTGAGCAGCGCCAGCAGGTGAAACGACATCGCCCAACCGAAGTGCGCCATCAGAAAACTCACCAGCGGAAAGCCGAGCACCAGCCCCAACGAAACGCCCAGCGCGCTGACCGCGTTGGGCTTGCCGCGCTCGTCGGCGGCGAAATGGTCGCCGATGTACATGGTCTTCAGCGAGAACAGCGGCCCTTCGCTGACGCCAAGCAGCGCGCGCACCACGCACAGCAGCATCAGCGACCCCGCCAGCGGCGAGGCGGCGGTGAGCAGCGCCCACAGCACCACGCTCAGCGTCAGCGCGCGGCGGTAGCCCATCAGCGTTTCCAGAAACGGCGTCAGCAACATGGCGGACAGCCCGTAGCCGAGCAAAAACACCGTCATCAGCGTGCCCTGGTGAGCGCGGTCACCGCCAAGTTGGAAGTGTTGCAGGAAGTCGGGATTGACCAACATCACGGCGATATTGACCCGATCCGCATAGGCGATAACGATCAGAAACAGCAGGGCGATCACTCCAAACCAGCGTTGACGTTGTTGCACGGCGCGTTCCTCAGTGCGAGCGGTTGACGAATTCAGGCAGCAGCAAACTCACCCGAGGATGCCAGTTAGCGCAAACGCGGGGGATGAGGCTGATTGATGTAAATTTATTGTTATCAAATAGGGTGTGAAAGACAGAGAGAAAACACTTTTACGCGCAATGCGTCGTCGGAATCAACGCGTTTTTTGCCATAAATTAGCAGGGGAGCGCACAACTGACATAGGTTTTTCATATCGGTGCATTATTTCGTGATCCTTCCCGCATTTGTCATTTTTAAACAACCTTTCATTAACATTTGCCGTTCCGCTCGCTTGACGAAAGTTTCGCCATACTTATAGTGAATGTATTAAATAAGAAACTGAGTTTCATATATGAAACAATCAGATAGAGGATAAAAGCAATGAGCTGGAAGAATGTGTGCGAAGTGTCTCAGGTGAAAGAAGATTTTCCTTTTTCCGGCAAAGTGGAAGGAAAAGAGATCGGGGTATACCTGCTCGACGGTAACTACTACGCGCTGGAAGACGTCTGCCCGCATGCCTATGCCTTGCTCAGCCAGGGGTTTGTAGACGACGGCAAGGTTGAGTGCCCGCTGCACGAAGCGCTGTTTGACGTGCGCACCGGCCAGTGCCTGCGCGAGCCGGGCGGCCGCGATCTGCAAACCTATCCCACCCGGGTGGTCGACAACCAAATCCAGATCACCTTTATCGCGGAGGAGTAATCATGCAGCACATCACCGATTTCAATCCCTGGCTGCCGGACACCCAACAGGTGACGCCGGCCCGCGAAGGCGGCAACGGTCAAATCCATCAGCCGGGCCAGTTCCGCAATGTCATCTGGCAAAACCGCGCCCGGGTGCCGGACGGTTTCGAAACCGCCCTGGTGGCGGCGCTGGAAACGATCTTCGATCAGGGCGCGGAAGAGCTGGAGCAGATCGTCAGCGCGTTGAATCAGCGCCGCCTGTTCGATCGCAGCGGCCAACCGTGGAATGAGGCGACGTTCCGCGAATTCCTTCACGTTAACGGTTTCTGAGCCACATCCGGGAGAAGACAATGACAGCAAATACAACATCCTCCGAACAGAGCTTGCAGGACTATCTTGACCAGGGGCTGCGCGGCATGTGGTATCCGGTGCTGGCCAGCTGGGAAGTGGGCAACAATCCGGTCGGTATCACCCGTCTGGAGCAGCAAATCGTGGTGTGGCGCGACGGTGAAGGCCAGATCCACGCGCTGGAAGACCGCTGCCCGCACCGCGGCGCGCGGCTTTCCATGGGGTGGAACCTCGGCGATCGCATCGCCTGCTGGTATCACGGGGTGGAGGTCGGCGGCGACGGCACGGTGAAAGACGTGCCGGCGGTGGATCGTTGCCCGCTGGTGGGGCAAAAATGCCTGCGGTCTTACCCGGCCAAAGAAGCCTACGGCGCGGTGTTCCTTTATTTCGGCGTGACGGCGGATGAAGCGCCGGCGGAGCTGACTTTCCCGCAAGAGCTGGCGGACGAAGCGTCGTACAGCAATTTCCTGTGCACCGCCAGCTGGAACTGCAACTACCAATACGCCCTGGAAAACGTGATGGATCCGATGCACGGCACCTACCTGCACTCCTCCTCGCACTCGATGGCGGAAGGGGACCGCAAGGCGGATATGGGGCTGGAGCCGACCGACAGCGGGTTTATCTTCAAGAAAAACGGCCAGATTGGCGTCAACTTCGACTGGGTGGAGTTCGGCAACAGCGGCGCGTATTGGATGCGCCTGTCGATCCCGTACAAAAAGCGCTTCGGGCCGGGTGGTCACTTCTGGATCATCGGCATGGTGGTGCCGGAAGACAAGGATCACTGCCGGGTATTCTTCTGGCGCATCCGTAAGGTCAAAGACTGGCAGCGCGACATGTGGCGCTTCATGTACCGCAACCGCCTGGAATCGTTGCATTGGGACGTGCTCGAGCAGGATCGCATCGTGCTTGAAAATATGGCGCCTAACGCCCGCGGCCGCGAATACCTGTACCAGCACGACGTCGGCCTTTCGCGCCTGCGCCGCCTGATGCAAAAAGAGGCGCAGAAACAGCTGGCGACGCTGCGCGAGCGGGAGGCGGCGCAGTGAACGGCCTGTTGAACGGCAAACGCATCGTGGTCACCGGGGCAGCGCGCGGCCTGGGCTACAGCTTCGCCGCCGCCATCGCCGCCGCCGGCGCGCAGGTGGTGATGTGCGACATTCTGGCGGATGAGCTGGCGGCGAGCGGCGCCGCGCTGCGTGAGCAGGGCGCTCAGGTGGAAATGCAGACCATCGATCTAGCGTCACCGGATTCGATCCGTTCGGCGTTCGAGAAGATCGCCGCAGGCGGCGGAATCGACGGCCTGGTGAACAACGCGGCGTTGGCGACCGGCGTCGGCGGCAAAACCATGATGGAATACGATATCGATCTGTGGGATCGGGTGATGCAGGTCAACGTGCGCGGCACCTGGCTGGTGAGCCAGGCGGCGGTGCCGCTGCTGGCGCGCAGCCCGCACGCCAAGATCGTCAACGTGGCGTCGGACACTGCGCTGTGGGGCGCGCCGCGCCTGATGGCCTATGTCGCCAGTAAAGGCGCGCTGATCGCGATGACCCGCTCGATGGCGCGCGAGCTGGGCCCGCAGGGGATCTGCGTCAACGCCATCGCACCGGGCCTGACGCGGGTGGAAGCCACCGAGTATGTGCCCGCCGAGCGCCATCAGCTGTACGAGCAGGGGCGCGCGCTGGCCGGGGCGCAGCACCCGGACGATGTGAACGGTACGGTGCTTTATCTGCTGTCGCCGCTGGCGGATTTCGTCACCGGCCAACTGCTGCCGGTCAACGGCGGCTTTGTATTCAACTGACGGCCCGCAGGGCTGGCGCACAGCGCAGGAGCGAGAGATGGCGGACGAGCAAGCATGTAAGTATCTGATCCCGGGGCTGGATCGCGGGTTGCAGTTGCTGCTGGCGTTTGGCGAGCAGCATAAGGAAATGACCTTCGCCGAGTTGCATCGCCTGGTCGATATGCCGAAGGCCACCGCCTACCGCGTGGTGCAGACGCTTGAGCACCTGGGCTTTCTGGAGCGCAATCCGCGCACCAACACCTTTGCGCTCGGCATCAAGGTGCTGCGCCTCGGCTTTGAATACATCGCGTCGCTGGACGTGGCGCAGGCCGGCCAGCCGGTGATTGAGCAGCTGCGCGATCGCAGCCAGTGCAGCAGTCATCTGGCGATCCGCGATGGGCGCGACGTTATCTACATCGCCCGCGTCAGCGCCGCCGGTTCGCAGATCAATCAGGTCAGCGTCGGCACCCGCTTGCCGGTGCACCAAACCTCGCTCGGCCGCATGCTGTTGACCAGCGCCACCCGCAGCGAGTTCGAACAACTTTATCCGGACGCGCAGCTGCCGGGCAATGCGCCGGGCACCCCGGCGGATCGCGAAACGCTGTGGCAGATGGTGCAGCAAGACAAAGCGCGCGGCTATGTGATCGGCGAATCGTTCTTCCGCCACGGCATCTCCTCGATCGTCTACCCGATCTTCAACCGCGAGCAGCGGGTCGAGGCGGTGGTCAGCATCATGGTGCCGTCCGATGAGATCCCGAAAGCGGATCGCGAGCGGCTGCGCATGGAAGTGCGCGACGCGGCGGAGAAAATTTCCGGCTTCCTCGGCGCGCCGCCGCAGGCCAACGTCGGCTAACCGACAGGACCGACTCTTTTACTCAGGCAGGGATAAGGCCCGTAGCAAACAGGGGCCGGGGTTCACTCATGCCTGAAAACCGTATGCAGCGAGAACGTGAGGCTGAACAATGAGCGTAATCGGAATCGAAAAACTGGAGTTTGGCGTCGAAGATCTGCCAACCTGCGAAAAATTCATGCAAGACTTCGGCCTGC
Organism: Serratia sp. CY31944; assembly: GCF_052169175.1. Classification (NCBI taxonomy): domain Bacteria; kingdom Pseudomonadati; phylum Pseudomonadota; class Gammaproteobacteria; order Enterobacterales; family Yersiniaceae; genus Serratia; species Serratia sp. CY31944. The sequence continues at coordinate 83,751 of NZ_JBJNLG010000003.1, forward strand.
AGCCCGCCACGCAACATTGGGGCGAACCGCAGCGCGAATTCACCACCCTGAGCGGGGCGCGTGTCGTCCTGTATCCGTTGCAAAGCGCGGCGCTGCCTGCGGCGTTTGAGGGCGGTTCTACCCTGCGCCGCATGACCTGGGGCGTGGCCTCGCCCGCCGAGCTGGCGCGCCTGCAGCCGCGTTTGGCGTTGATGCCCGGCTTCCGGCAGGTGGGAGAAGAGCTGGAATGCCTCGATCCCAACGGCATGACGCTGCGCTTCGTCGTCAGCCGCCAGCAGGCGGTCGAGGTGCCGGTCACGCCGATCAACCAATGGGGTGACGTGCGCCGCATCGATCAACCCAGCCCGGTCTATGCGCAGGCGCAGCCGATCAACATCGGCCACGTGGTGTTCTTCGTTGAGGATCTGGCGGCGACCGAGCGCTTCTACCGCGAGCTGTTGGATTTCCAGGTTTCCGATCGCTATATCGATCGCGCCGTCTTCCTGCGTACCCAGGCGCGCGGCGGCCACCATAACCTGTTCCTGCTGAAGCTGCCGAACCGCCCACGCGGCCTGAACCACGTGGCGTTCACCGTGCGCGATATCCACGAAGTGATCGGCGGCGGCATCGCCATGAACAAGGAGAAGTGGAGCACCTTTATCGGCCCCGGCCGCCACCCGATCTCCTCGGCTTATTTCTGGTACGTCAACAGCCCGACCGGCGGGGCGTTCGAGTACTACACCAACGACGATTATCTGACGGAAAACTGGCAGCCGCGCGAGCTGGAGCATTCGTTGGTCTCCTTCACCGAATGGGCGGTAGAGGGCGGCATCGATCACGACACGCGCCGTCAGCATAAAAAGGCGGAGGCGTTATGAACCGGCCGGAACACGCGGGCATCGTCATCGTCGGCGGCGGCCAGGCCGGGGGCTGGGCGGCCAAGACGCTGCGCGATCGCGGTTACAGCGGCCGGCTGACGGTTGTCAGCGACGAACCCTACGATTTTTACGAGCGGCCGCCGCTGTCGAAAGCGGCGCTGCTGAATGCCGAGGCTTCCCTCAGCCGACTGTTCAGCGAACAGGCGGTGGCGGAGCTGAATATCGACTGGCGTCGCCCGCTGCGCGCCGAGTCCATCGATGCAGAACAGCAAATCGTTACGCTCAGCGACGGGCAACGGCTGCAGTTTGAGCAGTTGCTGATCGCCACCGGCGGTCGGCCGCGTTTGCCGGGCGCCGCCTGGGCGCAGCACCCGCGTGTGATGACGCTGCGTTCCTGGGACGATGCGGCTCGGTTGCGGCAGGGCCTGCAGGGTTGCCGCCGCCTGGCGATCGTTGGCGGCGGTTGGATCGGGCTGGAGATCGCCGCTTCCGCGCGCCGTCTCGGCGCCGAGGTGACGGTGTTTGAACGCCAGCCCGCGCTGTGCATGCGCAGCGTCGGCGCCGACGTTTCACAGGCGTTGCTCGAACTGCATCGCCGGCAGGGCGTCACGGTGCTGTGCGGCTGCGGCGAGATCTCGCTGGAAGATCGCGACGGCGCCGCCTGGATCGGCAGCGAAGTCAGCGATCCGCAGGCCTTCGACCTGGTGGTGGTGGGGATCGGCGTCGAGCTGAATCTCGAACTGGCGCGCAGCGCCGGGCTGGCGATCGAGTCCGGCATCGTGGTCGACGGCCAGGGGCGCACCAGCCATCCGGCGATCTTCGCCGCCGGCGACGTGGCGCGCCACCCGACGCTTGGCCTGTGCCTGCAGTCCTGGGCCTACGCGCAAAATCAGGCCATCAGCACCGCCTGCGCGATGCTCGACGCCTTCGCCGCACCGTATGACGACGTGGCCTGGCTTTGGTCGGATCAATACGACGCCAATATCCAGATCCTCGGCGTGCCGAGCGGCGGCGTGCACCATGTGGTGCGCCGCACGCCGCAGTCGCAGGTGTTCTTCACGCTGAACGCCGATCGGCAGCTGGTGCAGATGGTGGCGTTCAACGATGCGCGCACCATCAAGCTCGGCAAGCGTTGGCTGGCGAGCGGCCGGGTGCTGGATCCGCAGCAGCTGGCGGATGCGGAGTTTTCTTTGATGGCGTTGAAATAACGCCCGAACCTCGGGAGCGTTTTATGACTACGCAAGACATTGACGCCCGCGCTGGACGGGCGGGGGAAGCCGTTGCCGAAAATCCGCAGCAGCGGGTGCGCTGGTCGGTGCCGATCGCGCTGTTCGCCTGCGTGCTGCTGGCGTTTTTCGACAAGATCAGCATCGCGGCGCTGTTTTCCGATAGTGAGTTTCAGCAGGCGTTGGGCATCGGGTTTGACCCGGCGCGGCTGGGTTTGCTGATGAGCGCGTTTCTGTTCTCCTACGGCATTTCCTCGATGCTGCTCAGCGGCATCGGCGATCGGCTTAATCCGGTCAAGGTATTGATTGGCATGATGGTGGTGTGGGGCGTGCTGATGGTGTTGATGGGGATGACGCGTTCCTACCACGCCATGATGACGCTGCGCATTCTGCTCGGCATCGCCGAAGGGCCGCTGCTGCCGATGGCCTACGCCATTATTCGTCAGGCCTTCCCGCCGCAGCTGCAGGCGCGCGCCACCATGCTGTGGCTGCTCGGCACGCCGCTGGGCGCCGCGCTTGGCTTCCCGGTCACCCTGTACATCCTCAATACCTTCGACTGGCAGGCCACCTTCTTCTTTATGGCGTTTCTGACGCTGCCGGTGATGTTGCTGGTGCTGTTCGGCATGCGCCACCTGAACGTCGCGCGCCCGGCGGCAGCAACCAAGCCGGCGGTGTCCGAACGCAAACAGCATCGCCGCGAGCTGCTGCGCAGCCCGCACTTTTGGATGATCTGCCTGTTCAACATCGCCTTCCTGACCTACCTGTGGGGCATGAACGGCTGGTTGCCGAGCTATCTGATCAAGGGGAAAGGCATTCATCTGGAGCATGCCGGTTACCTCTCTTCGCTGCCGTTCATCGCCATGCTGCTCGGCGAAGTGCTGGGCGCCTGGCTGTCGGACAAGCTGGATCGGCGCGCGCTGGCCTGTTTCCTGTCGCTGTGCGGCGCCGGCCTCGGTCTGGCGGTGGTGCTGCACCTGCAGGGCACCTACAGCGTAATCGCCGCCATGGCCTTCAGCACCTTTATGTGGGGCGCCGGCGCGCCGAATATTTTCGCGCTGTTGGCGAAGGCGACCAGCAGCAAGGTCAGCGCCACCGCCGGCGGCATCTTCAACGGGTTGGGCAATTTTGCCGGCGCGCTGGCGCCGGTGCTGATGGGGGCGTTGATCGCCGCTACCGGCAATATGGATAACGGCCTGCTGTTCCTGGTGGTGATGGCTTTCGTCGGCTGCCTCATTCTGCTGCCGTTACTGAGAAAGTACTGATTAATCAATCGATTCAACAGAGGAGTGACAACATGTCTCAGGTTGAGAACAAAGCCGGCGTTAAGCCGCAGGATCTGTCGATGGAAAACTGGGTGGAGTCGCGCATCGCCCGTTTCGAAGGCCGTAAATACGACTGGAACGCGCTGAAATTCCAGGCCGACTTTGACCCGAAATACCGCCGCGCGCAGATGCGCTACATCGGTACCGGCGCTACCGGCGTGGCCAGCGACGCCAACACCATTCCGGCGGGCAACTTCACCTTCTCCACCATGGTGCTGCCGTCGAAGTGCGAGGGCCCGCTGCACCTGCACGACGACGTGGAGGAAGTGTTCTTCATGCTGAAAGGCAGCATCACGCTGATGATTCAGGATGGGGAAGAGTATTACGAGACCAGGCTGAAAGAGCGCGATCTGATCTCGGTGCCGGCGGGGGTATATCGCGGCCTGTTCAACCACGGTGAGGAAGAGGCGCTGATGTGCGTGATGCTCGGCACCGCCAAGCCGGAGATCCCAACCTATCCGGCGGATCATCCGCTATCCAAAGTGAAGCGCAACTGATGAATGGCCTGGCGCAACGCCAACGGGCGCGCTGCGGGGCGTATACCCTGAGCTGGCGCGAGGCCGGGCAGGGGCGGCCGGTGGTGTTGCTGCACGGCATCAGCTCCGGATCGGCCTCGTGGGTCAAGCAGCTCAACGATAGCGGCCTGACGGATGGCCACCGTCTGTTGGCGTGGGACGCGCCGGGCTACGGCGGCAGCCTGCCGTTGGCGGATCCGCAGGCCGATGCCGCCGGTTATGCGGCGGCGTTGGCGGCGCTGATAGATGAGCTGCAGCTGGCGCAGCCGCTGATCGTCGGCCATTCGCTGGGGGCGCTGATCGGCAGCGCCTATGCCGCCGGCTATCCGGACGGGTTATGCGGATTGGCGTTGGCGGATCCGGCGCAGGGCTATGCCGCGGCGCCGGAGGAAAAACGCCGGCAGGTCTATGGCCAGCGCCAACAGATGATAGAGACGCTGGGGCCGGTGGGCTACGGCGAGCAGCGGGCGGCGGCCTTGCTGCGTGAAGGGGCGGATCCGCAGAACATCGCCTGGGTGCGCAACGGCATGCAGCAGCTCGATCCCGACGGCTTTCTGAGAGCCGCCTGGATGCTGGCCAACGACGAGATCGGCCGCTATCTGGCGCGCTATCGCGGCCCGCTGGAAGTCTGGTGCGGTGAGCAGGATCGCATTACGCCGCCGGAGAAGGCGGCCGAGCTGGCGCGTGAGCAGGACGCGACGCTGCGTTTGATCGCCGCCGCCGGCCATGCCAGCTACCTCGACGCGCCGGCGTGTTTCAACCGCTATCTGCGGGACTTTACGGGAGCAATCCAACGATGAATTTTCAGCTTGAAAACCGGGTGGCGGTGGTGACCGGCGGCTCGTCGGGCATCGGTTTCGAAACCCTGAAGCTGCTGCTGGCCGAAGGGGCGAAGGTGGCGTTCTGCGGCCGCGATCCGGACAAACTGGCCGGCGCGGAGGCCAGCCTGCGTGCGGACTTCCCGCAGGCGGAGATCCTGGCGCTGCGCTGCGACGTGCTGGACGCGCAGCAGGTGGCGCAGTTCGCCGCTCAGGTGACGGCGCATTTCGGCGGCGTGGATCTGCTGATCAACAATGCCGGTCAGGGCTTCGTCGCCCATTTTGACCAGACGCCGCGCGAAGCCTGGCTGCATGAGGCCGAGCTGAAGCTGTTCGGCGTGATCAACCCGGTGCAGGCGTTCTTACCGGCGCTGGAACGGTCGGCGATCGCGTCTATCACCTGCGTGAACTCGCTGCTGGCGCTGCAGCCGGAAGAACACATGATCGCCACCTCGGCGGCGCGCGCCGCGCTGCTCAACATGACGCTGACGCTGTCGAAAGAGCTGGTGGGCAAAGGCATTCGCGTTAACTCGATCTTGCTGGGGATGGTGGAGTCAGGCCAGTGGCGCCGCCGTTTCGACGAGCGCAGCGATAAAGATCAAAGCTGGGAACAGTGGACGGCGGCGATCGCCGAACGGCGCGGCATCCCGATGAAGCGCCTGGGCAAGCCGCAGGAGCCGGCGCAGGCGCTGCTGTTCCTCGCTTCGCCGCTGGCTTCCTTTACCACCGGCGCGGCGCTGGACGTATCCGGCGGCTTTAACCGCCATGTGTAGCAGGGGCCGATGAAGATGAAGAAGATCATGATGATTGGCTACGGCGCGATGGCGAAGGAAGTGATCGCGCGTTTGCCGGAAGGCGTGGAGGTCGGTTGGATCCTGGCGCGCGCGGCTCATCATGCGGCGATCGCCGCGGCCTTTGGCGGGCGGGTGCAGGCGCTGACCCATCCCGAGCAGTGTTTGCAGCGGCCGGATCTGGTGCTGGAGTGCGCCAGCCAGCAGGCGGTGGCGGAGTTCGGCGAAGCGGTGCTGCAGCGCGGTTGGCCGCTGGCGCTGATCTCGACCGGCGCGCTGGCGGACGCCGCATTGCAACAGCGGCTGCAGCAGGTTTGCCGCCGCCATCACGGGCAGCTAATCGTGCTGTCCGGTGCGGTGGCGGGGATGGATGGGCTGGCGTCGGCGCGCGAAGGCGGGCTGGAGAGCGTGACCTATCAGGCCAGCAAAAGCCCGGCCAGCTGGCGAGGCAGCCCGGCGGAGCAGCTGATCGACCTCGATGCGGTGAGCGAAGCGCAGGTATTTTTTGAAGGCTCGGCGCGCGAAGCGGCGCGTTTGTTTCCGGCCAATGCCAACGTGGCGGCCACCATTGCGCTCAACGGCTTGGGGATGGACGCCACCCGGGTGCGCCTGCAGGTCGATCCCGCCACCCGGCGCAATACCCATCGTCTGCAGGTATGCGGCGACTTTGGCGAATTTCACATCGAGCTGAGCGGTACCCCGCTGGCGAGCAATCCCAAAACATCAACCCTGGCGGCGCTGAGCGCGGTACAAGCCTGCCGCCGTCTGGTGGACGGCGGTTTTATTGCCTGAACGGCAGGAGCGGAGCATGGAACGATTGAATATTTTTGTCGCCGGGCGCTGGCGTGAAGGGCGTGGCGAAGAGATGGCTTCGGTATTCCCGGCCGACGGCAGCGTCAACGCGCGGTTGCGCGCCGCCAACGTCGAGGACGTGAACGAGGCGGTGGAAGCGGCGGAGCGCGCCTGGCGCGCGCCGGAATGGCGCGGGCTGGTGCCGCATCAACGCGCCTCGATCCTCTACCGCGTCAGCAACCTGATCCTGGCGCAGCAGGAGCAGTTGGCCGAGCTGCAAACCCGCGATAACGGCAAGCCGCTGGCCGAGACCCGTGGGCTGGTGGCCAGCGCGGCGGCGACCGCGCGCTACTTTGCCGCCGCCTGCGAGGTGTTGGAAGGCGAGTTGCCGACCCCGCGCAGCGCTGAGGTGATGACGCTCAGCCAGTACCAACCGATGGGGGTGATCGCCGCCATTACGCCGTGGAACTCGCCGATCGCCAGCGAAATGCAGAAGGTGGCGCCGGCGCTGGCGGCGGGCAACGCGGTGGTGCTTAAACCGGCCGAAGCCACGCCGTTGATGGCGCTGAAGCTGGCCGAGCTGTTCGAACAGGCGGGCCTGCCGGCCGGGCTGCTCAGCGTGTTGCCGGGCAAAGGTTCGGTGATCGGCGAGGCGTTGGCGCGCCATCCGCTGGTGAAAAAGATCGCCTTTACCGGCGGGACCAGTACCGGGCGCCATTTGGCGCACATCGCCGCCGACAAGCTGATCCCCACCTCGCTGGAGCTGGGGGGCAAATCGCCGACCATCGTGCTGGAGGACGCCGATCTGGAACAGGCGGCGCGCGGCATCTGCTACGGCATCTTCAGCTCCGCCGGCCAGGCGTGCATCGCCGGTTCGCGGCTGTTCGTGCATCGTTCGCTGTATCAGCCGCTGCTGGCGCGTTTGACCGAACTGACGGCGGGGCTGCGCATCGGCAACCCGCTGGTGCCGGGCGTGCATCTCGGCCCGCTGATCAGCGCCAAACATCGGCAAAGCGTGGCGGACTACGTGGCGCTGGCGCGGCAGGAGGGCGGCCGGGTGATCATCGGCGGCGAAGCGCCGGCCGATCCGCTACTGGCGAGCGGCAGCTATTACCTGCCGACCATTATCGAAGGCTTGAACAACGACGCCCGCGTTTGCCAGGAAGAGATCTTCGGCCCGGTGCTGGTGGCGCTGCCGTTCGACGACGAACAACAGCTGACTGAACAGGCCAATGACTCGGTGTACGGCCTGGCGGCCGGCATCTGGAGCCGCGACTTCCCTCGTGCGATGGCGCTGGCGGAGCGGCTGGAAACCGGCACCGTCTGGGTCAACACCTACAAAACGTTCTCGATTTCCACGCCGTTCGGCGGCTTCAAGGAGAGCGGGCTGGGCCGCGAAAAAGGCCTGAACGGCATCAAGGCCTACATGCAGCAGAAAAGCGTGTATCTGGCGCTGAGCCATCAGGTGAATCGCTGGAGCGACTAGGCCGACACCTCTACGCATAACCCTAATAACGACTACCCTAAGAAGGCAGATGATGAGCGATAAAATCACGGTTGGCGAGGCGATAGCCCGGACTCTGGAACAGTACGCGGTGTCGGCGATGTACGGCATCATTTCGATTCATAATCTGCCGATCGCCGATGCGGTGGGGCAGCGCGATAAAATTCGCTTCGTGCCGGCGCGCGGCGAAGCGGGGGCGGTCACCATGGCCGACGCGCACGGGCGCTTCTCCGGCCTGGGCGTGGCGTTGACCAGCACCGGCGCCGGCGCCGGCAACGCGGTGGGGGCGATGATTGAGGCGCTCAACGCCAACACGCCGCTGCTGCATATCACCGGCCAGGTGGAAAAAGCCTATCTGGACGCCGACGCCGGTTTTATTCATGAAACCCGCGATCAGCTCGGCTTCCTGCGCGCCTGCTCCAAACGCGCTTACCGGGTCAATTCGCCGGAGCAGGCGGTGGCGGTGATCCAGCGGGCGATCCTGGATGCGCAAACCGTGCCGTGCGGCCCGGTGGCGGTCGAGATCCCGATCGATATTCAAAGCAGCCTGGTTTCCCGTTCGGTGCTGACCGAGCCGTTGGCGCCGGCGCCGCTGCCGAAGGCGGACGATGCGGCGGTGGAACGGCTGCATCAGCGGCTGAAACAGGCCAAGCGTCCGCTGCTGTGGTTGGGGGGCGGCGCCTTGGCCTGCGGCGACGCGGTGCGCAAGCTGGCGGACGCTGGCGTAGCGGTGATCTCCAGCACCCACGGGCGCGGCATTCTGCCGGACAGCCATCCGCGCAGCCTGCGGGCGTTCCATAACTCACCGAGCATCGAAGCGATCCTGACGCAGTGCGATCTGACGCTGGTGGCCGGTTCGCGCCTGCGCAGTAATGAAACCCGCACCTGGACGCTGCCGCTGCCGCGCCCGCTGGTGCAGATTGACATCGATCCGGCGGCGGCCAACCGCAACTATCTGGCCGATGAACAGATCAACGGCGACTGTGCGGCGCTGCTGGCGGCGCTGGCGGCGCGGCTGAGCCCCGGCGAGAAGGTCAACGCCGAGTGGGATGCCGAGATCGCGGGGGCGGTGCAGCAGGCGGAGAGCGCGCTGCGCCAGCAGTCCGGCGAATACGCCAAACTCAACGATGCCATCGACGCCGCGCTGCCGCAGGACGGGTTGCTGGTACGCGATATCACCGTTTCCGGCAGCGTCTGGGGCAGCCGTCTGTTCCGTGCCATCTCGCCGCTGTGCAACATTCACTCGCTGGCGGGCGCCATCGGTATGGGGCTGCCGATGGCTATCGGCACCGCGATCGCCAACCCGCAGCGCAAGGTGGTGGGGCTGGTGGGCGACGGTGGTCTGGCGCTGGGCCTGGGCGAGCTGGCGACCATGGCGCAGGAACAGGTGAACATCACCCTGATTATCATGAACGACGGCGGTTATGGCGTGATGCGCGGCATTCAGGACAAGTACTTCGCCGGGCGTCAGTATTACAACGAGCTGCATACGCCGGCCTTTACCCAGATCGCCGAAGCGATGGGGTTGAAAGCCTGGAAGGTGGACGCGGCGTCGCAGTTCAACGGCGTGCTGGCCGAGGCGATCAACTACCCGGGGCCGTCGGTGGTCGAGGTGGACATGAAGCAGGTCGGGCCGCTGACCTTCGCCGGGCCGCCGCAGAAGACGCTGTATTGAGACGATAAAAAACGCCCGGCGATTGCCGGGCGTTCTCGTGGTTATTTCTCTGCCGCGATGCGATCGCGAATGTGCTGAGCGCGCGCTTGGGAAGACGGGTGATCGTCGAACATGCTGCTCTGACGGCCGGCTTCCATCTGGGCCAGTTTTTCGAAGCTGGTGGCCAGGCCATTCGGATCGATGCCGCGCTTTTTCAGCAGATCGAACGAGTAATCATCCGCTTCGCTTTCCTGCTTCTGCGAGAACTGGGCGCTGACCAGCTTTTCGCCGATGTCTGCCAGCTGCGACTGCGACAGCGAGCCGATGACGCCCCCGGCGGAGGACGCCGCGGTGCGCAGCGCCACGGTGCCGTAAGCCACCTGCATCGCCTTGCGGGTGTGGCCCAGCGCCACGTGGCCCATTTCATGGCCCAGCACGCCTTCGACTTCGTTGTCGTTCATCATGTCCATCAGGCCGCTGTAGACGCGGATGCAGCCGTTGGCCATCGCCCAGGCGTTGACGTCTTTGGTCACGTAGACCTTGTAGTTGGCCGGGGTGCCGTTGATGTTGTCGCCCAGCGCTGCGGCGATTTTGTTGAGACGCTTGGCGTAGGTGCTGTCGGCCGGCGCGATTTGTGCCTTGCTGTCCATCTCGGCGCAGGATTTATCACTCAGGGCCTTAACGTCGTCGTTGCTCAGGGTCGCCGCCTGGAACGCCTGCGCGCCGGACTGCATCAAGGTTTCGGTATTCAGGTTTTGACAGCCGGTTGCCAGGGTGGCAATGCCCAACGCAATCAAAGAGGTACGGATCTTCATAACGCCATCTTCCTGTGAAGGTAACAAGGTAAAAAAGTCATTTTGCTTGGAGGAAATCTTGTTGCAAGAGCCTAGTGTACGCCAGCCGGGGCGAGAATAGTGTTATTCCGAAAAAGCGTCCAATCGTGCTAATAAGTGGTGAACTCGCTCTCATTTGGCATTAGGGATTGCCGTTGTGATGTGGAGTCTGAGAAAATAGGGAACTTGACTGCTTTTTTTATCCGACCTGGAGTAAAACATGTCCTCTCGTAAAGAGCTTGCCAACGCCATCCGCGCACTCAGCATGGACGCCGTACAAAAAGCCAATTCCGGCCACCCCGGTGCCCCTATGGGCATGGCGGACATCGCCGAAGTCCTGTGGCGTGACTACCTCAACCACAACCCGACTAACCCGCACTGGGCTGACCGCGACCGTTTCGTGCTCTCCAACGGCCACGGCTCCATGTTGATTTACAGCCTCCTGCACCTCACCGGCTATGACCTGCCGATGCGCGAGCTGGAAAACTTCCGTCAGCTGCACTCCAAAACCCCGGGCCACCCGGAGTATGGCTACACCCCGGGCGTTGAGACCACCACCGGCCCGCTGGGCCAGGGCATCGCCAACGCCGTCGGCTTCGCCATCGCCGAACGCACCCTGGCGGCGCAGTTCAACCGCCCGGGCCACGACATCGTTGACCACCACACCTACGCCTTCATGGGCGACGGCTGCATGATGGAAGGCATCTCGCACGAAGTCTGCTCTCTGGCCGGTACCCTCAAGCTCGGCAAGCTGACCGCTTTCTACGATGACAACGGCATCTCCATCGACGGCCACGTCGACGGCTGGTTCACCGACGACACCGCCCTGCGCTTTGAAGCCTACGGCTGGCACGTGGTGCGCAACGTCGACGGCCACAACCCGGACGCCATCAAGGCCGCGATTGAAGAAGCCCGCAAGGTGACCGACAAGCCGTCGCTGCTGATGTGCAAGACCGTTATCGGCTTCGGTTCGCCGAACAAGGCCGGCACCCATGACGTGCACGGCGCCGCGCTGGGCGCCGCCGAAGTGGCCGCCACCCGCGAAGCGCTGGGCTGGAAATACGCCGCCTTTGAAATCCCGCAGGACATCTACGCCCAGTGGGACGCCAAAGAAGCCGGTCAGGCCAAAGAAGCGGCCTGGAACGACAAATTCGCCGCCTACGCCAGGGCCTTCCCGGAGCAGGCTGCCGAGTTCAAGCGCCGCATGAACGGCGAGCTGCCGGCCGACTGGAAAGCCGACGCCAAGGCGTTCGTGGAAAAACTGCAGGCCAACCCGGCCAACATCGCCAGCCGCAAGGCGTCGCAGAACGCGCTGGAAGCGTTCGGCAAGGTGCTGCCGGAGTTCCTGGGCGGCTCTGCCGACCTGGCGCCGAGCAACCTGACCATGTGGTCAGGCTCGAAAGCGCTGAACGTTGACCCGGCGGGCAACTACATTCATTACGGCGTGCGCGAGTTCGGCATGACCGCCATCACCAACGGCATCGCGCTGCACGGCGGCTTCCTGCCGTACTCGGCGACTTTCCTGATGTTCGTGGAATACGCCCGCAACGCGGTGCGCATGGCGGCGCTGATGAAGCTGCGCAACGTGTTCGTCTACACCCACGACTCCATCGGTCTGGGCGAAGACGGCCCGACCCACCAGCCGGTGGAGCAGCTGGCGAGCCTGCGCGTGACCCCGAACATGAGCACCTGGCGCCCGTGTGACCAGGTGGAATCGGCGGTGGCGTGGCAGTACGGCATCGAGCGCAACGACGGCCCGACCACGCTGGTGTTCTCGCGCCAGAACCTGACCCAGCAGCCGCGCACCGCAGAGCAGCTGGCGAACGTGTACCGCGGCGGCTACGTGCTGAAAGACTGCGCGGGCACGCCGGACGTCATCCTGATTGCCACCGGCTCCGAAGTGGGCATCACGGTGGAAGCGGCGGACAAGCTGACCGCGGCGGGCCGCAAGGTGCGCGTGGTGTCGATGCCGTCGACCGACGCGTTCGACAAGCAGGATGCGGCGTACCGCGAGTCGGTGCTGCCGGCGGCGGTAACGGCGCGCGTGGCGGTGGAAGCGGGTATCGCGGACTACTGGTACAAGTACGTGGGGCTGAACGGCGCCATCGTGGGCATGACCACCTTCGGTGAGTCGGCACCGGCGGAGCAGCTGTTCGCCGAGTTCGGCTTCACCGTGGACAACGTGGTGGCCAAGGCGCAGGCGCTGCTGAAGTAAGCGGCCTGGCGCCAGCCGATAAGAAAGCCGGTCATCGTGACCGGCTTTTTTTATGGGCGTAACCCGCGGTTACGACGCGGCGTTGGCGCTTTCGACGCTGCGCAACCGGTCGTAAGCCGCCGCCAGCAACAGCACCAGCAGCGTAGGCTGCAGCCAGACCAGACCTTGTTCGGCCAGCGGCAGCTTATCGAACCAGGCGGGCAGCAGGCCGCTGAAGCTGGAGGCCTTCAGGCCGTCGGCGAGGCCAAACACCAGGCTGGTGGCGATCACCGGCGCGAAGACGCGCTTGGCGCTGCGCCAGCGGTTCTGGCTGAAGCTGAGTAACACCAGCGCGATGCAGGGCGGGTAGATCGCCGTCAGCACCGGCAGCGAGACGCGGATCAGATTGGCCAGCCCCATGTTGGAGACCAACATGGCGAAGAGGGCGAGGATAACCACCAGCGTGCGGTAAGAGAGCGGCAGGTAGCGGGAGAAAAAGTCCGCACAGGCGCAGGTCATGCCGACCGCCGTCACCAGGCAGGCGATGAACATCAGTACCGCCATAAAGACGCTGCCCAGATCGCCAAAGGTGTGTTGCACATAGGCGTGCAGGATCGCCGCGCCATCCTGAGCGCCACTCTCGACCAGGCCGCCGCTGCCGGCGCCGAGCTTGAACATGCAGATATAGACCAGCGTCAGGCCGACGCCGGCGATCAGGCTGGCCCACAGGGTGTAGCGCAGCAGCAGGCCGCTGTCGCTGACGCCGCGCGAGCGGGCGGCAGTGACGATAATCGAGCCGAACATCAGCGCCGACAGCGTGTCCATGGTTTGATACCCCTGCACGAAGCCGGTGGAAAACGCCGCTGCCTGATAGCTGCCGACGGCGGAGACCGGTTCACCGGCGGGCCAAACCAGGGCGGCGATGCCGAGCGCGGCCAACGCCAGAATTTTCAGCGGCGCCAGAATATGGCCGACGTTATCGAGCAAGCGGCCGGGATACAGCGAGACGATCATCGCCAGGGTAAAGAACAGCAGGCTGTAGATGAACTGCGGCAGGGCGCCGTCGCCGGTGAAGGGCGCGATGCCGAGGGCGAAAGAGACATTGGCGGTTCGCGGCGTGGCGAACAGCGGGCCGAGCGCCAGATAGCAGACGGTCGCCAACAGCAGGCCGGCGGTGCGGCCGATGGGGCCGGTCAGCAGGCTGATGCTGCCGCCGACGCGCGCCAGCGCGATCACGGCGATCACCGGCAAGGCGACGGCGGTCACCATAAACCCGAGGGCGGCCGGCCACAGATGCTCGCCGGACTGCAGTCCCACCAGCGGGGGGAAAATGATGTTGCCGGCGCCGACAAACAGGGCGAAGGTCATAAAGCCCAGGGCGATAATGTCTTTCGGGGATAAATTCTTGGTCATAACGGTATGGCACTGCCTGTATTCATGAAATAAACGGCCTGGCTGCGGATGGAGAACCGCAGAAGGGCAGGCGCAGGGGGCCGCGAGCGCCCGCAAAATTTTCGTCCGGCAGGATATAATAATTCGGCGACAAAAACCTGATTAATCCAGCGCTGTTTATCCTGGCGTGAACCGGCCGCATAGAGGGATCATGGCGGCCGGCCCGGCAGGGCTTTAGCTTGCGCGCGCCACCCTGTTTATCGACAGGGGGATTTCGATATGCGGTTTGAAAGAGTCATAGGCGAAAGAGACATGGCCGTCTTCGACCGGTTTGCGGGTGAAAAAGATCGGCATATCGCGGGTTGAATGCCGGCGTTTGTCCTGAAGCTTCCAAGATCGCCATCGTACAGCGAATTCGCCTGCTGCGGCGCTCTCGCCTGGCCGAATAGTCTGCAACAGAAAGTGCCGTAAAGCCCGCGCTGCCGGGCTTTTTTGTTGGCTAAAAAACGCCCAGCCTCACAAAATCGAAAGATAACAAAGCAACGCCGTTGCCTCGTTGTAGTTATTAACTATATGTTAATTTTTGGTTTATTAAATGTGATCATGGGATGGATGATGATGAAAAAAATCAGCGCGACCGTAGCTGCAATCACCTTACTGGGCTCCGTTTCCGCCTATGCGGCCTTCCCGGCGGGCTACCCCGCCGACTATCAGAAATGGGTCGACGGCGCGAAGAAAGAAGGCAAGGTGGTGATTTACTCGACCACCGACACCAAGGCGGCGGCGCCGCTGATCCAGGGGTTCGAGGCGTTGTATCCGGGCATCAAGGTGGAATACAACGACATGAACAGCACCGAACTCTATAACCGCTTCATCAGCGAGCAGGCGGCCGGCGGCACCAGCGGCGACGTGGTGTGGAGCTCGTCGATGGACACCATTTTGAAACTGGCGGGCGATTACGCGCAGGAGTATGCCTCCCCTGAGCAGGCCCAGCTGCCGAAATGGGCGGTATGGCAAGATAAAGTGTATGGCACCACCTATGAGCCGGTGGTGTTTATCTATAACAAACGCCTGATCCCGCAAGGCGATGTGCCGGATTCGCACGCGGCTCTGGCCAAGCTGATCGCCGGCCAGACGGACAAATTCAAGAAGAAAGTCACCACGTACGACATCGAAAAATCCGGCGTCGGCTTCATGCTGTCGGTGCAGGACTTCAAGGCCGATCCCAACTACTTAAAAACGCTGGCCGACGTGGCCAAGGGCGGGTTGGCGGTGCAATCCTCCACCGGCACCATGATGGAGCGCGTCTCCTCCGGTGAAAACCTGATCGGCTTCAATATCCTCGGTTCGTACGCCGAGGCCCGCGCCAAGAGCGACCCGTCGCTCGGCATCGTCTATCCGAAAGACTATACCCTGGTGCTGTCGCGCGTGAGCTTCATCAGCAAAGAGGCCGGCAACCCTAACGCCGCCAAGCTGTGGTTCGACTACGTGCTGTCGGAGAAAGGGCAAAGTATTCTCGCCAATCAGGCGGATATCCCCTCGATCCGCAACGACATCGAAGGCAAGAACGACATCGACGGCATGACCAAGCTGTTGGGTAACGCGCTCAAGCCGATCCCGGTCGACGACAGCCTGCTGGAATATCTGCAGCCGGCCAAACGCCTCGACTACATCAAACAGTGGCGCGCCGCCGCGGCGAAATAACAGGGACTGCATTCGGACGCGCGCCTGTCGCAGGGGTGCGCGCCCTTTGGTCGTCGTTTACAACCATAGGGAGCATTTATGCAAGCATGGCGCAGAAAGTGGCAGAGCCTGCCGCGCGGCCTGGTGGTGTTGATAACCGCGCTGGTTATCTATGTCCCCCTGTCGTTTATCATCATTCAAAGCTTCCTTTCGGCACCGTTTTTCTCTCCCTCCAAGGTCTTCAGCCTGGAGGCCTTCGAGTTCATCTTTACCGATCCGGATTTCTACAAGGCGCTGAAAAGCGGCTTTATTCTGGCATTCGGCCTGGTGATCATCGCCATCCCCCTCGGCGGCATTTTGGCTTTCCTGATGGTGCGCACCGATCTGCCGGGGCGGCGGATCATCGAACCGCTGATTCTGGTGCCGATCTTCGTGTCGCCGATGGTGCTGGGTTTCGGTTACGTGGTGGCGGCGGGGCCGGTGGGTTTCTTCTCGCTGTGGGCGCAGGCGCTGCTGGGCTTTGTGCCGTGGAACATCTATTCGATGGCCAGCATCGTGGTGATTGCCGGATTGACGCACGTGCCCCACGCGTATCTGTACATCTCCTCGGCGCTGCGCAGCGTGGGCTCCGACGTTGAAGAAGCGGCGCGCACCGCCGGCGCCACGCCGCTGCAGGTGATGACCGCCGTCAGCCTGCCGATGGTGCGGCCGTCTATCCTGTACGCCGGGGTGCTGCTGTTCTTCCTCGGGCTAGAAGTGTTCGGCCTGATGCTGGTGCTGGGGGATCCGGAGGGCAATCTGGTGCTGGCGACCTACCTGTACCAGTTGACCAACAAGCTGGGCACGCCGTCTTACCACCTGATGGCGGCGGTGGCGGTGGTGCTGATCTGCATCACCATTCCGCTGGTGATGCTGCAGCGCCGGCTGATGCGCACCGCCAACCGCTTCGTTACCGTCAAGGGCAAAGCCTCGCAGGCCCGCGCGCTGCCGCTGGGCAAATGGCGCTGGGTGGCCGGCGCGGTGGTGGTGTTCTGGCTGACCGTGACCATCGGCGTGCCGCTGATCGGCGTGGTGCTGCGCGCCTTTATCTCCAACTGGGGCGTGGGCGTGTCAGTCTGGGACGAGCTGTCGATCAACACCTTCCGCACCATCTGGGCGCAGCCCAACCTGCTGCGCGCCATCGTCAACTCAATGGCGATTGGGGTGATTGGCGGGGCGCTGGCGGTGGCGTGCTACCTGTTCATCGGCATCGCCATGCACCGCAAGCCGGATGGCGCCACGCGCTTCCTCGATTACAGCGTGCTGGTGCCGCGCGCTGTGCCGGGGCTGCTGGCCGGTCTGGCATTCCTGTGGGTGTTTCTGTTCCTGCCGATGTGGCTGGACAAATCGCTCAAGGAGGGCTGGCTGTCGGCGCTGCCGATGGCCGAGTGGCTGCGTGCTAACTGGATTGTCTGGCTGCGTTCGCTGCGCAGCACCATCTTCAGCGTCTGGCTGGCGTACACCGTGGTGTGGATGGCTTACGGCCTGCGGCTGATCTCTTCCACGCTGCTGCAGGTGGGGCCGGAACTGGAGGAGGCGGCGCGCAGCGCCGGCGCCAGCCGTGGCCAGATCACCCGCCACGTCACCATTCCGCTGTCGCGCTACGGCCTGATTGGCTCCTGGCTGCTGATGTTCCTGATTTTTGAACGCGAATATTCTACCGGGGTGTATCTGCTGTCTCCGGGCACGGAAACCATCGGCTCGATGCTGGTTTCCCTGTGGGCCGCGGGCGCTATCGATATCGTCGCCGCGCTGTCGTTCATCAATATCCTGCTGGTGGTGCTGGGGCTGGGGATTGCCTTGCGCTTTGGAGTGAAATTACATGATTGAACTTTCGGTAGAGAATCTGCATTTGACCTATGGCGACAACCCGGTGTTGAAAGGGGTGTCGATGGATCTGAAACGGGGCGAAGTGGTCTCGCTGCTGGGCCCGTCGGGCAGCGGCAAAACCACGCTGCTGCGGGCGGTGGCCGGGCTGGAGAAACCGAGCCAGGGGCGGATCGTCATCGGCAACAGCGCGGTGTACAACGGCAGCGCGCGCAGCGAAATTCCCGCCGAAGAGCGCAACCTGGGGCTGGTGTTTCAGTCCTACGCGCTGTGGCCGCATAAAACGGTGTTTGAGAACGTCGCTTACCCGCTGAAGCTGCGTAAGATCGCCTCGGCGGAAATCACCCAGCGGGTGCAGGCGGTGCTGGATCAGCTCGGGTTGGGGCATCTGGCCAAGCGCCATCCGCACCAGCTATCCGGCGGCCAGCAGCAGCGCGTGGCGATTGGGCGTGCGCTGGTCTACAACCCGCCGGTGATCCTGCTGGACGAGCCGCTGTCCAACCTTGACGCCAAGCTGCGCGAAGAGGCGCGGGTATTCCTGCGCGAGTTGATCATCAAGCTTGGCCTGTCGGCGCTGATGGTGACCCACGATCAGAACGAGGCGATGGCCATCTCCGATCGCATCCTGCTGCTCAATAACGGCAAAATCGAACAGCAGGGCACGCCGCAGGAGATGTACGGTTCGCCCACCACGCTGTTCACCGCCGAGTTCATGGGCAGCAACAACCGCTTGCCGGGCAAGGTTGTCGCGCTGGAAGGCGACCGGGCGCGCATCGAAGGCAAGGATTGGGCGCTGTGGGGCAAAGCGGGCGCAGGCGTGCAGGTCGGCCAGGAGGGCTCGGCGGTGATCCGCGTGGAGCGCGTGCGGTTGGGCGAAGATCCGCAGGGCAACCAGCTTGAGCTGCCGCTGCTGACCAGCATGTATCTCGGCGATCGCTGGGAATACCTGTTCCGCACCGTGGCCGAGGATTTCGTGGTGCGCGCCTATGGCCACGAAGCGCGCGATCGGGCGCTGTGCCGGCTCTCCCTGCCGGCCGAGCATCTGTGGATATTCCCGAAAGCCTAATCAGGACGCCCGCAGGCGCGGGCGTTCCGTTTACAGATCCAGCACCAGCCGGCTGCCTTTGGCGCGCGAGCAGCAGATCAACAGGGTTTGCTGCGCCGCGCGCTCTTCGTCGCTGAGATACTGATCGCGGTGATCGGCTTCCCCCTCGACGATGCGGGTTTCGCAGGTGCCGCAAATGCCTTCGCGGCACAGGCACTCGACCCTGGCCGCCTTGCTGTTTTCCAGCGCCTGCAGGATGGTCATGTCTTCCGCCACTTCAAGCTCAATACCTGAGCGGGCCAGCACCAGCGTAAAGGCACCGCCCGCCGTGTCTTCAGCGGCGAAGGCTTCGCTGTGCAAGCGAGCGGCGTCGATGCCCAGTTCGGCGGCGGTCCGGTAAACCGCTTCGTTCAGCGCCGCCGGGCCGCAGACGTAGATATGGGCGCCGGGCTCCACGTCGGCCAGCGTGCGCGCCAGATCCAACCGGCCGTTAAGACTGGAGACATGGCAACTGACGTTGTCGGTGAACGGTGCTTGCGTCAGCTGTTGCTGGAAGGCGTTGTGTTCCTCGCTGTGGAAGCAGTAGTGAAGATGATAGCGTTGCCCGCTGCGCTGCAGCTCGTGCAGATGGGCCATAAACGGCGTGATGCCTATGCCGCCGGCGATCAGCACGTGATGCTGCACCTCGGGCGCCAGCGCGAACAGGTTATTGGGGGTGCTGATGGTCAGCGTATCGCCGATCGCCAGCCGATCGTGCATGAAGTCGGAACCGCCTTTGGAAGGGGACTCACGGCGCACGGCGATCTGGTAACGGTCGAGCTCGAACGGTGAGCTCAGCAGCGAATAGGCATTGCTGTAACGCTGCTCGCCGTCCTGCATTTGCACGATGATGTGGCTGCCGCCGCTGAAGGCGGGCAGCGGCCGGCCCTGAGGATCCGCCAGGGTAAAGCGCTTGACCTGCGCGGTGACGGGGTCGATGTCGACGACGCGAACATCAAGCATCTGATAGCTGGTCATTTATTGGCTCCAAAGCGCGGGCGTCCCCGCGCATGAAAAAGTTATACCGCCTGGCACAGGTATTTGAGCTCCAGATAGTCTTCGATGCCGTATTCGGAGCCTTCACGCCCCAGACCCGACTGCTTCACCCCGCCGAACGGGGCTACCTCGTTGGAGATAAGGCCGGTATTGATGCCGACCATGCCGTACTCCAGCCGCTCCGAAACGCGCCAGATGCGCGCCGCATCGCGGGTGTAGAAGTAGGCGGCCAAGCCGTAGATGGTGTCGTTGGCCTGGCGGATCGCCTCGGCTTCGTCATCGAACGCCACCAGCGGCGCGACCGGGCCGAAGATCTCTTCTTCCAGCAGCAGCGAGCCGGGCTGCACGTCGCCCAGCACCGTCGGCGTGAAGAAATTGCCGCCCAGCGCGTGCGGCGTGGCGCCGGTCAGCACCCGAGCGCCTTTGCTCAGCGCGTCATCGAGCAGCTCCAGCACCTTGTCGCGCGCCTTGCGGTTGATCAGCGGGCCGATCTGCACGCCGGGCTCGAAGCCGTTGCCGACCTGCAGTGCCGCCACCCGGGCGACAAACTTCTCGGCGAACTGCGGGTAAACGCCGCGCTGCACGTAGAACCGGTTGACGCAGACGCAGGTCTGCCCGGCGTTGCGGTATTTGGCGATCAGCGCGCCCTCCACCGCGGCATCGATGTCCGCATCGTCAAACACGATGAACGGCGCGTTGCCGCCCAGCTCCAGCGACACTTTCTTGATGGTGTCCGCGCTCTGGCGCATCAGCAGCCTGCCCACCGGCGTGGAGCCGGTAAAGCTCAGTTTGCGCACCTGCGGGTGGCGGGTCAGCTCGGCGCCGATCGCCTGCGAGTTGCCGGTCACCACGTTGAATACCCCGGCGGGAATGCCGGCGCGCTCAGCCAGCTCGGCCATCGCCAGCGCCGAGTAAGGGGTTTCGTTAGCGGGTTTGACCACCAGCGTGCAGCCGGCCGCCAGCGACGGCGCGGCCTTGCGGGTGATCATCGCCGCCGGGAAGTTCCAGGGGGTGATCGCCGCGCACACGCCAATGCCCTGCTTCAGCACCATCAGGCGTTTATCGCCGCTCGGCGAGGGAATGATGTCTCCATTGGTGCGTTTGGCCTGTTCGGCGAACCATTCGATAAAGGAGGCGGCGTAGCGGATCTCGCCCAGCGATTCCGCCAGTGGCTTGCCTTGCTCCAGCGTCATCAGGCTGGCCAGATCCTGCTGGTGTTCCAGCATCAGTTCGAACCAGCGGCGCAGCAGCTGCGCGCGCTGTTGTGCCGGCAGCGCGCGCCAGCCTTCCAGCGCCTGCTGGGCGGCGTCGATCGCCCGTTGGGTTTCGGCCGTCGCCATGTTGGGCACGCTGCCGATGCGTTGGCCGGTGGCGGGATCGCTCACCGGCAGGATTTCCTGGTTGTCGGCGTCGCGCCATTGGCCGTTGATGTAGGCCTGTTGGCGGAATAGCGCCCGATCGGAAATATTCACGAGAACCTCACAAGTCAGGGGGAGGGGGCTCGTGGGCCCCGTCGCATCAGGGTTGATAAACCTGCGCCAGCAGGTTGTGGAAGTGGGCGATGCCGTGCTCGCTGACGCCGCTGCCGGCGCCGTCGGCCATGATGCGCCCCTGGCCGCGATAGCCGCGCGATTTGAGGCCTTTTTGCACGCTCTCCACCAGCCGCAGATCTTCCGGGCGGAACACGTCGCGGTACCAGTCGATCAGTTTGAGCTGTTCGTCGCTCAAATCGGCGTTGGTGAAGTAAATGTCGTAGTGCTGCAGGGTGGTTTCCGCATCGACCGGGAACTCATAGATCACCGTCATCATGCCTTCCAGCGGCGGCATGTTGAACATGGTGCACGGCCACAGCCAGATGCCGTGGAAGCTGGCTTCTTTACCCTCTTCAAACTTGAACGACTGCTCGGAAGGGCGGGCGTAGCCGAACTGCAGCGTCCAGTTGCCGTGCAGGGTGTGCCAGTAGCGGTCGACCTGCACCGAGTCGGCGAAACCGGGGTGTGCCGGGCCGCAGTGGTAGCACTCGAGGTAGTTGTCGACGATGTTCTTCCAGTTGGCCGGGGTACGGGTGACGAAGCGCGCCGCCAGTTTGAGATCGTCTACCTGCGGGCAGGCTTCGCGCACTTTGGCGCCGAGGCCCGGCAGCTGGTCTTCCACCGTGCCGGCCTGCGAGTCCAGATTGACGTAAATAAACCCGGCGTACTCTTCGACCCGCACCGGCATCAGGTGCGAGTTTTCCTTATCGAAGTTCTGCACGTTTTCGCAGTTGCGCGCGTGCGCCAGTTCGCCGTCCAGCTTGAACGCCCAGGCGTGATAAGGGCAGGTGATGACGTTTTTCGCCCGGCCGTCGCCCGCCAGCAGCTGGTGGCCGCGGTGCGGGCAGACGTTGTAAAAGGCGCGCAGCACGTTGTCGCGGCCGCGCACCACCAGAATGTTTTCACCGATGATCTCGCGGGTGATGTAGTCGTTCGGTTCGGCGAGCTCGCTGCGGTGCGCCACGCAGATCCAACTGGTGGCGAACACCTGCTCTTTTTCGTGCTCGAACGCCGCCTGGTGGGTATAGAACCGGGCCGGAATGGTGTAAGCCTCGCGGGCGTCGGCGCAGAAATCTTTCGGTAAGGTAAATTCAGGGATCAGAGTGCTCATAAGTTAACCTTCCTCTTTTCTTATTGTCATTTCGCCATAGGGCGCGGTTGATACGACGATGGAGCGGAGAGTTCGGCGGCCGGCGGCACCTCGGGCAGCGCCGGCGCGCTGCTTTCGATCAGGTGCGCCGGGATGGCCGCGTAGTCCTGCTTCAGCCAGCGGGTGAAGCCGTAGGTTTTCACCAGCAGCACCAGCAGGAACGGCAGCGCGGTCAGGATCACCGTGGTTTTCATGGTGTCCAGCGAGGCGCCGGTGAACAGGATCGACAGCGGGATCAGGGTGATCACCACGCACCAGAACAGGCGCAGCATCGGGCTGGGATCTTGCCCCTCCTGCAGGTTGCGGGTGCTGGTGGCGGCCATGGTGTAGGCCACCGCGTCCATGTGCGAGGCCAGGAAAATGATCATGATGAACAGATAGGCGGCCAGGAACAGCTTGCCGAGCGGCAGCGCCGTCAGCAGCATCTGCACGG
This sequence comes from Serratia sp. CY31944, assembly GCF_052169175.1. Lineage (NCBI taxonomy): Bacteria > Pseudomonadati > Pseudomonadota > Gammaproteobacteria > Enterobacterales > Yersiniaceae > Serratia > Serratia sp. CY31944. Next base: position 106,393 of record NZ_JBJNLG010000003.1, read on the forward strand.
CGGTTTCGCCGCCTTGGGTGCTGAGGATCTCCGGCACGTTGAGCTGCCCGCTGATGAACTGGTGCATGGCGTAGCTTTCCAGCGAACCGAAGAAGAACCAGCAACCGAGGGTGCTGCCGAGCAGCAGCGCCCAGATCACCTCTTTAATCTTGCGGCCGCGCGAGACGCGGGTGACGAACATCGCCACGCCCGGGGTGTAAGAGATCCACCACAGCCAGTAGAACACCGTCCAGCTGCGGCTGAAGCTGCCGTCGCCCATCGGATCGGTGAACAGGCTCATCTGCAGGAAGTTTTGCGCCGTCAGGCCGATGGCGTTGATGGTGTTGTTGATGGTGAACTCGGTGGGGCCGACCAGCAGCACCAGCCCGGCGAAGGCGAATGCGCCCCAGCCGACCATTTTGCTCAGGCGCTGCATGCCGCCGTCGATGCCGATGTAGGAGCTGAGGCAGAAGATCACCGCCGCCAGCAGGATCACCGTCGCCTGCACCGCGAAATTGTCAGGGATGCCGGTCAGCGCCGTCAGCCCGCGGGTAAAGGTGGAGGCGGTCAGCACCAGCGAAATGGTGAGGGCGCCGACGGTGGCGACTAGGAAAATCAGATCCACCATCCGCCCGATCGGGCCGTTGGCGCGCACGCCGGTGATGGCGGAAATGATCCCCGACAGGCTGAGCCCTTTGTTCTTACGCACGTGGAAATGGTAGGCCATGATCAGCGAGGCGAGGGCGTAGGTCGCCCAGGCGCTCAGGCCCCAGTGGAAAAAGGAGTAGCTGATGCTGTATTCCAGCGCCTTCGGGGTACGCGGCGCGATGTTCAGCCCCGGCGTCTGGTAGTAATACGCCCATTCCATCACCCCCCAATACAGGGTGGACGAGCCCAGGCCGGCGCAGATGAACATGAACAGCCAGGCCAGCGTGGAGTATTGCGGTTTGCCTTCGCCGAGGCGGATGTTGCCGTATTTGCTCAACGCCAGATACAGCACCACCAGCAGGGCGATCAGCACCAGGATTTGAATGGTTGAACCGAACAGCCGGGTGACGCCGTTGAAAATGGTGTTGGCGATAAGCGCGGATTGAGCCGGAAAGAGCATCAGGCAAATGGCGATCAGCGCAATACTGCACAGGCTGATGGCGATGAGCGTGACATCCTTTTTAGGGTTGCTCTGCATGGGAGTGAACTCCTGTTATCGGTGGTGGGCCGGTGCGCGAAGCGTAGGGTGCGCCCGGGCCTTATTGGTTTGAACCCTTTGTTTTGTTACACCGCGAGGAGTAAACGCCCCGGCAGAACGCCGCCGAGAATATTTACTCTTCATTAACATTTTCGAGTGTGCACAAATTACAGGAGGGCCACAATTGGGGCATCTGTAAAAGGATAAAACACAGTATGTAAACAATTTGTTGTGATCTTGGCCGGGGTATTGGCGTGCTTTCTGCGGTGGTTTTCAGCGGATTTGCGGCGGCGATCGAAGCGGAAAAACGGACGTGGCAAAGCAGGGCGCGAAAGGGCGCCCTGCGCAGGAAAACCGGCGATGCTTAGCGTTGCAGCAGGGCGGCGATCGCCTGGCCAACTTGCTGGGTGGAGGCATCGCCGCGCATGTCAGGCGTGCGCGGCCCGTCGGCGATGATGCGCTCGATCGCCTGCAGGATGCCGTCGTGCGCCTGGCGGTAACGGGCATCGCCGTCGCCGAGGAAGTCCAGCATCATCGCGCCGCTCCAGATCATGGCGATCGGGTTGGCGATGTTCTTGCCGAAAATGTCCGGCGCCGAGCCGTGCACCGGTTCGAACAGCGACGGGAAGTTGCGCTCCGGATTCAGGTTGGCCGACGGCGCAATGCCGATGGTGCCGGTGCAGGCCGGGCCGAGATCCGACAGAATATCGCCGAACAGGTTGGAGGCCACCACCACGTCGAAGCGTTCGGGGTTCAGCACGAAGCGCGCGCACAGAATATCGATGTGCTGTTTGTCCCAGGCGATGTCGGGGTACTGGCGCGCCATTTCCGCCACGCGCTCGTCCCAGTACGGCATGCTGATGGCCATGCCGTTGGACTTGGTGGCGGCGGTCAGGCGTTTGCGCGGGCGCTGCTGCGCCAGCTCAAAGGCGTACTTCAGGATGCGGTCCACGCCCTGGCGGGTGAAGACTGATTCCTGGATCACCATTTCGCGCTCGGTGCCTTCGAACATCCGCCCGCCGAGCGAGGAGTATTCCCCTTCGGTATTTTCGCGCACCACGTAGAAATCGATGTCGCCCGGCTGCTTGTTTGCCAGCGGGCAGGGCACGCCGGGAAACAGCCGCACCGGGCGCAGGTTGACGTACTGCTCGAAGTCGCGGCGGAATTTCAGCAGCGAACCCCACAGCGAAATGTGATCGGGCACCGTATCCGGCCAGCCGACGGCGCCGAAATAGATGGCGTCGAAGCCCTTGAGCTGCTCAAACCAATCGTCCGGCATCATCTGGCCGTGGTGCTGGTAGTAGTCGCAGCTGGCCCACTCGAAGGTGGCGAACTCCAGCGACAGATCCCAGCGCGCCGCCGCCGCCTGCAATACCCGTATGCCTTCCGGCAACACTTCCCGCCCGATACCGTCCCCGGGGATAGCGGCAATCTTGTAAGTTTTGCTCATACAGAGGTCTCATTTGTAGGTAGGGGAGATTGACAACACTCTTATCCTATAATTGACTAACTGTTAATCAATCTCGAAAACGGTGAAACATAAAACACGAATCATGAACAATATGCCGATCCTGAGTGACCTGCGGGTGTTCGTGCTGGTAGCGCGCCGCGCCGGGTTTGCCGCCGCCGCCGAAGAGCTGGGCGTGTCGCCGGCCTTTATCAGCAAACGCATTGCGTTGCTGGAGAAGGCGCTGGACGTGTCGCTGCTGCATCGCACCACGCGGCGAGTGGCGATCACCGAGGACGGCGAGCGCATCTACGAATGGGCGCAGCGCATTCTCAACGATGTCGATCAGATGATGGATGAACTGTCCGAGGTGCGTCAGGCGCCGCAGGGCATGCTGCGCGTGGTCAGCAGCTTCGGCTTCGGCCGACGCTTCGTGGCCCCGGCGCTGTCGGCGCTGGCGCGGGAGTATCCGCAGCTGGAGCTGCGGCTCGACGTGTCCGATCGGTTGGTGGATCTGGTCAGCGAAGGGTTCGATCTGGATATCCGCATCGGCGACGATATCGCCCCCAATTTGATCGCGCGCAAGCTGGCGGACAACCAGCGCATCCTGTGCGCTTCGCCGGCGTATCTACAGCGCCACGGCGTGCCGAAAAGCGTGGCGGAGCTGGCGGGCCGCACCTGCCTGGTGATCAAGGAGCGCGATCACCCGTTCGGGCTGTGGCGGCTGCAGGGGCCGGGCGGCGAAGAGACGGTGAAAGTGACGGGGGCGCTGGCGTCGAACCACGGCGAAATCGTGCATCAGTGGTGCCTGGACGGGCAGGGCGTCGCGCTGCGTTCCGCCTGGGACGTGAAAGAGAACATCGACAGCGGCCGGTTGGTGCACATTCTGCCGGAGTATTTTCAGCCGGCCAACATCTGGGCGGTGTACGTTTCCCGGCTGGCAACGTCGGCGAAAGTGCGGGTGACGGTCGAATTTTTGCGCGACTATTTCCGCGAGCACTACGGCGAAACGGGGCCAGCGAGTGAAAATCCGCCGCGGCCTTGAGGCCAAAAACGTGCGCCAGATCATCTTATGCTCGTAAAACTCCCCTCCGTTACTTGTGGAACTGTTGCACCTGTTCCTTTTGCCAAAACTTTGGTTTATGCTCAGCTGAAGCGTTTCAGTTGAAGCACTCTTCGACAGAAATGCCGATGTGACGGCGGCGAAAAGCCGCTGAAGCGCAGGAATAATGCAAACGCGGCGATTCACAGCGGGCGGTGCGATCCACTACTCTATGCGGGTTAGTGAGACAACCAGTCAGCGCCGGCCCGGCGCCGGTGAGTCAGCCCGGCGGGACGGCCCTTTTTCAGGAGCAGCATGACCATCCGCATAGCGATAAACGGCTTTGGCCGCATCGGCCGCAGCGTATTGCGCGCACTGTACGAATCGGGACGACGGGCGGAAATCTCCGTGGTGGCGATCAACGAGCTGGCGAACGCCGAGGGCATGGCTCATCTGCTGAAGTACGATTCCAGCCACGGCCGCTTCGCCTGGGATGTGCGGCAAGAGTGCGACACGCTGAGCGTCGGGGACGACGCGATTCGCCTGTTGCATCAGCCGGCGGTGGAGCAGTTGCCCTGGGGCGAGCTGGGCGTCGACGTGGTGCTGGACTGCAGCGGCGTGTACGGCAGCCGGGCGGATGGCGAAGCCCATCTGGCGGCGGGGGCGAAGAAAGTGCTGTTCGCCCATCCGGGCGGCAACGATCTGGACGCCACCATCGTGTTCGGCGTCAACCATCAGACGCTGTTGGCGGAACATCGCATCGTGTCCAACGCCTCGTGCACCACCAACTGCATTATTCCGGTGATCAAGCTGCTGGACGACGCCTACAGCATCGAATCCGGCACCGTGACCACCATTCACTCGGCGATGAACGATCAGCCGGTGATCGACGCGTATCACGCGGATTTGCGGCGCACCCGCGCGGCGAGCCAGTCGATCATTCCGGTCGACACCAAGCTGGCCGCGGGCATCACCCGTATCTTCCCGCAGTTTTGCGATCGCTTCGAGGCGATCTCGGTGCGCGTGCCGACCATCAACGTGACGGCTATCGATCTCAGCGTCAGCGTGAGCGCCGCGGTGAAGGTGGCGGAGGTCAACCAGCTGTTGCAAAAGGCCGCACGGGAATCATTTCGTGGTATAGTTGACTACACGGAATTACCATTGGTCTCGATCGATTTTAACCATGACCCGCACAGCGCTATCGTCGACGGTACGCAGACCCGGGTCAGCGGGCAGCACCTGATAAAGACCTTGGTCTGGTGCGACAATGAATGGGGCTTTGCCAATCGGATGTTGGATACAACACGGGCAATGGCCGCCAGCGGTTTCTAGTACGGCGGCGCCGGCGTGATTGGCGCGCTGCTCAGGCAATTTTATAGAGATTCAATAAAGAGGGTTCACCATGTCTGTAATTAAGATGACCGATCTGGATCTGGCGGGTAAACGCGTACTGATCCGCTCCGATCTGAACGTGCCGGTAAAAGACGGTAAAGTGACTTCCGACGCGCGTATCCGCGCTTCCCTGCCGACTATCGAAGCTGCGCTGAAGCAAGGCGCCCGCGTGATGGTAACCTCCCACCTGGGTCGTCCTACCGAAGGCGAGTACAACGAAGAATTCTCCCTGCTGCCTGTTGTTAACTACCTGAAAGATCACCTGAAATCCCCAGTGCGTCTGGCGAAGGATTATCTGGATGGCGTCGACGTCGCCGAAGGCGAACTGGTGGTGCTGGAAAACGTCCGTTTCAACAAGGGCGAGAAGAAAGATGACGAAACCCTGTCCAAGAAATACGCGGCGCTGTGCGACGTGTACGTGATGGACGCGTTCGGTACCGCGCACCGCGCGCAGGCTTCCACCCACGGCGTGGGCAAGTTCGCGCCTGTCGCCTGTGCCGGCCCGCTGCTGTCCGCCGAGCTGGAAGCGCTGGGCAAGGCCCTGGGCAACCCGGCCCGTCCGATGGTCGCCATCGTGGGCGGTTCTAAAGTCTCCACCAAACTGACCGTGCTGGATTCCCTGTCCAAAATCGCCGATCAGCTGATCGTCGGCGGCGGCATCGCCAACACCTTCGTGGCGGCGCAGGGCAACAACGTGGGCCAGTCCCTGTACGAACCTGACCTGATCCCGAACGCGCAGAAACTGCTGGAAACCTGCGACATCCCGGTTCCGACCGACGTGCGCGTCGCGACAGAGTTCTCCGAAACCGCGACCGCGACCGTGAAGCAGGCCAACGAGATCCAGGACAACGAGCAAATTCTGGATATGGGCGACGTCTCTGCCGAGCGTTTGGCCGTTATCCTGAAGAACGCCAAGACCATTCTGTGGAATGGCCCGGTTGGCGTATTCGAGTTCCCTAACTTCCGTAAGGGCACCGAAATTGTCGCCCGCGCGATCGCCGATAGCGACGCTTTCTCTATCGCTGGCGGCGGCGACACTCTGGCAGCCATCGATCTGTTCGGTATCGCTGACAAAATTTCCTACATCTCCACCGGCGGTGGCGCATTCCTGGAATTCGTTGAAGGGAAACCGCTGCCTGCAGTCGTGATGCTGGAAGAGCGCGCTAAGCAGTAATTCAGACAACGGGAGGCGAAAGCCGCCCGTTTGTTTTATACCGCGCGGCTCACGCTGCGCGGCGTGAAAACATCGATTTACATCCATCTACGGCCGACGAAACAGGACAAAGTAACATGTCTAAAATTTTTGATTTCGTAAAACCGGGTGTCATCACGGGTGATGACGTTCAGAAAGTCTTCGCAGTTGCTAAAGAGAACAACTTTGCGCTGCCAGCGGTAAACTGCGTGGGTACCGACTCCATTAACGCAGTGCTGGAAGCCGCGGCTAAAGTGCGCGCGCCGGTCATCGTTCAGTTCTCCAACGGCGGCGCCGCGTTCATCGCCGGCAAAGGCGTGAAGACCGATGTGCCTCAGGGCGCAGCGATTCTGGGTGCCATCTCCGGCGCACACCACGTTCACCAGATGGCTGAACACTACGGCGTGCCGGTGATCCTGCACACCGACCACTGCGCGAAGAAACTGCTGCCATGGCTGGACGGCCTGCTGGACGCTGGCGAGAAGCACTTCGCCGCTACCGGCAAACCGCTGTTCTCTTCTCACATGATCGATCTGTCTGAAGAGTCTCTGGAAGAAAACATCGAGATCTGCAGCGCCTACCTGAAGCGCATGGCCAAAATCGGCATGACGCTGGAAATCGAACTGGGCTGCACCGGCGGTGAAGAAGATGGCGTGGACAACAGCCATATGGACGCTTCCGCACTGTACACCCAGCCGGAAGACGTGGCTTACGCGTACGAAAAACTGAACGCCATCAGCCCGCGCTTCACCATCGCTGCCTCCTTCGGTAACGTGCACGGCGTGTACAAGCCAGGCAACGTCAAGCTGACCCCGACCATCCTGCGTGATTCTCAGGACTACGTGTCCAAGAAATTCAACCTGCCGCACAACAGCCTGAACTTCGTGTTCCACGGCGGTTCCGGTTCTACCGACGCAGAGATCAAAGAGTCTGTGGGTTACGGCGTGATCAAGATGAACATCGACACCGACACCCAATGGGCGACCTGGGACGGCATCCTGCAGTACTACAAAGCGAACGAAGCTTACCTGCAGGGCCAGCTGGGCAACCCGAAAGGCGCCGATCAGCCGAACAAGAAATACTACGATCCACGCGTATGGCTGCGCGCAGCGCAGACCAGCATGGTGACGCGTCTGGAGCAGGCCTTCAAAGATCTGAACGCGGTAGACGTTCTGTAATCTTCGGCACCTGTTGCACGATGCAAAAGGCTCCCTGCGGGGAGCCTTTTTCGTTTTCAGCCCAGCAGGCCGGCGCCGACGTTGATAGACAGGCCCAGGATCAGCATGTTGAACACGAACGAAATAACCGACTGTACGAGCGCGATTTTACGCACCTCCGCGGCGCCGACCGCCACGTCGGCGGTTTGCGACGCGACCGCGATGGTGAAAGAGAAGTAGGCGAAGTCCAGATAGGTCGGCTCGGTGAGATTGCCGGGAAACAGCAGCGGCAAAGGCTCCTGCTGCGCACCCTGGCGATAAAATTGATGGGCGTAGTGCATGGTGAAGGCGGTCGGCAGCAGCAGCCAGGAGACCGCCAGCGTTCCGCCGGTTAACGCCAGATGCAGGGTTTTCAGCGAGTCGCTGGCCTGTTTGGCGCTGCTCAATTCGAACAGGATCGCCAGAATGCTCACCAGACAACCGAAACTGACCAGCGCCAACACCGTGCTGGCGCTTTCATCCTGCCGCCGGGCGATCTGGCGAATGTGCTGCGGCGTGCTGACCAGCATCAGTCGCCAGAGAAACAGCAGGTAGAGCCAGGCCAGCGTATTCCAGCCGATCATCAAGCGCTGCAGCAACGAGAGCTGGGCGGGCAGCAGCAGAAAGCACAACAGCCCGGCGCCGACGGAAAACAGCAGCCTGGGCCGCACTTGCCAATAATGTTTGAGCGAAGAGCGAATGTGCATGAAGAACGGATCCCTTGTCGTGAAATGGCCAAAGCGCTGTTTTCAGCATAGAAGAAGCGGCGAGCGGTTTCGGCTATTTTTAACGCTGACGGTTGGCATGAGCCTTTAATGTTGGTTACCCTTAGGCGGTGGTTTCCGACTGGCTGCCGAGGCCAGTGTATTTTTGCGAGTTTCTCCCGTTAGGGACTGAGTTAGGACGACACGAATGAAAGATTTGAATGTAGTAGACGGCATCAACGGTGCCGGCAACTGGTTGGTGAAGAACCAGGATCTGTTGATCCAGTACGCGGTGAATATCGTCGCCGCCATCGTTATCCTGATCATCGGTTCGATCGTGGCCCGCGTGGTCGGTAATGCGCTGAACCGCGTGATGAAGCTGCGCGGCATCGACGCCACGGTGGCAGACTTCCTGGCGGCGATCGTGCGCTACGGTGTGCTGGCGTTCACCTTCATCGCCGTGCTGGGGCGTGTCGGCGTGCAGACCACCTCGGTGATCGCCGTGCTGGGCGCCGCCGGTTTGGCCGTCGGCCTGGCGCTGCAAGGTTCGCTGTCCAACTTCGCCGCCGGCGTGCTGCTGGTGATCTTCCGTCCGCTGCGCGTGGGGGAATATGTCGATCTGGGCGGCGTGGCCGGTACCGTCGATCAGGTGCAGATTTTCTCCACCACCCTGCGTACCGCAGACAACAAAACCATCGTGGTGCCGAACGGTAAAATCATCGCCGGCAACATCATCAACTATTCTCGCGAGCCGAACCGCCGCGTGGATATCGTGGTAGGCGTGGCCTACAACGCCGATATCGACGTGGTGAAGAAGGTGCTGGGCGATGTGATCGCCGCCGACAAGCGCATCATGCACGCCAAAGGCGTGACCGTGCGTCTGAACGAGATGGCGCCGTCTTCCCTGAACTTTGTCACCCGTTCCTGGACCACCAACGCGGAATACTGGAACGTGTACTTCGATCTGATGGAAAACTTCAAGCGCGCGCTGGATGCCCACAACATCGGCATTCCGTTCCCGCAGATGGACGTGCACCTGTATCGCACCGAAGACGCTTCCGCCAAGGCGGAATAACAGAGAAGGGGGCCTTGGCCCCCTTTTTCATTACAGGCCGAGACGTCTCCAAGGGCGTCTCGGCCTTTTCTTTTCCGCGAGTTCAGGCGCCGGCGACCGGCTTGGCGAGCGGTGCGCGGCGGCGCAGGCTGAGGCGATAGAGCAGGAAGATGGCGCCCGCGCCCAGCAGCGCCGGCAGCGCCAGCCAGAGGAAGAACACTTCCGCCGAGCCGGCGGCGGTCATCATCCAGGCGCCGAGCATCGAGCCGACGATCGAGCCGAAGCGGCCATTGGCCATGGCCCAGCTGACGCCGGTGACGCGGGCCGCGGTCGGATAAAGGGTGGCGGAAACCAGATTCAGGCCGTTCTGCGCGCCGGCCACGCCGAAGCCTATCAGGAACACGACGGCGGCCAGCGTGTAGACGTCGCCCATCAGATACCCGGTCGCGCCGATCACCAGCGCGGCCCCCAGGTAGGAGACGGCCAGCACGCGGTAGGGCCCGATCCGGTCCATCAGCAGCGCCATCAGGATGGCGCCCAGGGTGCCGCCGAGCGGCACCATCGCCCCGATGCGCGAGGCGTGGACGATATCGTAACCGGCGTCTTTAAGTATCGTCGGCAGCCAACTGGTAAGCAGGTAGAACACGAACAGCGAGCAGAAGAACGCCGCCCACAGCAGCAGGGTGCGCGCGGCGCGCCCTTCGATAAACAGGTGCGAGATCGGCGACTTGGCCTGTGCCGGGCGCTCGTCATCGACAATGGTTATCCCCGTCCAACGTTGGCCGGTGATACGCTCGACCACCCGGCGCAGCCGATCGGCATGCCTGGCGCTGGCGGCCATAAAGCGCACCGATTCGGGCATCTGCCAGGCCAGCAGCGGCAGCAGCGCCAATGGCGCGATGCCGCCGACCAGCAGCACTCCGCGCCAGCCAAATGCAGGAATGATCTGCCCGGCCAGCAGGCCGCCCAGGGCCAAGCCGGCGGTAAAGCCGCTCCAGCTCAGGGTGACCATTAGCATGCGGCGGCGCGCCGGTGAGTACTCCGAGCTGAGGGTGATGCAGGTCGGTATCGCGCCCCCGAGGCCAATGCCGGTGATGAAGCGCAACAGGGTCAGGGATTCGATCGAATGCGTATAGGCCGAAGCCAGGGTGCAGCCGCCAAATACCAGCACCGCGACGAGCAGCACGCGTTTGCGGCCGATGGCGTCGGCGATCGGCCCGAACAGCAGGCTGCCGATCAGCAGGCCGAACAACCCCGCGCCGAAGGCGGGGGAGAGCTGCGAGGGCTGCAGGCCCCACTCTTCGCGCAGCGCCGGGGCGATATAGCCGATGATGGCGGTATCGAACCCGTCCAGCAGGGCGATCAGGAAACACAGGGTGAGGATGAGGATTTGATAAGGCGAGATCCTGGCGCGATCGATAATTTCGCTGATGCGAGCGGTATCTGGGCTCATGAGGGTTCCACTGTTATTAAGCTGGTGTGGGCTGGCTGAGGGGCCGTTCAGGCCGCTGTGGCTGGCATCGCGTAGAAATCCGAGTATACACCAGAGCGGGGGCGTTGCGGGGAGGGGGAGTCGATGATCATCGTCCGCCGCAGGAGGCTACTGCGGCGGGCGATGGCGCGATTATTTGGCCAGCAGTTCTCGGCGCACGATCTCGGCGCCGGCACTCAAGGCATTCAGCTTGCCGCTGGCGACCTGACGAGGCAGGGGAGCCATGCCGCAGTTGGTCGACGGATAGAGCTTGTCGGCATCGACAAACTGCAGCGCTTTGCGCAGCGTAGCGGCCACTTCCTCCGGCGTCTCAACGGTATGATTCGCCACATCAATGGCGCCGACCATCACTTTTTTGCCGCGAATCAGTTCCAGCAGATCCATCGGGACGTGCGAGTTATGACACTCGAGCGAGATAATATCGATGGTAGACGTTTGCAGCTTAGGAAACGCCTCTTCATATTGCCGCCACTCTGAGCCCAGCGTCTTTTTCCAGTCGGTATTGGCCTTAATGCCGTATCCATAGCAGATATGCACCGCCGTTTCACACTTAAGCCCTTCAACGGCCCTTTCCAGGGCGGCGATGCCCCAGTCATTCACCTCGTCAAAGAACACGTTAAATGCGGGCTCATCAAACTGAATAATGTCGACGCCGACGGCCTCGAGCTCTTTGGCTTCCTGATTGAGGATCTTGGCGAACTCCCAGGCCAATTTTTCGCGGCTTTTATAGTGGTTGTCATAGAGCGTGTCGATCATGGTCATCGGCCCCGGCAGGGCCCATTTAATCGGCTGCTTGGTCAGCTGGCGTAAAAATTTGGCGTCTTCAACGAAAACGGGCTTTTGGCGCGCCACCGCACCCACGACGCTCGGCACGCTCGCCTCATAGCGATTGCGGATTTTAACCACTTCGCGTTTCTCGAAATCGACGCCGCTGAGGTGCTCGATAAACGTCGTGACGAAGTGTTGGCGCGTTTGCTCGCCATCGCTGACGATATCGATGCCAGCCTGTTGTTGTTCAGCCAGCGACAAACGCAAGGCGTCCTGTTTTCCTTCGATTAATTCTTCATTTTGCAATTTCCAGGGCGACCACAGGGTTTCCGGTTGGGCCAGCCAGGAAGGTTTAGGCAAGCTGCCGGCGGTCGAGGTAGGGAGCAATATTTTCATAATAGATGACCTGTATTTGAGTGAATCAAAGCGCGTAGTGAGCAGACCATTGCTCAAGAATGGGCTTGTAGGGTTTGATAAATTGCTCTTCCGTAAATTTCCCCTGCTCAATCGCTAACTGGCTACGCTCTTCGCGATCGTAAACAATCTTGGTTAATGAATAGTCCTGGTTATTCAGGCTTGGCTGATAGCATTGCCCCGCCGCCGAGTTGGCATTGTAAATTTCAGGCCGATAGATTTTTTGGAAGGTCTCCATCGTGCTGATGGTGCCGATCAGCTCCAGATCGGTGTAATCGCTCAGCAAATCCCCGGGGAAATAAAACGCCAGGGGCGCGACGCTATTTTTCGGCATGAAATAGCGCACCTGCAGGCCCATTTTTTTAAAATACCGGTCGGTCAGCGAAGCGCCGTCTTGCCGATACTCGTCGCCCAACACCGGATGTTGATTGCCCGTCCGATGATAGGTGTCTTTGCTGGACACGCTGAGGCAGATCACCGGCGGTTTGCTGAAATTCTCATGGTATTCGTTTGAATTGACGAAGTGCTTAAAGATATTGCCGTGCAAATCGCCGAAATCATTCGGGATAGTGAATTCCGCCGTGTTTTTATTGTGCGCCGGCAGCAAGACGCTAAAGTCATAATCGCGCACGTAAGACGAGAAATTGTTCCCGACGATGCCCTCAATTCGCTTTTGCGTTTTTTTATCGATGATGTTGGTTTTCAGGATTTCGATCACCGGGAAGCTGGCGCCCTGATCTTCAACGCGCATCTCCACCGAAATGATGTCAAGCTCAACCGAATAGCGGTCGGCCTTGGGGTTATCCCAATGCGCCAACGAATTGAAGCGATTGTTAATCATCACCAGCGTGTTGCGCAGGTTCTCCCGGCGGTTTTCCCCTCTGGCCAAATTGGCGAAGTTGGTGGTGATACGCGTACTTTCAGAAGGGTTATAGTCTTCATCGAAAGAACTGCTCTTAATCGTAAAGGCAAAGTCTCTATTCATCGTCTTATAGCATCCTGTTATATGATATGAAGGCTGGATTTATCCATTTCTTTCAATGGGTTGTTTTTCTCTTTTTTTATTCAGCCGATTTCATATTGTCTGTCGTTAATGAGGTCTATTTTTGCCAGAGTCCCGGTGGGAGTGAAAGAGACTTAATTTCATTACCACATGAGCGCTATTCATGATCTGGCGTTCGGGCCGGTTGGCCGCCGTCGCCCTGCGGCGCAAACCGCCAACGTACCGGGCCGGCAACCTGGTGCAGCCTGAAAAATTACGGGTATAATCCCCCCATGATCCCACGGCTTCAGACACGAACATGACAAAACTCACCTTACAAGAGCAGATGCTCAAAGCGGGCTTGGTAACCAGCAAGAAAATGGCCAAAGTCCAAAGAACGGCTAAAAAATCACGCGTTCAGGCCCGCGAGGCCAGAGAGGCGGTGGAAGAGAATAAAAAGGCGCAGCTTGAGCGCGATAAGCAGCTGAGCGAGCAGCAAAAGCAGGCCGCGCTGTCCAAAGAGTACAAGGCGCAGGTGAAACAGCTGATCGAAATGAACCGCATCGTTCTGGCGAAAGGCGATATCGGTTTCAACTTCACCGACGGTAACCTGATCAAGAAAATCCTGGTGGATAAGGCGACGCAAACCCAGCTGATCAATGGCCGCCTCGCCATTGCACGCCTGGTGGTCGAGAACCGGGAAGAGTGTGAATACGCGATTATCCCCGCGAGCGTCGCCGATAAAATCGCGCAGCGTGATGCGGCCAGCATTGTGCTGCACAGCGCGCTGAGTCAGGAAGAACAGGATGAAGACGATCCGTACGCCGACTTTAAAGTGCCCGACGATTTGATGTGGTAAGCCGCGTTCAGAACGGCGCGGCGTGACGAGCGGCGATCCGCTCCCCGCTAATGGGGTGCACAAAGTCCAGCTCGCTGGCGTGCAGCATCAGCCGCGGCGTCTGTTCGGTACCTGGCAGCCGTCGCCCGCCATACAGATCGCAGCCTAAAATAGGGTGGCCCAACTGCCGGCTGTGAATACGCAGCTGGTGGGTGCGCCCGGTCTCCGGGATGAGCTGCACCCGCGTCAGCGGCAGCGAGATCCCGTCCTCCGCTTCACGATAAAAACGCTCGACGACCCGATAGCGGGAGCGGGCGGGCTTGCCGTGGAGGGCGCAAATCGACATCAGCGGGAACAGCGCCGGATCTTTGGCGATCGCCGCGTCTATTACCCCTTCGTTATCCGCCAGATGGCCGCACAGCAGCGCGCTGTACACTTTGCCGACGGTGCGCTCGCTGAACTGCCGGCAGAGTGCGGCGTTGACGGCCTTGTTGCGGGCCACCACCATCAAGCCGGACGTGCCGAAATCCAGGCGGTGCACCAGGGTGCAGCCGGGGAAGGTCTGTACCAGCCGATGGTGTACCGAATCGAGATTCTGCGGATTCTTGCCCGACAGGCTGAGCAGCCCGGCCGGCTTATTGATCAGCACCAGATGATCGTCCTGATAGAGGATCTCTATTTGGTCATGGCATGGTGGGGCGATAAAGGTATCGGTGACAGTAGACATCGGGCGGCCGGCTGGAAGGTGGGTGCGGATGATAGCGAATTTTTCGCCGATGGGCGAATGCGGTTATCGTTATCACTGCGCCTCATGCCCGCTGGCACCCGATGCGGCAAAGCATCGGGCGCAACGGTTATGGCCCCGGCGCTCTACTGCCCGTAGTAGGCGTTTTGGCCGTGTTTGCGCAGGTAGTGTTTGTCCAGCAGTTCGCGCTGCATGCTGTGGATGCCCGGCGTCAGCTGGCGTGAGAAAATGCCCATGTAGGCAATTTCTTCCAGCACCACCGCATTATGCACCGCATTGTGGGCGTCTTTGCCCCAGGCGAAGGGGCCGTGGGCGTTGACCAGTACCGCTGGGATAGCGTTGGGATTGATATCGCGCCGGCGGAAGGTTTCGATAATCACCTTGCCGGTTTCCAGTTCGTAATCGTGCTCAATTTCATCCTGGGTCATCAGGCGCGTGCAGGGGATGGCGCCATAAAAATAGTCGGCGTGGGTGGTTCCCCAGGCGGGGATGTCCAGCCCGGCCTGCGCCCAGATGGTGGCGTGGCGGGAATGGGTGTGGACGATGCCGCCGATATCGGCAAATTCGCGGTACAGCGCCAGATGGGTGGCGGTGTCCGACGACGGTTTCTTTGCCCCTTCGACGGTGCGGCCGCTGGCCAGATCGACCACCACCATATCCTCCGCCGTCATATGCTCGTATTCAACGCCGGAAGGCTTGATCACCACCAGGCCGCGTTCGCGATCCACCGCGCTGACGTTGCCCCAGGTAAAGGTCACCAGCTTATGGCGCGGCAGATCGAGATTGGCCTCCAGCACCTGTTGTTTTAACTGAGTCAGCATGTCATGCCCCCTTGTTGCATTTTCTGTTCGATCCAGCGGCGGGCCTGAACGATCTCGGCCACCGGCTCCTCGGCTTTTTCTGTCCACATCTCAATCAGGAATGCGCCGCGGTAATTGAGGCGCTGTAGCGTGCGAAACACCTCGACGAAGTCGACGCAGCCTTCGCCAAACGGCACGTCACGGAATTGCCCCGGCGAAGCGGCGGTGACCGGGTAGGTGTCTTTCAGGTGAATGGCGGCGATGCGATCGATGCCCAGCTCCAGCTCGCGCGGCACGTCGTTGCCCCAGGCGCTGAGGTTGCCAACGTCTGGATACACCGTGAACCACGGCGAGGCCAGCAGGGCGTCCCAGGCTTTCCATTTACCGATCGAGTTCATAAAGGCGGTATCCATAATTTCCACCGCCAGCATCACCTGGGCGGCGGCGGCACGTTCTACCGCCCACTGCATGCCTTCGCTAAAGCGCGCCAGCGTCCCCTCGTCCTGCTCTTCGTAATACACGTCGTAGCCGGCCAGCTGGATGGTGCGGATACCGACGTCTTGGGCCAGCTTAATGGCCTGTTCCATCACGTCGAAGGCGCGCTGGCGCAGCGCCGGATCGTGGCTGCCAAACGGAAAGCGCCGGTGGCCGGAGAGGCACATCGACGGGATGCGGATGCCGGTTTCCAGCATGGCGTCCACCAGCGCCAGGCGCTGCGCTTTGCTCCAGCTCAGGCGCGCCAGGCGTTCATCGCTTTCGTCCACCGACATTTCGACGAAGTCGAAGCCGCAGGCCTTGACCAGCGCCAGGCGTTCGGGCCAGCTCAGGTGTTTCGGCAGCGCTTTCTCGTAAATCCCCAACGGGTGCTGACGCATATCATGATCTCCAGATGTCATCGATGGCGGTGCGGAACTGCCTGGCGGCCGCCGGCGGATCCCCGGCTTCGGCCAGCGCGCGGCCGGCGATAAAGGCGGTGACGGCGATCTCTTTAAACAGCGGCAGGTCGGCGGGCGTAATGCCGCCGGTCACCGACAGTTCGATGCCCAGATCGGACAGCGCCTTCATCCGATCCAGATCCTGCCGGCCCCAGGTTTGCCCGCTGGCCTGCGCGTCGCGGCCGCGGTGATAGATCGCCTGGCGAATGCCGAGGCCGCGCCATTGCCGTGCATCCTCCAATGTCCAGCGGCCGAACAGTTCGATCTGGATTTCACCGCCGTGACGCTCGGCGACCTCCCGCGCGCTGGCCATGGTGGCCAACGGCGCGGCGCAGATCACCGTCATCCAGTCCGCGCCCTGGCCGAAAGCCTGCTCGGCCAGCGTCGCGCCGGCGTCGGCCACCTTGAGATCGGCCACCAGCGTGTGCTGCGGGCAGCGCTCGCGCAGCGCGCTAACCGCCTGAATGCCGGCGCTGATGCACAAAATGGTACCGGCCTCGATGATGTCCACATGGGGGCTGAGGGTCTCGGCGGTGCGCAGCGCCGTATCCAAACGGGTTTGATCGAGCGCCAACTGCAGGCGCGGTTTCGTGCTCATGGAGCCTCCTTGTTGGCGGGCTGCAGATTTTGCAATGCAGCAATCAGTGCCTGATAACGTTGGTGTTTGTTGTCGTAAGCTTCAGCGGCGGCCGCATCTGGCAGCAGCCGCTCGATACGCGGCGCCAGCCGGTGCTGGGCGGCGGTGAAATCGTTGAAGGCGCCGCTGCCGACCATGGCCGCCATCGCCGCGCCCAGACAGCCGGTTTCTTCCACCTGCGGCAGCTCTACCGGCAGGCCGCTGACGTCGGCGAACATTTGCATCCAGGGGAGGGATTTGGCGGGGCCGCCGGTCACGCGCAGCGCCTGCGTCTCAGGGAAACGCCGGCGCATGCGGTTAAGGTGCGTCATGTGGCAGAACACCACGCCCTCGTAGATCGCCTGCACCAGGTGCTCGCGCTGGTGGAAGGCCTGCAGGCCGTAGAAGCTGGCGCTCAGCCCCAGGCCGGCGTTGGATCCATACAGGAAAGGGGCGAACAGCAGATCGCCGGCGGCTTTCGGCAGGGCGGCGACCCAGCGGTTAAGCTGGCCGTAGTCCTGCAGCCCCCATTGGCGACAGAACCATTCCAGGTTGGCGGCGGACGTGGGGCTGGCTTCATGCACGATGTATTGGCCGCTTTCGGCGTGGCGGCCATAGACAAAGGGATGATCGAAACCCTCGACGATGGCGTCGGTGATGCCGCTGGTGACTGACCAGGTTCCCATCACCGCATTGAGCCGGGTTTCGTCCTGCAGGCCGGCGCACAGCGCGGTGGACACCACGTCGAACAGCCCACCGACCACCGGGGTGCCGGTTTGCAGGCCGGTGATGGCCGCGGCGTTTGCCGCGACGCGCCCGGCGATATCGGCCGAACCGACAATCGTCGGCAGGGCGGGCATGATGTCGCCGATACCCAGCAGCTGCGCCAGCGCCGGGTCATAGTGTCCGCTGCGCATCTGATACAGGTTGGATTCGGAGATATTGGTTTCTTCGCAGGCCAGCTCGCCGGTCAGGCAATAGCGCAGGTAGTCGTGCGCCATCAGCACGCTGCCGATGCGGGCGTAACGTTCCGGCTGATGCCGCTTCAGCCAGCGCAGCAGCGAGACCGGGTGCCCGGTCCACAGCGTTTGGCGCGTTTGCGGATACAGCGCCTGCGGCACGCCCTGTCGCTGCCATTCCTGCACCAGCGCCAGCGCGCGCTGATCGGAAGAGAGCATGGCGTTGCCCAGCGGCTGCCCCTGCTTATCCAGCAGAAATGCGCCCTTGCCCTGCGCCGAGATGCCGATGGCCTGGATGGCGCCGGCGGCGACGCCGCTGGCGGACAGCACTTCACGGATCACGTCGGCGGCGGTGCGCCACAGCGATGCCATATCGCGCTCGGCCCAGCCGGGCTGCGGCGCGACGATCGCCAGATTGCGCCGCGCAACGCCGTGTTCATGGCCCCGGCGGTCGTATAATCCCGCCTTGATGAAGGTGCCGCCGCAGTCGAGCCCCAGCCAATATTCCATCATTCGTTCCTCGTGCCGTGGTCGCATTTATTGGGCAGCATCAACGCCAGCACGGAGGCGAACGCCAACGAGGCCGCCAGGCTGTAGACGCCGACATCCTTACTGAACAGGCTGATCAGGACGCCGACCATATACGGGCCGCAAAAGCCGCCGAGGTTGCCCAGCGCATTGATCACGCCGCGCGCGCCGCCGGCCACTTCGGCGTTGAACAATTTGGGCGGGATGGTCCAGAACACCCCGGCTGCCGCCTGAATAAACACGCCGCAGCCGACCAGCGCAGCGTAAGACCACCAGACGTGATCCTTCAGCAGCACCGACAGCGCCATGCAGGCGGCAAAGCAGGCCAACGGCAGGGCGACGAAGACTTTGCGCTTGCCGGTGCGATCGGAGAGGGTGGAGATGATCAGCATGCCGAAGATGGCGCCGATATAGGGCAGGATAGCGAGCAGGCCCACTTGCTCCATATCGCCGTGGGTCAGCCCTTTCAAAATGGTCGGCAGCCACAGGGTGTAGCCGTAGATACCGGTCTGGTAGAAGAAATTCACCAGGATCAACTGCCACATGATCCGGTCGCCCAGCACCCGGCGCAGCGAGGCGTTGCGCACCGTTTTTCCTTTGATCAGCAGCTGTTCGTCGTGCAGGGTCTTCACCAGATATTCTTTTTCCGCCTGCGAGATCCATTTGGCCTCTTGGGGCCGGTTGCTGATGGTGAAGTACCACAGCGCCATCACCACCAGCGACAGAGCCCCCTCCACCAGGAACAGCATGCGCCAGTCCCAGGCGGTGATGATCCAACCCGACAGCGGGGCGGTGAGGATGCCGGCGATCGGTACGAACATGATGACGATGGCGTTGGCGCGGCCGCGCTCCTTATCCGGGAACCAGTTGCTGATCATGGTCAGCACCACCGGCAGCATGCCGCCTTCGGAAACGCCGAGGGCGAAGCGCAGGAACAGCAGCTGGTATTGGTTGGTGACCAGGCCGGTCAGCACCGAGATCACCGCCCAGGCCAACAGTGACCAGCCGATGAATTTCTTGCCGTTGCCGTATACCGCCAGCTTGCCGCCGGGCACCTGCAGAAACAGGTAACCGATGAAGAAAATGCCGCCGGCCAGCCCGGCCATCGAGGCGGTGATGCCGAGTTCGTCATCCATGCCGCCGGGCATGGCGAAGGCGATATTGACCCGGTCCATGTAAGAAATGATGCAGGTGATGAGGATCGGCGGCACGATCCTCAGCCAGCGGAGCTTGGGTATCGCCTGGCTTTGGCTGACGGAAACGGAGGCTGTATTCATAAGGACCTCTTTCGATGTTCGCTTTTTTGTAGGGTCGGGCGTTATTGTTTTGCTTGGTTTGAGCGCAAGGGCGCCCGCACAGGCCCCATGGACCGGTGTTGTTATCGTTACGGGTGTTGCGGCCGATCAGGCGCTAAACGACGCCAGCGGTATCTTCACCACCACCTTGCGTATCGCGCAGGGGCGCTGGTTAATGCAGGCCGGGCGATGCACGTCCTGCGGAAAAAATACCGCGAAGTTGCCGGGTTGCATCGTGAGCCAGGATTCGTCGGCCACGTCCTGATAAAACAGGATGTCGCGCTGCGCCAGCAGCTCCTGATGAACGACGTTGTCGCCGCTGTCCGCCGCTACGCCGATAAGCTCGGTGCCGCTGACCAGAAACTGCACGTCGACGTTTTGCCTATGCACTTCCGGGCGCAGCGCATCCGGTGGTTGGGTATGCAGATCCAGCACTTGCACCACGTAGCCGGTGGCGGGATCTTCATAACGCCCTGCGGGCAAGACGCTGAAATCGGTGCGTTGCAGATAGGCGACGGCGTTGGCGACCGGCGTCGGATACTGCTCGGGCGCGGTGTTGGCGATGTGGCCGAATATCATGATGATCCTCCCGTTACAGCGCCTGAATGCGCGCCCAGACTCGTTCGTCAATCGGAATGCCGTCGCGCAGGTTTTCTTCCAGAATGCGCGGGAAGTTGTGGCCCGGCAGGCGAATGGCGACGTCGGGGTTGTCCCTTTCGGCGCTGGTGACGTAGTCCATGATGCGCTGCAGTTTTTGATCGCGGCTGTCGCCGTCGATCAACCGGTCTATCTCAATCGCGATGAACACCTGCGAGACGCCGTATTCGTCGTGGTGATCTTCCGTCACTTCCGCCACCGAGGCGCCGCCGGACAGCAGGGTAGCGATCATGTCCAGCACGATCGACAGCGCCGATCCTTTCCAATACCCCATCGGCAAAATGCGCCGGTTCTCTTCGATGGTGGCCGGATCGCGTGTCAGGCGGCCGTCGTTGTCGAAGCCGCCGTCCACCGGCAGGGTTTTGCCCGCCAGCCGGTTCAGCTCCAGCGCGCCGTAGGAAAACATCGACATCGACATATCCACCATGGTGATCGGGTTGCCGGGCACGGCGACGATCAGCGGGTTGGTGCCGATACGGCACGTTTTGGCGCCCCACGGCGGCATCACGGCGATCGAGTTGGTCCAGCAAATGCCGATATAGCCTTTCTCCGCCGCCTGCCAGCCGTAACCGCCGCCGCGCATCCAGTGGTTGGCGTTGCGCAGCGCCACCAGGCCGATGCCATGATCGTCGGCTAATTGCATGGCGCGATCCATCATGCGGCGGGCGGTAAGGTTGCCGATGCCCTGGTGCGCATCCCATTGCTCGATCGCCCCCAGAGACAACAGTTTGCTGGGTTCGGCGTCCGGCACGATATCGCCGGCGTCCAACTGCTGAATAAAGCGCGGAAAGCGGTTAACGCCGTGGGAGTAAACGCCGCTGGCGGTGGTGTCGGCGAACATGCCGGCGCAGTCGTCGGCGGTGTGTTCCGCCACGCCGCGCGCCAGCAGCACGCGTTTGAATTGCTGTTTTAACTCGCTGTAACTCACTCTCATGCCGGTTCTCCGCCTGTGCGAATCGTCTGTTTTTGGTTCGCTAAATTTCAGTATGCGAAATTGCATTTCAAATAAATGCTATCCCGGCGGTTCAGGGAAGTCAAAGCAAGGGGGAGTAAAATTATTCATGAAAAACATGACGTTAAAATTGAATGGTGATTTTGTGATCGCCGCCACGTTTTGGTGGGAATGACGTGCTTCAGACGCGACAAAGCAGGGCGGATCGAAACCCACCCTGCGTCTTGCGAGGCCCCGGCTAACCGCGGGTGTTCAGCATCATGCGGTAGAGCGAGGTCGTGGCGGTGATATAGAGCTCATCGCCGTTCGGGCCGCCGAAGGTACAATTGGAGACGCGTTCCGGCACGCTGATTTTGTCGATCTGTCGCCCCTGTGGATCAAAGACCAGCACGCCGTCGGCGCAGCTGCAAAACAGATTGCCGGCCCGATCGACGCAGAAGCCGTCCGGGAAACCGGGCTCCACCGTCGCGAAACGGCGGCCGGCTTCCAGCTCGCGGCCGTTGACCGCATAGACGCGCAGCTCGCGGCGGCCCAGCGTCGGAAAATCCACAATCGACATGTCCGCAACGTACAGCCATTTTTCATCCGGTGAAAACGCCAGGCCGTTCGGGCGCTGCAGGTCGCAGGCGGCGATGGTCAGCGAACCGTCGCGCGGATCGAAGCTGTAGAGATAACAGCCGATCACTTGGCTTTCCGATTTGTAACCCTCTTCGTCGCCGATGATGCCGTAGGGCGGATCGGTGAACCATAGGGTGCCGTCGGAGCGCACCGCCACGTCGTTCGGCGAATTAAAGCGCTTGCCGTCGACGCGATCGATTAACAAGTGCACCTCGCCATTGCTTTCGGTGCGGCTAATGCCGCGCCGCCCGTGTTCGCAGCTGATCACGCGCCCCTCGCCGTCGCGCGCATTGCCGTTGGCGTAGTGAGACGGCGAGCGGTATAGGCTTAGCTCACCCCGGCGCGACCAGCGGAACATGCGATTGCCTTTCACGTCGCTGAACACCACCGCATCCTCCTGCGGCAGCCACACTGGCCCCTCGGCCCAAATCGCCGGTGAGCACAAACGCTCGAGCCGGGCGTGCGTGCGCAATGAATCGCCGTTCACTTCACGCCCCAGATTGCTTTGTAATGGCCCTGATAACCGTTTTGCGGGTCATACAGGTTATTGGCGCCGCCGTCGGCGGCGATATTGTCGCGGGTGACCAGATGCGCCGGGGTGACGTAGCCGGAAGGCGGCTGCTTGGCGAAGGCGCGGTTGAATTCGTCCAGCAGTTGCCAACCGTGCAGCTTCAAGGGTTCCGGCACCGTCGCCGACTGGCTATCGCCCGAGCGGATACGCTGGTAGGCGGAGATTGAACCGTCGCCGGCCGACACGTTGTAAGGCGCGTTCTTGCCGCCTTTGCCGGCGGTCTTCAGCGCCGGCGCCATAAAGTCGAAGTACAGATCGTTGATCGCCAGCGCATATTGGAATTTGTCGCCGTACTTCTGCAGCAGGCTGAAGGTCATCGCCGGCATGCGGTTGGCGGTATCGGCCAGCGGCGTGTCGATGAATTCCAGCAGCGTGCAGCCGCTGCATTTGGCGATCTCTTCTTTCATGACGTTGGCCTTGTCCAAGGCGATTTGGTACAGCGAGTCGGTGAAGATCAGCACGCTCGCCTTGCCGCCGGACTGCACCACCGCGTATTGCGCGGCGATGCGCGCCACTTCGTTGGAGTCCGACGTGACGTTATAGAACACGTTGTATTTGGCGATGGGGCCCGGTTCCGGCACCGCATGCCAGGCGGTCAGCACGATACCCTGCTGCACGGCCTTTTTCAGTGGGATCTTGGCGACGTTAGGGTTCCAGCCGCCGATCACGATGCCGTCCGGCTTTTGGGCGATGGCCTGATTGAGCGATGCCAGCTGATCTTTCACCGAGCCGCCGCCGTCGAGCGTTTCCAGCTTCCAGCCGGCGGCTTTCGCCGCTTCGCTCAACCCCTGTTGCACCCCTTGCACGCCGCCGTTCTTCATGTCGGAGGCGATAAAAATGATCTTCTTGTTGGCCTGCAGCTGCGGGCCGCTGGTGGGGCCGTCCCACTGGGTGGCGCTGGCGGTGGCCTTCGCGACGGCGGCGGTGGCCTGATCGAGATAGGCGTCGGCCCAGGCCGGCGATGCGGCGAGCAAGAATGTGGTGAACCCCGGTAACAGCCAAATGCGTTTCATGGTGTGCTCCTGGTTTAAGGGTGGGTCGCTGTCTGATTGTTGTTGTCAGCCGGCGTCGCCTGGCTGCGTTGTACCGCTTTCTGATTGAGCAGCCGGCGGCGTTGGGCATAGCCGGCCAGGGTGATCGACAGCAACAGCGTCGCGCCGTTGAACAGCGGCTCGACCCAGAATTCACCGCCGAACTGCTGAATGCCGGCGATGCCGATAGCCAGAATGGCGATGCCGACCACGGTGCCCCAGACATTGACGCGCCCAGGGCGAATGGTGGTGCTGCCGAGGAAGGCGCCGACCAGCGCCGGCAGCAGATAGTCCATGCCGACGCTGGCCTGGCCGACGCCCTGTTCGGCGGCGATCAACACGCCGCTGAAACCGGTGAGCACGCTGGAGGCGATGAAAGCGCCGATGGTGAAGCTGTTGACCGAGATGCCGTTCAGGCGTGCCGCCGCCGGGTTGCCGCCCACCGCATACATGCAGCGGCCGAGCGGGGTATGTTCGGTGATGAGCCACAGCACCACCGCGACGATCAGCACGTAAAACGCCACGATCGGAATGCCGGCGATCTCGGTGTGGTGCAGCGCGATAAAGGCATCCGGCAAGTCGCCGACGATCTGCCGCCCGCCGGAGTGCCACAGGGCAATGGCGTACAGCACGGTGCCGGAGCCGAGAGTGGCGACGAAGCTGTCGATATCGGCCAGCGCCACCAGAATGCCGTTCAGCAACCCGTACAGCGCCGAGATCGCCAGCACCGTCAGCACCGCCATCTGCCAGGAGAAGCCGTATTCCACCTGCAGCGTGATCGCCAGGATATGCCACAGCACAATGCCGAAACCGACGTTAAGATCGATCTTGCCCACGATCATCGGGATGGTCGCCGCCAGCGCCAACAGGGCGATTTTGGCCTTGCTCGACAGGATCGCCTGCAGCGTCAGCATCGACGCGAAAGAGGGAGTGATCAGTGAGAACAGCACGACCAGCGCGACGCACAGCAGCAGCAGGCCATAGCGGGTGAGAACCTGCATCAGCCAGGGGCCGGCGCCGTCCTGCGCCAGACTGACGCGCTGCTCCAGCGCGGTTGATTTAACGGATGTTTTAGACATGGCCTACCTCGGATTCTGACGTGATTGCGACGCTTTCCCCGGTGCTGGCAGAGGCCAGCTCCAATAAATTGGCGAATGACACCTGCTGATTTTTCAGCTCGCCGACCACTTTCCCGCGGTTGAACACCAGCGCGCGGTTGCAAATATGGGCGATCTCCTCGAAATCGTTGGAGATCACCAGCACCGCCACGCCTTCCGCCAGGGATTTATTCAGCAGGTGGTAGATTTCCGCTCGCGCGCCGACGTCCACGCCGGCGGTGGGATCTTCCAGGATCAGCAGCGGCGCCCCCAGGTGCATCCAGCGCGCCATCACCACCTTTTGCTGGTTGCCGCCGGACAGCGCGCTGATATCGATATTGACGTCCTTGGGGCGCACGTCGAACAGCTGCACTTTCCACCAACTGGCGCCGATCTCCGCTCGCCGCCCGTAGCGGGAGAGCAGCCGGTGGCCGCTGGCGCAGGGGTTGATAAACAGGTTTTCACGCACGCTCATCGACATCACCAGGCTTTCGCCGGTGCGATCGCCCGCCACCAGCGAAACGCCGCACGCCATCGCCTGCTGCGGGGAGCTCGCCTGATAGGGCCGATCGCGAAACCGAATCGCGCCGCCGTCGGCCTGGCGCAACCCGAACAGCAGCCGGCCAATCTCTTCTTGCCCGGCCCCGCGCAGGCCGGCCAGTGCCAGCATCTCGCCCGGCTGCAAATCGAAGCTCACCGGGCCGATGTCGCCTACCGTGACGCTATCGAGCTGCAGCACCGGCGGACGATGTTCCGGTAGCGGTTCGCGCTGATCGTCCGCCATCGCTTCACCGACGATGGTTTGCACCAGATCGCGCAGCGAGTAGTCGGCGGTGCGGCCGCCGGCGACATAGCGCCCGTCGCGCATTACGCAGACCCGATCGGCGATTTCGATCACTTCGTCCAGGCGGTGGGTGACATAAATCATGCCGACCTTTTTGGCGCGCAGCCGGTTGATCACGGCGAACAGATGGCGCACGTCGTTGGCGGGCAGGGAGGCGGTCGGTTCATCCAGCACCAGCAGCTCGGCGTTGACCGCCACCGCGCGGGCGATCGCCAGCAGCGATTTTTCGGTGCGCGACAGTTCGAAGACGCGCGCATCGGGATCGAGCGCGATACCGACGTCTTGCAGCGCCTGCGCCGCCCGGCGGCGAATGGCGCGCCAGTCGATCAACCCAAAGCGGCGGGGAAACCCCATCACCAGCGCCATGTTCTCCGCCACCGTCATCCATTCAATCAGGCCGAGATCCTGATGAATAAAGGCGATCGGCTGGCGGCTGGCGCTTTTTATCGCGGCGGCGGAGGCGATGCTTGCGCCCTGAAAACGAATATCGCCGCCGTCGCGCGGGTAGACGCCCGCCAGCACTTTGATCAGCGTCGATTTGCCGGCGCCGTTTTCGCCCAGTAGCGCCAGAACCTCGCCCGGCATCACCTGCAGGCTGACGTCGTTGACCGCCACGTTGCCGCCAAATCGCTTGACGATGTGGCTGAGGGTAAGGATGGGTTGTGCCGCATTATCGATAGTCATGTGATGCGCCCCTGGTGTTGTGCCCATGCGACGATGCCGGGCAAATCAGCTAAACCGCTGGTGAGTATCTGGTCTTTAAATTTCAATATACGAAATTCAATTTCAAAAATAATATGACGTTCGTTGCGCTAAATCAAAGGCGATTAGGTTTTAATTGTTTTTATTAAACAATGGGTTATTTTTTGCTTTGCGGAAGTGTGACCGATGGCTCACTTCAATGCGGGGGAAATATTGCGGATTTTTGGCCCGCTGCGGACAATGAAACGGCGTTCCGTCTTCACGTGATGCAGGCCTTGGGGTAACATGCCCGGCAAAGAGCCTGCTGACTTCGCCGCAGCGCCGGTTGGCGGTTCGACACTGGAGAGATTTTCGCTATGAGCCTGAAAGCCGTCGACGAGAAAGATGACAAGAAAGACAAACCGCTGGGCAGCCAAAGCCTGTTCCGCGGTTTGCAGTTGATTGAGATCCTGAGCAATTTCCCCAATGGATGCCCACTGGCGCATCTGTCCGAGCTGGCCGGCATGAACAAGAGCACGGTGCACCGCTTGCTGCAGGGGTTACACACCAGCGGCTATGTGACCCAGGCGCCGTCGCCGGGCAGCTACCGCCTGACCACCAAGTTCATTTCCATCGGCCAGAAGGCGCTGTCGTCACTCAATATCATTCACGTGGCCGCGCCGCATTTGGAACAGCTGAACCTGGAAGTGGGGGAGACGGTCAACTTCTCCAGCCGCGAAGACGACCACGTCATCCTGATCTACAAGCTGGAGCCGACCACCGGCATGATGCGCACCCGCGCCTATATCGGCCAGCATATGCCGCTGTACTGTTCGGCGATGGGTAAAATCTTCATGGCCTACGGCAACGACGATTACCCGGCCCACTACTGGCAGAGCCATCAGCAGGAGATTCAGACGCTGACGCGCAATACCATCACCGAGCTGCCGAAAATGTATGAGGAACTGGCCGATATTCGCCAGCGCGGTATGGCGATGGATCGCGAAGAAAACGAGCTGGGGGTCTCCTGCGTGGCGGCGCCGGTATTCGATATTCAACAGCGCGTGCCCTATGCGGTGTCTGTTTCTCTGCCGACCGCCAAGCTGCAGCAAATCGGCGTCAAAAGCCTGATTAAACCGGTGCTGGCCACTGCGCAACGCATCTCGCAGGAGCTGGGGTTCGTCACACCGATTTAAGTATTAGCATCTCTGATACTGGATTAGAAACATCAATTTCACCTAATGATCGCTTCCTCGTATGATGCGCGTGTTGACCGACACGCGCCCTCGTCCGGCGCCTTTTATCATTCGAGGAATCTCCCATGTTAGCCGTCTTCCTGCAGGGTTTTGCCCTGAGCGCCGCCATGATCTTGCCGCTGGGCCCGCAGAACGTATTCGTGATGAATCAGGGCATTCGCCGCCAGTATCATTTGATGATCGCCTCGCTGTGCGCGTTGAGCGATATCGTGCTGATCTGCGCCGGTATTTTCGGCGGCAGCGCGTTGCTGACCCGCTCGCCGCTGCTGCTGGCGCTGGTCACCTGGGGCGGGGTGGCGTTTCTGCTGTGGTACGGCTGGGGCGCGTTCCGTTCCGCCTTCAGCCCGCAACCGGCGCAGGCCGCGGCGCAGGAGCTGGCGCAGAGCCGCTGGCGCCTCGTGGTCACCATGCTGGCGGTTACCTGGCTGAACCCGCACGTTTATCTGGATACCTTTGTGGTGCTCGGCAGCCTGGGCGGGCAGCTGACGGCGGACGTGCGCTCCTGGTTCGCGCTCGGCGCGGTCAGCGCGTCGGCGGTGTGGTTCTTCGGGCTGGCGCTGCTGGCCTCCTGGCTGGCGCCGTGGCTGAACACCCAGCGGGCGCAGCGCATCATCAACGCGCTGGTCGGGCTGGTGATGTGGGGCATCGCGCTGCAGCTGGCCTGGCAGGGGGCAAATTTATAAGAATTTGCCACTAATCCGAATTCAAAACGCCGCGCGATATGCTACGTTTGATGCCAGGAATCCGGCGGTTCTCACAGGGAAAAGCCGGCGATCAGAGACAGCCTGTCATTAAGGAGACACTGTGAAGCTAAAAGCATTGGCTATGGCCGCAATGGTCGGATTAGGGACGTTACCGATGGCGCTGCAGGCGGCTGAAGTGCCTGAAGGGCCGCACGTCGTCACCTCCGGCACCGCCAGCGTGGACGCCACGCCGGATATCGCCACCCTGGCGATCGAAGTGAGCGTTTCCTCCAAAGACGCCGCCCAGGCGAAGAAGCAGGTAGACGAGCGCGTAGCGCAGTACTTTGATTTCCTGCAGAAAAATAACATCGAGAAGAAAGACATCAGCGCCGCCAACCTGCGCACCCAGCCGGAGTACGACTACCTGAAAACCGGCGAGTCGGTGCTGAAGGGCTACCGGGCGGTGCGTCAGGTGCAGGTAACCCTGCGTCAGTTGGACAAGCTGAACGAGCTGCTGGACGGCGCGCTGAAATCCGGCCTGAACGAGATCCGCGCGGTGGAGCTGGGCGTCGCCAAGCCGGACGTGTATCGCGAGCAGGCGCGGCAAAAAGCGATCGAGAACGCGACTCAGCAGGCCGAATCCCTGGCCAAAGGCTTCCACGCCAAGCTGGGGCCGGTGTACAGCATTCGCTACCGGGTCGCCAACTACCAACCGATGCCGGTGGCGCGGATGTATAAGGCGGCGGGTGCGGCGGCGGAAAGCGACGCGGCGCAAACCTATGAGCAGCAAAGCATTCACTTCGACGATCAGGTGGATGTGGTGTTCGAGCTGCAGCGCAACGCCGCGCAGTAAGGTGTTCGTGTTGAAGAAAAGGTTCGCCGCGGCGAACCTTTTTTCGTTTTAATCCTGGCGCAGCACCTGGTGGCCGTGTTCCAGCAGCGCGTCGGTCACTTTGCGCATCATGCGGCTTTCCGGCGCGAAGCGGTGCCAGTACAGCATGCGGCGCTGATACAGGCCCGGCGTCAGATCGATCAGCTCACCGGATGCCAGCTCCTTTTCGATCTGCAGATGCGGGATCATACAGCAGGTGGTGCCCTGACGCGCCAGCTGCACGAAGGCTTCCGACGAGTTCACGATATGGCAGGGCACGCTGCCCGGCGACAGATCGAAGTTCTGCTGCAGGAATGCCTGGTGCATGTCGTCGAGATGGTCGAAGGCCACCGCCGGCGCTTTCAGCAGCGCGGAGCGGGTGACGCCGCTCGGGAAATAGCGCTCGGCGAAGGCGCTGGAGGCCACGAACAGGTAATCCAGCGCCCCCAACCGATCCACCAGGCAGCTCGGCAGCGGCTGCGGCTGAATACTTACCGCGCCCACCACCTCACCGCGGCGCAGCCGCTCCTGGGTGCGGGTTTCATCTTCCACCTGCAGATTCAGGCGAATGGGGGAATCCGCCAGCACCGGCTTCAGCGCCGGCAGCAGCCAGGTTGCCAGACTGTCGGCGTTGACCGCCAGCGACAGCAGCAGCGGCGTATCGACGCCGGTGTCGTTGCCCAGCCACTCTTCTTCCAGCAATTCCACCTGATGCAGCAGCGCCAGCAGCTTTTGCCCTTGTTCGGTCGGGCGCGGCGGCACGGTACGGACCAGCAGCGGTTGGCCGAACAGGTTTTCCAACTGTTTGATGCGTTGGGATACCGCCGATTGCGTGATGCAGAGTTTTTGAGCGGCGCGCTCGAAGCCGCGCTCACGGATCACCGCGTCCAGCGCTTGCAGCGTACGATAGTCTGGGCGTTTCATCGGAAAGATATCCCTTAAATTAGAATGATACCGGCACTATGCCACATTTTGCGCGCGGCGCAGGTGGAAAAATCACGCCCCCGTCTCGCCGCTAAGCGGCTAAAAATGCGGGCTGCGGCAAATAAGTGTGATCCTGCCGGCGTGAAAAACAGCGTTTTACCCTATAATACGCACACGTTTTCGTACAGAGGCAAGGGACATATTATGACGCAGGATGAACTGAAAAAAGCGGTGGGCTGGGCAGCGCTGGAATACGTGACGCCGGGCACCATCGTCGGGGTCGGCACCGGTTCTACCGCCGCCCACTTTATTGACGCGCTGGGCTCCATCAAGCACCAGATCGAAGGCGCGGTATCGAGCTCCGACGCCTCCACCGCCAAGCTGAAAAGCCTCGGCATCCATGTGTTCGACAGCAATGAAGTGGACTCGCTCGATATTTATGTAGACGGCGCGGACGAAATCAACGGCCATATGCAGATGATCAAAGGCGGTGGCGCGGCGCTGACGCGCGAGAAGATCATCGCCGCCATCGCCAAGAAATTTATCTGCATCGTCGACGCCAGCAAGCAAGTGGACGTGCTGGGCAAGTTCCCGCTGCCGGTGGAAGTGATCCCGATGGCTCGCTCTTACGTGGCGCGTGAGCTGGTGAAACTCGGCGGCCTGCCGGAGTATCGCCAAAACGTGGTGACCGACAACGGCAACGTGATCCTCGATGTGCATAACTTGAGCATCACCGACGCCATCGCGCTGGAGAACAAGATCAACGGCATCGCCGGCGTGGTGACCGTGGGGCTGTTCGCCAACCGCGGCGCGGACGTGGCGCTGGTCGGCACCCCGGAAGGCGTGAAAGTGGTCAAATAAACCTCCGCCGTTTGTGGCCCGGTAGTGCCGGGCCGCATAATTCTTCGGTTAAAATATCTTTTCTGAAAAACGGCAAATTTGGTGACTTATGTCACATTGTGAAAACTGACTCCCCAAAGCTTCTGCCGAAAACTTTCCCTATGGCATTTTCTGCCGTAAACCGCCATCAACGCTGCGCCTTGTCCTGCCGGGCAGGCAATCGTTTGTATTGCCGCCCGCGTTATTTTTGTTATGTTGGATGGGAGCTGTGTCGTCACAGCCGCTTCTGAAGTCTGAACATAGGGTCGGGTAAATGGCAAAAGTATCATTGGAGAAAGACAGGATTAAATTCCTGTTGGTGGAAGGGGTTCATCAGAGCACGGTCGATAATTTACGTGCCGCCGGTTATACCAACATCGAATACCACAAGGGTGCGTTAGACACCGAATCGCTGAAGGCATCCATCCGCGATGCGCACTTCGTCGGCATCCGATCGCGTACGCATCTGACCGAAGAGGTGTTCGCCGCCGCAGAAAAACTGGTGGCGGTGGGCTGCTTCTGCATCGGCACCAACCAGGTTGATCTGAAAGCGGCGACCAAGCGCGGTATTCCGGTCTTCAACGCCCCGTTCTCCAATACCCGATCCGTGGCCGAAATGGTGCTGGGCGAGCTGCTGTTGATGCTGCGCGGCATTCCGGCCGCCAACGCCAAGGCGCACCGCGGCGTGTGGCACAAACTGGCCGTGGGCTCCTACGAGGCGCGCGGCAAAAAGCTGGGCATCATCGGCTACGGCCACATCGGCACCCAGCTGGGCATTCTGGCCGAAGGGCTGGGCATGAAGGTGTTCTTCTACGACATCGAGAACAAGCTGCCGTTAGGTAACGCGCAGCAGGTGCGCCATCTGTCCGATCTGCTCAATATGAGCGACGTGGTGACGCTGCACGTGCCGGAAACGCTGGCCACCAAGAACATGATGGGGGCGGAAGAGCTGGCGCTGATGAAACCGGGCGCCATTCTGATCAACGCCTCGCGCGGCACCGTGGTGGATATTCCCGCGTTGTGCGACGCGCTGGCCAGCAATCACCTGGCGGGCGCGGCGATCGACGTCTTCCCGGAAGAGCCGGCGACCAACAGCGATCCGTTCAACTCGCCGCTGTGTGAGTTCGACAACGTGCTGCTGACGCCGCACATCGGCGGTTCTACGCAGGAAGCGCAGGAGAATATCGGCGACGAAGTGGCCGGCAAGCTGGCGAAATACTCCGACAACGGATCGACTCTGTCTGCCGTCAACTTCCCGGAAGTGTCGCTGCCGGCGCATGGCCCGAACGCCAGCCGCCTGCTGCACATCCACGAAAACCGCCCGGGCGTGCTGACGCAGATTAACCAGATCTTCGCCGAAGAGGGGGTTAACATCGCCGCACAGTATCTGCAAACCGGGCCGGAAATCGGCTACGTGGTGATCGACATCGAAGCGGAAACCGCACGCGCCGACGCCGCGCTGCAGCGCATGAAGGCCATCGACGGCACCATTCGCGCCCGTCTGCTGTTCTGATTCGGCGGCTCGCCGCAACGAAAAAGGCCGGAGCGATCCGGCCTTTTGCTATTTGGGCTCGTGCCACGCCCAGCTGCAGAGCGGGGTGAGGATTTCCGGCAGCGGGATATCCCAGTGCTCGGTCGGCAGGTGCTCCACCTGCTGGCAATCATGGGCCAGGCCGATAGGATAGGGGCCGCCGCTGCGCCAGTTTTGCAGGGTGCGATCGTAAAAGCCGCCGCCCATGCCCAGACGCTGCCCGGTATGATCGAACGCCACCAGCGGCGTCAGCACGACGTCCAGCTCGCCCAGCGGCAGCACCTGGCGCACATCGAGGCGCGGTTCGAGAATATTGAAGCGATTGCGCACCAGCGGCGTTTCCGGCGCATAGCGCAGGAACAGCAGGTGGCCAGGGCTGAACGGGTGCAGCACCGGCAGGTAAACCCGTTTGCCGAGCGTCCACAGTTGCTCGATCAGCGGCCCGGTGTCGAGTTCACCGTCAAACGACAGGAATACCGCGATGCTGTGCGCCGCCTTAATGTGCGTATGCGCGACGAGGCGCTCGGCTATCTTGTCTGCGGCAAAGCGTTGCTGGCCCGGCGTAAGCTCGCGCCGACGTTGGCGTATGAGTTGACGAATGGCTTGGCGCTGCTGCGCGAATTGGGGTTGAAAAGGCATCGTATCAGGCTTGCTCAGTGTGGCGTTCAGCACACATAAACCGCTGAGAAGGGGAATCTCCGAGATGCCGTCGCAGGCTGTAACCCTTGAACCCATGGTTCAAGGTGAACATGCCGTCGCAATCTTAAGGCTTCTCGGCGCACCGAGCGTGCTCACCGATCGCGGAGCAACACATTCTGTTTGTACTAAATATCGGCTCAGGGGACTGGCCCGCTGGCGAACATCTCAGAGAAATTTTGTACTCGTTGCCGAAACTGTGATTTCAACAACTTAAGTTATTCGAATTGTGCATCCTGACGTTCAGAGATGCGACCTTGTTCAAGCAACGCTTGTTCAATGGTCTGCTGCAGCATCCGTATGCGTTGTTCCATATTGGACGCATAGTCACGGGTTTTCAACCGTTCTTGAGCAAGTTCGTGACAGACGTTCAATGCCGCGATGAAAACCAGTTGCTCAGTATTGGAGACTCTAGTGCGAACTTTAAGATCTTGCAACCGTTGGTTAAGATCGTCCGCCGCCATATTCAACGCATCTTGTTGTTCTGGCGGGCAATTGACTCTTAACGAGCGGCCAAAAATTTGAATATCTACCGGTTGTGCAGACATGCCACCTTCCTGCCTAAATTTCGCGCCAGCCTTGTCCGCCCTGGCCGGGCCGTCAAAGCGGGCGCCACTATATATACCTCGGTACCAAGATACAACCCCTTTTTCAGTACCTGGTTGTAATCTACTGTGGCGCACATTGCCAGTCAAAAAAGGGTTTCAAAATGCGTATTTACCGCACTTTCGTCACCCGCCGGCGCAGTGTGAAACCTGCCACATCGCGATTATAACTAGCCACTGAGGTGTCGCGCTTATCTGGTATAGCGACGGACCTTGGTGGTAGCATAACACGAACTTATCCTGCCAACGATGACGAATGCGCATGTCTATACAGAATACATTTCCAAGTTACCAATCTTTGACCGTGGCCCTCAACCAGCAGTCGGTGGCGCTGACCGCGGCAGAAATGCACGGCCTGATCAGCGGCCTGCTGTGCGGCGGCAGCCGTGATGCCGGCTGGCAGGCGCTGGTGCACGATCTGACCAACGAAGGCGTCGCCTTCCCGCAGGCGCTCAGCCAACCGCTGCAACAGCTGTATGAAGTGACACGCGAAACGCTGGAAGACGACGAATTCCTGTTCCAACTGATGTTGCCGGAAGGGGAAGCCGTCAGCGTGTTCGATCGCGCCGACGCGCTGGCCGGTTGGGTCAACCACTTCCTGCTCGGGCTGGGCATGATGCAGCCCAAGCTGGCCCAGGTGAAAGACGAAGTCGGTGAAGCGATCGACGATCTGCGCAACATCGCGCAGCTGGGCTACGACGAAGACGAAGATCAGGAAGAATTGGAGCAGTCGCTGGAAGAAGTGGCGGAGTATGTGCGGGTTGCCGCCATCATGTGCTACGGCGAATTCACCCGTCACAAGCCAACGGCGCCGGAAAACATCAAACCGACGTTGCACTAAACGTCCTATCGGCCCTCCGCCGGCGATGCGGATGGCATGATTTCAGGAGAAGGTAATGACTCAGCAGGAATTCAACAACCGCCGTCAGGCGCTGTTGGCGAAAATGGCGCCGGCCAGCGCGGCGGTTATTTTCTCTGCGCCGGAAACGACGCGCAGTGCAGATTCAGACTATCCCTATCGGCAGAACAGCGACTTTTGGTACCTGACCGGCTTCAATGAGCCGGAAGCGGTGCTGGTGCTGATCAAAAGCGACGAAACGCACAACCACAGCGTGCTGTTCAACCGGGTGCGCGATCTGACGGCGGAAATCTGGTTTGGCCGCCGCCTGGGGCAAGACGCCGCGCCGGCGAAGCTGGGCGTGGATCGCGCGCTGCCGTTCGATGAAATCAATGACCAGCTGCACCTGCTGCTCAACGGCCTGGACGTGGTCTACCACGCGCAGGGCGAATACGCCTATGCCGATCAGATCCTGTTCGGCGCGTTGGACAAGCTGCGCAAGGGGTTCCGCCAGAATCTGCAGGCGCCGGCCACCGTGACCGACTGGCGGCCGTGGCTGCATGACATGCGCCTGTTCAAATCGCCGGAAGAGCTGGCGGTGATGCGTCGCGCCGGTGAGATCAGCGCGCTGGCGCACACCCGCGCGATGGAAAAATGCCGCCCGGGCATGTTCGAATACCAGCTGGAAGCGGAAATTCACCATGAATTCACCCGCCTCGGCGCCCGCTACCCGTCTTACAACACCATCGTCGGCAGCGGCGAAAACGGCTGTATCCTGCACTACACCGAGAACGAGAGCCAGATGCGCGACGGCGATCTGGTGCTGATCGACGCCGGTTGTGAGTACCAGGGGTATGCCGGCGACATCACCCGCACCTTCCCGGTCAACGGCAAGTTCAGCAAGCCGCAGCGCGCGGTGTACGACATCGTGCTGGCGTCGCTGCAGCGCGCTTTGGAACTGTTTAAACCCGGCACCAGCATCCGCGAAGTCAACGACGAAGTGGTGCGCATCATGGTGGTCGGGCTGGTGGAACTGGGCGTATTGAAAGGTGAAGTCGATCAGTTGATCGCCGAGCAGGCGCACCGGCAGTTCTTCATGCACGGGCTGAGCCACTGGCTGGGCCTCGACGTGCACGACGTCGGCCACTACGGCACGCCGAGCCGCGATCGGCTGCTGGAGCCGGGCATGGTGCTGACCGTGGAACCGGGGCTGTACATTGCGCCGGATGCGGACGTGCCGGCGGAATACCGCGGCATCGGCATCCGCATCGAGGACGACATCGTGATCACCGCCGACGGCAATGAAAATCTGACCGCTACCGTGGTGAAAGACGCCGATGCCATCGAAGCGTTGATGGCGGCGGCAAGGTCATAAAATGAGCGTAATTATCGTTGGTGGCGGTATGGCGGGCGCGACGCTGGCGCTGGCTATCTCGTCGCTTACTCAGGGAAGAATGGCGGTGGATCTGGTCGAGGCGACTCGGCCGGATGACCGCAGCCATCCGGGCTTTGACGCCCGCGCCATCGCACTGGCGCAGGGCACTTGCCAACAGCTGGCGCGCATCGGCGTTTGGCCGGCGCTGCGCGACTGCGTTACGCCGATCGCTCAGGTGCACGTCAGCGATCGCGGCCACGCCGGTTTCGTGAATCTGCAGGCGCAGGATTATCAGGTCGATGCGCTTGGCCAGGTGATCGAACTGCATGACGCCGGGCAGCGGCTGTTTGCGCTGCTGGCGAAGGCGCCGGGCGTTACGCTGCACTGCCCCGCGCGGGTGGTGGACGTGATTCGCACCGCCGAGCGGGCGGAAGTACAACTGGATACCGGTTTGCGCCTGCGCGGGCAACTGCTGGTAGCGGCCGACGGTTCGCGTTCGGCGCTGGCGCAGGCCTGCAACGTGCAGTGGCGGCAGGAGGACTATCCGCAGTTCGCCACCATCGCCAACGTCACCACGGCGGAAGATCCGCAGGGGCGCGCCTTCGAGCGTTTTACCCGCTACGGGCCGCTGGCGCTGCTGCCGATGTCGCAGGGGCGCAGTTCTTTGGTGTGGTGCCATGCGCGCGAAGATCGCGCCCGGGTGGATGCCTGGGACGACGAGCGTTTTATCGCCGAGCTGCAACAGGCCTTCGGCTGGCGGCTGGGGCGCATCCTCAAGGCCGGTAAACGGCACAGCTATCCGCTCAGCCTGCTGACCGCCGATCGCCATGTCAGCCATCGTCTGGCGCTGGTGGGCAACGCGGCGCAGACGCTGCATCCGATCGCCGGGCAGGGGTTCAACCTCGGTCTGCGCGACGTGATGTCGCTGGCGGAAACGCTGGCAGAAGCGGTGAACAGCGGCGAAGACGCCGGTGGTTATGCGCTGCTTAGCCGCTATCAGCAGCGGCGGCAAAACGATCAGCAGGCGACGATCGGCGTGACCGACGGATTGATCCGCCTGTTCGCCAACCGGTATGCCCCGCTGGTGGTCGGCCGCAACCTGGGGCTGATGGCGATGGAGCGTTTGCCGGCGGTGCGCGACGCCTTCGCCAAGCGTACGCTGGGCTGGGTGGAACGTTAGACACAGAATCGGGCGCCCTGTGGCGCGCCCAAAACGCGGCGCGGCAAGGCGTCGCGCGTTATTTAAGGAAATCGAGCAGCATGCAATCATTTGACGTGATTATCGCCGGTGGCGGTATGGTGGGGCTGGCGTTGGCCTGCGGCCTGCAGGGCAGCGGGCTGCGCGTGGCGGTGCTGGAGCAGCGCCAGCCGGATATGGCGCCGCCGTCGGAGCAGCCTGCGCTGCGGGTCTCCGCCATCAATGCCGCCAGCGAGCGTTTGCTGCAGCACATCGGCGTGTGGGACGACATTCTCCAGCTGCGCGCCAGCGCCTACAACGCGATGGAAGTGTGGGATCGCGACAGCTTCGGCAAAATCGCCTTCCGCGGCGACGAGTGCGGCTTCAGCCATCTTGGCCACATCATCGAAAACTCGGTGATCCAGCAGGCGCTGTGGAAACGCGCCGAAAGCCTGTCGGACATCACGCTGATTACCCCGGCCGCGCTCAAGCAGGTGGCGTGGGGCGAGAACGACGCTTTCGTCACGCTGGAGGATGGCCGCATGCTGACCGCCCGCCTGGTGATCGGCGCCGACGGCGCCCAGTCGTGGCTGCGCCAGCACGCCGACATTCCGCTTACCTTCTGGGATTACCGCCACCATGCGCTGGTCGCCACCATTCGCACCGAAGAGCCGCATCAGGCGACGGCGCGGCAAATTTTCCACGGCGACGGCATTCTGGCGTTCCTGCCGTTCAACGATCCGCATTTGAGCTCCATCGTCTGGTCGGTGACGCCGGAAGACGCCGAGCGGCTCAAGCAGCTGGAACCGGCGCAGTTCAACCGCGAACTGGCGATGGCCTTCGACATGCGCCTGGGGGCTTGCAGCCTGGAAAGCGAACGGCTGGCGTTCCCGTTGACCGGCCGCTATGCGCGCAGTTTCGCCGCGCACCGCCTGGCGCTGGTGGGCGATGCGGCGCATACCGTGCATCCGTTGGCCGGGCAGGGCGTGAATCTGGGCTTTATGGACGCCGCCGAGCTGATTTCCGAACTGCGCCGCCTGCAGCGGCAGGGCAAGGATATCGGCCAGCACCTCTATCTGCGCCGCTATGAGCGCCGCCGCAAACATGGCGCGGCGGTAATGCTGGC
The DNA here is from genome assembly GCF_052169175.1 of Serratia sp. CY31944. Taxonomy (NCBI): domain Bacteria; kingdom Pseudomonadati; phylum Pseudomonadota; class Gammaproteobacteria; order Enterobacterales; family Yersiniaceae; genus Serratia; species Serratia sp. CY31944. The sequence goes on from NZ_JBJNLG010000003.1 coordinate 144,369, forward strand.
CAGCATGCAGGGGTTCCGCGAACTGTTCGACGGCAACCACCCGGCCAAAAAGCTGCTGCGCGACGTGGGCCTGCGGCTGGCGGATAGCCTGCCGGGCGTCAAGCCGAAGCTGGTGCGTCAGGCGATGGGCCTGAACGATCTGCCCGAGTGGCTTGCTTGACATCCTGCCTTCTGCGAGCCCTCCGCGGGCTCGCGCTTCTCGCCTTATGCCATCGTCTTTCCTTATATAACCCTTCATTTGAAATAATCTAATTTCAGCCGCTTTTTATCATTACTTTTTCTAATTCCATGTTCGGTTATCAAAAGTCGGAATCTCATGTACGGCCGCCGGTTTGTTATATAACTTCGGAGTTTTGCCGCTTTAATTGTTAATTTTGTGCCTTAAAGCGCATTTTTCCAGTGAAAAACTCTGCACACTAACCCGGCATTTTACCGCCCCGGAACGGCGATGAGCCTATTTTAACTTATGGTTAATGTGGTCGTTCGGTGATAAGTTCGAGGGAAAGGTATCGTTTGCGTCACGGCGGTTGCACGCGGTTTTCGCCCGTCCCGGCGCAGCATTTGTGTTGAGCAGTCAGTGCGCCATGGCGATCGGGCCGCGAGCCAGGCTCCGCCGCATTGCGTGGCAGCACCCTAACTTCTAGCGACGAGTGGAAAGAGGGAAAAGATGGCAAAGCAAACCCCACTGTACGACCAGCACGTGGCGTGCGGTGCGCGCATGGTAGACTTTCACGGCTGGATGATGCCGCTGCACTACGGCTCGCAGCTTGATGAGCACCACGCGGTGCGTCAGGATACAGGCATGTTCGACGTGTCTCACATGACCATCGTGGATCTGCACGGCGCCCGCACCCGCGAGTTCCTGCGCTACCTGCTGGCGAACGACGTCGCCAAACTGACCCAACCCGGCAAAGCGCTGTACACCGGCATGCTGAATGCCTCCGGCGGCGTGATTGACGACCTGATCGTTTATTTCCTCACTGAAGACTATTTCCGCCTGGTGGTGAACTCCGCCACCCGCGACAAAGACCTGGCCTGGATCGAAGAGCACGCTGCGCCGTATGGCGTCGCGCTGACGGTGCGCGACGATCTGGCGCTGATCGCGGTGCAGGGCCCGCAGGCCAAAGAGCGCGCCGGCACGCTGTTCACCCCGGAACAAAAAAGCGCGGTTGAAGGCATGAAGCCATTCTTCGGCGTACAGGCCGGCGAGCTGTTCATCGCCACCACCGGTTACACCGGCGAGGCCGGTTATGAGATCGCGCTGCCGAAAGCGCAGGCGGCGGATTTCTGGCAAAAATTGCTGGCCGCGGGCGTCAAGCCGGCCGGTCTGGGCGCGCGCGACACGCTGCGTCTGGAAGCGGGCATGAACCTCTACGGGCAAGAGATGGACGAAGGCGTTTCACCGCTGGCCGCCAACATGGGCTGGACCATCGCCTGGCAGCCGGAAGATCGCCGTTTCATCGGCCGCGAAGCGCTGGAACAACAGCGCGAGCAGGGTACCGAGCAACTGGTCGGCTTGATCATGACGGAAAAAGGCGTATTACGTAATGAGCTGCCGGTGCGTTTCACCGACGCGGCGGGGCAAACCCACGAAGGCGTGATCACCAGCGGTTCGTTCTCTCCGACGCTGGGCTTCAGCATCGCGCTGGCGCGCGTGCCGGCGGGCATCGGCGAGCAGGCCATCGTGCAGATCCGCAACCGTGAAATGCCGGTCAAAGTGACCAAGCCCGGTTTCGTCCGCGCCGGCAAGCCGCTGACAAATTGATTTTTTATTGATTGATTCTTTTATTTCTTCGAAGGAGTAACCGGCGATGAGCAATGTGCCAACAGAATTGAAATACGCATCCTCCCACGAGTGGGTTCGTGCAGAAGGTAACGGCGTTTACACCGTAGGCATCACCGAACACGCGCAGGAACTGCTGGGCGATATGGTGTTTGTCGATCTGCCGGAAGTGGGCCGCCGCGTCGCCGCCGGTGAAGATTGCGCTGTGGCGGAGTCCGTCAAGGCGGCGTCGGACATTTACGCGCCAATCAGCGGCGAAATCGTGGCGGTGAACGGCGAGCTGGAAAGCTCCCCGGAGCTGGTCAACAGCGAACCTTACGGTGACGGCTTCCTGTTCCAGATTAAAGCCACCGACGAAGGCGAGCTGGCGAACCTGCTGGACGCCGCGGCTTATCAGGCCTCGATCGACGAGTAATCGTGACCACGCCCCAGGCCTTTCGGCCGGGGCGTTTTAGTTACCGTTCAAGCTATATCCCGTATCACGCAAGCATTCAGGAATTTGTAGCAATGACCCAGACACTCAGCCAACTCGAACACAGCGAAGCGTTCATCGAACGCCACATCGGCTCTTCTGCGGAACAACGCCAGGAGTTGCTGGCAGCGGTGGGCGCTCGCTCGCTCAGCGCGCTGATCCAACAGATCGTGCCGGCGGACATTCAGCTGCCGGGGCCGCCGCCGGTCGGCGACGCGGCGACCGAACACCAGGCGCTGGCTGAGCTGAAGGCGATCGCCTCGCAGAATCAGCGCTACAAATCCTATATCGGCATGGGCTACAGCGCCGTGCTGACGCCGCCGGTGATCCTGCGCAACATGCTGGAAAATCCGGGCTGGTACACCGCTTACACCCCTTATCAGCCGGAAGTGTCGCAGGGCCGTCTGGAAGCGCTGCTGAACTTCCAGACCGTGACCCTCGATCTGACCGGCCTGGATCTGGCTTCCGCTTCGCTGCTGGATGAAGCTACCGCCGCCGCCGAAGCGATGGCCTTGGCCAAACGCGCCAGCAAGCTGAAAGACGCCAACCGCTTCTTCGTGGCTGACGACGTGCATCCGCAGACGCTGGACGTGGTGCGCACCCGCGCCGAAACCTTCGGCTTCGACGTCATCGTCGATAAAGCGGAAAAAGTGCTGGAGCTGGACGGCGTGTTCGGCGTGCTGCTGCAACAGGTGGGCACCACCGGCGAGCTGCACGACTACAGCGCGCTGCTGGCCGAACTGAAATCGCGCAAAATCATCACCAGCGTGGCCGCCGACATCATGGCCCTGGTGCTGCTGACAGCGCCGGGCAAGCAGGGCGCCGACGTGGTGTTCGGCTCCGCGCAGCGCTTCGGCGTGCCGATGGGCTACGGCGGCCCGCACGCCGCCTTCTTCGCCTGCCGCGACGAGTTCAAGCGCTCGATGCCGGGCCGCATCATCGGCGTTTCCCGCGATGCCGCCGGCAACACCGCGCTGCGCATGGCGATGCAGACCCGCGAGCAGCATATCCGCCGCGAGAAGGCCAACTCGAATATCTGTACCTCGCAGGTGCTGTTGGCCAACATCGCCAGCCTGTATGCGGTATATCACGGCCCGCAAGGGCTGCAGCGCATCGCCGGGCGTATCCATCGCCTGACCGACATTCTGGCTGCCGGGCTGCAGAAGGCCGGCCTGACGCTGCGCCACAACACCTGGTTCGACACCCTGACCGTTGAAGTGAAAGACAAAGCGGCGGTGCTGGAACGCGCGCTGAGCTTCGGCATCAACCTGCGTACCGATATCCACGGCGCCGTAGGCATCACGCTGGACGAAGCCACCTCGCGCGAAGACGTGCAGACGCTGTTCGCACTGCTGGCCGGCGACAACCACGGCCTGGACATCGACGCGCTGGACGCGGCGGTGAGCAAGAGCAGTCAATCGATCCCGGCCGCCATGCTGCGTCAGGATCCGATCCTGACCCACCCGGTATTCAACCGCTATCACAGCGAAACCGAGATGATGCGCTATATGCATCGCCTGGAGCGCAAAGATCTGGCGCTGAACCAGGCGATGATCCCGCTGGGCTCTTGCACCATGAAATTGAACGCCGCGGCGGAAATGATCCCGATCACCTGGCCTGAATTCTCCGAGCTGCACCCGTTCTGCCCGCCGGAGCAGGCTGCCGGCTACCAGCAGATGATCGGCCAACTGTCTCAGTGGCTGGTGCAGCTGACCGGCTATGACGCGGTGTGCATGCAGCCGAACTCCGGCGCGCAGGGCGAATACGCCGGCCTGCTGGCGATCCGCCGCTACCACGAAAGCCGCAACGAAGCGGGCCGCCACGTCTGCCTGATCCCGAGCTCCGCGCACGGCACCAACCCGGCATCCGCCCAGATGGCGGGCATGAGCGTGGTGGTGGTCGCCTGCGACAAGAACGGCAACATCGATCTGCACGATCTGCGCGTCAAGGCGGAGCAGGCGGGCGAAGAGCTCTCTTGCATCATGGTGACCTACCCGTCGACCCACGGCGTGTATGAAGAAACCATCCGCGAAGTGTGCCAGATCGTGCATCAGTTCGGCGGCCAGGTGTATCTGGACGGCGCCAACATGAACGCCCAGGTGGGCATCACCACGCCAGGCTATATCGGCGCGGACGTTTCGCACCTCAACCTGCATAAAACCTTCTGCATCCCGCACGGCGGCGGCGGCCCGGGCATGGGCCCGATCGGCGTGAAAGCGCACCTGGCGCCGTTTGTGCCGGGCCACAGCGTCGTGCAGATCGACGGCGTAACCACCCAGCAGGGCGCGGTCTCCGCGGCGCCGTTCGGCAGCGCCTCCATCCTGCCTATCAGCTGGATGTACATCCGCATGATGGGCGCGGAAGGCCTGAAGCAGGCCAGCCAGATGGCGATCCTGAACGCCAACTACATCGCTACCCGCCTGAAAGACGCCTATCCGATTCTGTATACCGGCCGCGATCACCGCGTGGCGCACGAATGTATCCTCGATATTCGTCCGCTGAAGGAAGAGACCGGCATCAGCGAAATGGACATCGCCAAGCGCCTGATCGACTTCGGCTTCCACGCGCCGACCATGTCGTTCCCGGTGGCGGGCACGCTGATGGTCGAGCCGACCGAGTCGGAAAGCAAAGTGGAGCTGGATCGCTTTATCGATGCGATGCTGGCGATCCGCAGCGAGATCGACCGCGTCGCCAAAGGCGAATGGCCGCTGGAAGACAACCCGCTGGTGAATGCGCCGCACGTGCAGGCTGAGCTGGTTAACGACTGGCAGCATCCGTACAGCCGTGAGCTGGCGGTGTTCCCGGTGGCCGGTGTGCGCGAGAACAAGTACTGGCCGAGCGTTAAGCGTCTGGATGACGTGTACGGCGACCGTAACCTGTTCTGCTCTTGCGTGCCGATGAGCGACTACGAATAACACGTTCGGCAAAGTTTGTGTTCGGGGGACACCGCATCATGCGGTGTCCCTTTTTATTTTATTGCGGCCTATTCTTTCCCGTACGTTCCCACGATTTGAGGAGTCACCATGCAAGCGGCAATCGTAACAGCGCTGGGGCAAGCCCCGGTTTTCGGCACCTTTGAGGAGCCTCAGGCGCAGGCGAATGAAGTGCCGATCGACGTTCTGGCGGCCGGCATCAAACAGCTGGATCGCGCCACCGTCGCCGGCACCCATTACTCCAGCCCGAAGCAGTTGCCGATCGTACCCGGCACCGACGGCGTGGGCCGGACGGCCGACGGGCAACGGGTGTATTTCGCCTCCTTCCGCCGCCCTTACGGCGCGATGGCTGAGCGCAGCGTCGCGTCATGGACGGTGCCGGTGCCGGAGGCGGTGGACGACGCCACGGCGGCGGCGCTGATCAATCCGGCCTTCGCCGCCTGGCTGCCGCTGCGCTGGCGGGCGGATCTGCAGCCCGGTGAAACGGTGCTGATCATCGGCGCTACCGGCACCTCGGGCAAACTGGCGGTCGCCGCGGCGCGTCAGGCGGGAGCCGGGCGCATCGTTGCCGCCGGCCGTCGGCTGAGCGTGCTGGAAGCGTTGGGCGTGGATGCCACGGTGGATCTGAGCCTGCAGGGCGAGGCGCTGACGCAGGCCTTCGCGGCGGCGGCGGGGCCGGGCGGTTATCAGGTGATCGTCGATTATATCTGGGGCCCGGCGACCGAAGCGCTGCTCGCGACGCTCAATAATCACGATCTCTCGTCTTACGCCGGCGGGCGCGGCATTCGCTTGGTCAACGTCGGCTCGATGGCCGCGCCGGACATCCGGCTGCCGGCGGCGGTGCTGCGCAGCAATCAGCTGCAGATCCTCGGCAGCGGCACCGGCAACTTCCCGCCGATCCCGGAGATGCAGCGCTACGCGACCGAAATTCTGGCGCTGGCGGCAACGGGCGCGCTCACTATCGAGACGCAGGAGCACGGGCTGGCGGAGATCGCCGAGGTATGGGATCTGAACAAGAAAAGCGACGTGCGTTCGGTGATACGCATCGCCCGCTAAGTTCCTGCCGCTAGCAAGGGGCAGACCAGGTGAATATCCTCCGGCTCGCGGGCGAACAGCTCGGCATCCGGGCGCTCGATGAGCCGGCACCCTTGCGCCAGATAGAAGTCTACGGTGCTTTTGTTGGGGATGGAGGAGACGTACAGCCCGGCGGCGCCTTCTTGCGCCGCCTGACGCAGGCAGAGCTGGAACAGCTGCTTGCCTAACCCCTGGCCGCGTTTGTGCGCGCTGACATAAAAGAACAGCAGCTGGCGCAGATCCCGCTGCGGGCCGCGCGGCTCGGTGTCCAGTGCCGCCGCCGCCACGATCTCCTCGCCTTCGAAGCGCGCGAAAAACGCGCCGCCGCGATCGAAGCAGGCTTCGTGGATCGGCGTATAGGTTTCCCGGTCGTGCGGATCCCAACCGCGCACGTCGTAGTAGTCCGGGTAGGCTTGCAGCTTACCGTCCTGCAGGCGATACAGGGTGTCGATGATTTCGCTGCGGTCAATATCCCATAGTCGGTCGAGTTGCTGCCGTTGCAGCAGGACAGGGGCGCTCATGATCGTTGTTCACTCTCAGTCTGTGGCCGGTAACTTTCCGGCAAATCGATAATAAAACCGATGCCGCGATCGTCGAGGCCTTCGGTGACGCGCAGCTGCGCGCCGATCTTGTCGGCCAGGTTCCGGGCGATGGCCAATCCCAGTCCGCTGCCGGTCTGCTGCGTGCCGGGCACGCGGTAAAAGCGTTCAAACAGGCGCGGAAGGTGCTCTTCGCTCACTCCGGGGCCGTTGTCGCGCAACGTAATATAGCAGCCGAGCGGTGCCAGCGAACGGATATGGGCTTCGATGCGGCTGCCGGGCGGCGCGTACTTGAGTGCGTTGTCCAGCAGGTTGGTGAAGATGGCGATCAGCGCATGGCGATCGGTGGTTACCACCACGTCCTCGCTGCCGTCGAGCGAGAGTTCCACATCCTTTTCCAGCGCATAGGGGACGTGCTGCGCGATGCATTTTCCGATCTCTGCGTAGATGTCCACCGCCTCGATTTTCAGCGGAAAATCTTCCGCCTCCAGCTTGGCCAGGTTGATCAGCTGGCGCGACAGCGACGCCGCGCGATCCAGCCCCTGCTGCATGTCGCCGATGATCTCCCGGCGCTCCTGCTGCTCGCTGACCTGGGTCAGCAGATGCAGCTGCGCCAGCACGGCGGCGATCGGCGTGCGCAGTTCGTGCGCCGCATCGGCCATAAAGCGTTTCTCGCGCTGATTGGCGGCGTCGATGCGTGCCATCAGTTTGTTGACCTCCACCACCACCGGCCGGATTTCCTGATACTGCTCGCTGACATTGATCGGCGATAGGTTGCCCGGCTGGCGATCGGAGATGGTGCGGGCGATCTGGCGCAGCGGCCGCAGGCTGAAATAGGCGGTAAATAACAAGGTGACGATGATGGCTGCCAGAATGCCCAGCAGCGGTACGGCGGTGCTTTCCGCCGGATTGCCGAACTGCGTGGTGCGATCGTTGAACGATTCGCCGACGATGACCCGATACTGACGCTTTTCGCTCCAACTGCCGGCGAGATGCCAGTTGGCGCCGGCGTATTTAACGGAGCCGGACAGCACCGAAGGCGGCAGGCGCAGCGGTTCTCCCTGCGTCAGCGAACTGTAAAGCATCCGGTTGTCCCGATCGTAAACCACGAACAGCGGGTGATAGTCGATTTGATCCTGCATGCCATTATTGATGGAATCAATGTACATGCCTTCAATGGTCTTGATGATGCCGAGATAATCGATATTGTCAGTGCCGGTTTCATCGAGAATATTGGCGATGCCTGCGGCGACGATACGTTGCTGATTATCGAAATATTTCTCCATGTCGGGGTAATACCAATATTTCACCCAGGCGACGAGGAGCCCCCACAATAATAAAATGGCCAGCACCTGGAAAATAATGGTGCGCATAAAGAAGGATTTAAAACCGATCATGCCGCTACTCTTTCTTCAGCAAATAACCAATGCCGCGTACGGTAATAATCCTTTCTTTACCGATCTTGCGCCGTAAATTATGCATGTGCACTTCCAGCGAGTTGCTTTCCACACTGTCGCCGTGGCCGAACAGCCGCTGCTCCAACACCGCTTTGCGCACCACGGTGCCGGCGCAGCGCATCAGTTCGTGCAACAGGTGATACTCTTTTTTCGACAGCATCAGCAGCTCGTTATCCAGCGTCACCTGATGGTTGACCGGATCGAGATACAGCGTGCCGAGGCTCCAGGTTTGCGAAGCAAAGCCGGCCATACGCCGGTTGACCGCCTTGACGCGCGAGATGAGTTCGAGTAGCGCAAAGGGTTTGGCCAGAAAGTCGTCCGCGCCGGAGTCCAGGCTGTTCACCAGGCTTTCGATGCGGTCGCGAGCGGTCAGGATGATGATCGGGATATTTTGCCCGGCGGCCCGCCAGGCGATCAGCTTCTGCAAACCGTCGCCGTCCGGCAGCGTGAGATCCAACAGCATCAAATCGAACCCGCCGGATGAAAGTTTATTTTCCGCGTCGGCGAGCAGGCGCACCCAGCATAAATTAAAGCCGGCCAGCTCCAATGCGCGGCACAGCGCCTTGCCTAATTGCAGGTCGTCTTCCACCAACAGTATGTTCACGTTTTTTCCGCTGAGATCTTTGAGTCGCGCTTATCTAACTATAACGTTGACGGGAAGACAACGGGGAAACCTGCACTGCCTGCACGTTCTTAAGCAAACCTTAATCTGGCTTTAATCTCGCGTTAAGGGAGCAAGAGGGAATTTCAGTTATTTTGCTGCCATTCGATACCACAACAGAAGGAGCGAAACATGCTGACTGACGGTTCCCCGCCCGCGGGCACCTCGCGGCGGCTGATATATGCAGGCGTGGCGGCCGTGCTCGTTCTGTTGATGCTGTCTTTTCGCGGCGACACACAGAGCCATGGCCATAGCGGCCTGCATGCTGCCGGCTTGCAACGGATGCATCAGGTGACGACGCCGGACGCCTACGGCTGCGTCAAAGCGCGCATTAAAAAGCAGCTGCGGCGCCTGGCTCAGCTTTAAAGCGTTTTTTAGAGCGCGGCTCTATACTCTGACGGGCAAACGGGGCGCCTGCGCGCAGGCCGCTGTGTTGATATCGCCAACCAGAGAAAAACAATATGACGACAGTGGCATTGGTCACAGGCGCGAGCCGGGGAATTGGTCGCGCGACCGCTTTGCTGCTGGCCCGGCAGGGCTATGCGGTGGGTGTGAATTACCTGCGCGACGAAAGCGCGGCGCGGCAGGTGGTGGCGGAGATTGAGGCGCAGGGCGGCAAGGCGCTGGCGTTGCAGGCCGACGTGGCCGACGAGGCGCAGGTGATGGCGATGTTCGCTACGCTGGACGCCGGGCTGGGCACGCTCAGCGCGCTGGTCAACAATGCCGGGATTCTGTTCCAGCAGGCGAACATTGAACAGTTGACCGCCGAGCGCATCAATCAGGTGCTCGGCACCAACGTGACCGGTTACTTCCTGTGTTGCCGCGAGGCGGTGAAGCGCATGGCGCTGCGCCATGGCGGGCAGGGCGGCGCTATCGTCAACGTTTCCTCCGCGGCGTCCCGGTTGGGGGCCGCGGGGGAATACGTCGATTACGCCGCCTCGAAAGGCGCCGTCGATACCCTGACCATCGGGTTATCGCGCGAGGTGGCGGCGCAGGGCATCCGCGTCAACGGCGTACGGCCCGGATTCATCTATACCGAGATGCACGCCAGCGGCGGCGAGCCCGGCCGGGTGGATCGCGTGAAGGACAGTTTACCGATGCAGCGCGGCGGGCAGCCGCAGGAAGTGGCGGAGGCGATCGCTTGGCTGCTGTCTGACGCTGCGTCTTACGTGACCGGCACTTTTATCGAGGCAGCAGGCGGGCGTTGAATGCATGAGGGGGTTTTGACATCCCGTCGTGCGGAGTGTATTTTGATTAAATAACAATCAAAATGTAGTTACAAAAATGTATTTTTATTTTGAATGGAATCAGGATAAAAATCACAGCAACCAGCGTAAACACCGCGTCAGTTTTGAGATTGCGCAACGGGTTTTTCTGGATCCCAACCATTTGGCCGTGCTGGAAAGGATTGAGGATGGAGAAGAACGCTGGCAAACGCTCGGTATGGTCGGCTCCTGTTTGTTGCTGCTGGTGGCACATACGACGACCGAAACGGATGTCGAAGGCGATGCCGTAGAGATCGTGCGCATCATTTCAGCACGCAAGGCCGATGCCAAAGAGAGGGGAAGATATGAAGCGCAAAAATTCAGCCAAAAATCTGGCGCATAGCGTACTCCCTCCGTTGACGGAGGAGCAGAAAGCGCAAATTGCTTCACTGAGCGCGCTGCCGGATGAGGATATCGATTATACCGATGCCCCGGCCCTGGGTGAGGAGAAGTGGCAGGCTGCGGTTCAGGGGCGTTTTTATAAACCGATGAAAGTATCGAAAACCATCCGAATCGATGCGGATGTGTTGGCCTGGCTTCAGCGGCCAGGCAAGGGCTATCAGAAACGCCTGAACGCTGTGCTGCGTGAGGCGATGTTGAAAGAGCATGAGCACGAGGAATAATTTGTGTCAGGTGGTGGCTAACGGTCCGGTGAGATTCTCACCGGATTTTTTTGCTGTTTTTTAAGGCAACGTCTACCAACGTCGGCCACCTCTCGACGGAGCTCGGTCAAAACTATAAAACGGTCATTCCGTGGAACGTGAAATGTGACCGTTTATCTCCTGCTCATCGGCAGAACAGGGTCATCATAACTATTCCCGGTAATATCCTGCGCCGCGGGGTTACCCGTCGTGCAGCAGCGCGCTGCGGAATGACAAGATATGCGCCTGCGCGGCCTCGGCGGCGGCGGCGCTGTCTTGTGCGGCCAACGCGGCGATAATTGCCCGGTGTTCGTCGATCACTTCGCGCATATGCCCTTCCCGCGACAGGGTGCTGGCCCAAAAACGCTGCGCCCTGGCGTGCAGCACACTCAGGATATCCGCCAGCATGTTATTGCCGGCGATCTGCGCCAGCTCCTGGTGAAACTCATGATCGAGTGTCATCATTCGCACTCTATCTCGCTCCTGGCTCGCGGCTTCGATTTGCCGATTGAGTTCGGTCAGCGTCGCGATTTGCCTCTCGGTAATCCTCTGGCTCGCCAGCTGCATGCACAGCATCTCGTTAGCCAGCCTTACTTCGATCAATTCCAACGCATCGTCCATCGACAACGGTGAAACCATCACGCCTTTGCGCGGGATGACCTGCAGTAACCCCTCGTTGGCCAAGCGGTGGATTGCCTGATTGATCGGCGTTCTGCCCATATCCAGATCGTTCATCACCTGCGCGGTATTGAGATATTCGCCCGGCTTGTAGCTGAGTGTGACCAGCGCCTGTTTGAAGCGCCGGTAGGCCAGCTCGTTCAGTGAGACGCCGGCTTCTTCCGTCATCGGGCGCTGCGGGCTTTCTGCGTCAACAGTCTTCACGTTTTGCTCCTGCAAGAAGAAAGTTTTTAGACATAGTACACAAAAACATGGCATGAAAATCGCTTATTTGGTAACTAAAGATATAGTGAAATTTCACAGTGTTTTAACAAGAGGGACGAAACTGCCATGAGACTGACCTTCACTTTACCTGAATCCCGCGGCGCGGCGACGTTGAATGTTGAGATTGATCATCTGGTGATCGCCGGTTGGACCGGGCGCGATCGCGAAGCGATCTTGCACCATATTCGTGAATTGGCCGAGCTGGGCGTGCCCCAGCCCAGTGCAATCCCCCTGTTTTACCGCGTTGCCGCCAATCAGTTGAGCCAGCAAGAGACCATTGAAGTCATTGGCAACGCGACGTCCGGCGAAGCGGAGCCGCTGATTTTTGCCCATCGCGGCGAGCTGTTCGTGTCATTGGCGTCCGATCACACCGATCGTCAACTCGAAGCGCACAGCGTGGCGCTGTCGAAACAGATTTGCGTTAAACCGGTGGCGCGAGCCGCCTGGCCGCTGCAGGAGGTGCTGGAACATTGGGACAGTTTGATCTTGCGTTCGTGGATCAAGGAAGAGGGCGAATGGCGATTGTATCAACAGGGCAGCCTTGCCGCGCTGCGTACGCCCGGTGATTTGCTGGAGCGTTACTTCACCGGTATGCAGCCGCCGGAGTGCGGGCTGGCGCAACCGCAAACGCCCGACGGGTTGGCGATGACTTGCGGCACGGTAGCGGCGATCGGCGGCATTCGACCGGCCGGCGAGTTTCGCATGGAACTGGTGGACGATGTGCTTGGGCGCACCATCAGTCACGGTTATCGCAGCATTGAACTGCCGGTGGTGGCGTGATGAAAAAGCTGACGTTGATGCAGGCCAGCGCCGGCCTGGCTAGCGGTGAGTTCACCGCAGCGCAGCTGACCGCCGCCGCTTTGGCGCAGATCGCCGATGAGCGGGGAGAGGGGGCGCGCGCGTTTACGCGAACCTACGCCGAGTGGGCGCAACGGCAAGCGCAGGCCTCCGATCGGCGGCGTGCCGCCGGCTCGCCGCTGTCGGCGCTGGATGGCGTGCCTGTCTCAATCAAGGATCTGTTTGACGTGGTCGGTGAGGTGACCACGGCGGGCTCGCGCGTGTTAGCCGACGCGCCGCCCGCGGAAAAGCACGCTGCGGTAGTGGAACGGCTGTTGCAAGCCGGCGCGGTGGTGGTGGGCAAAACGACGATGACGGAATTTGCCTATTCCGGGCTGGGCATCAACCCGCATTACGGGACGCCGGCCAATCCCTGGGAGCGCCAGGCGGCACGCATTCCCGGCGGCTCCTCTTCAGGTGCGGCGGTGGCGGTGGCCGACGGCATGTGCCTGGGCGCGATTGGCAGCGATACCGGCGGGTCGGTACGCATTCCCGCCGCGCTGTGCGGGTTGACCGGGTATAAACCCACTGCACGGCGCATCAATGACGCGGGCTTATTGCCGCTGTCGCCTTCGCTGGATTCGATCGGCGTGATTGCTCATGACGTCGCCAGCTGTATTGCGCTGGACGCACTGATTGCCGACAGCCCGCTGCGGGTGCCGCAAAAAAGCTTGGCGCAGGCGCATTTTGCCGTGCCGCAAACGGTGGTGCTGGATGAACTGCAGCCGGCGGTTGCCGAGGCATTCCAGCGCAGCCTGCAATGCCTGTCTCAGGCGGGGGCGCAGATTGAATTCATTCCCGCTACGGCGTTCGCCGAACTGGCCGCATTCAATGCCAACGGTGGTTTCACCGCGTTGGAGTCCTGGCGCTGGCATCGGGCACTGATCGGTGAACGGGGCGATGGCTATGACCCGCGGGTGCTGTCGCGCATTCGCCGCGGCGCATCCCTGGGCGACGCCGATCTGCAGCTGTTGCAGCGGCAACGCGCCGACTGGCAGCGGCGGGTTACGGCGGAGCTGCAGAGGTTTGACGCTCTGCTGATGCCGACCGTGCCGATGGTTGCGCCAACTATCGGCGAGCTGGCGGCGGATGATGCCTACTTCCGTTGCAACGGACTGATGCTGCGCAATCCCGCGATCGTCAATTTCCTCGACGGCTGTGCGCTGTCCTTGCCCTGCCAGCGGCCGGGCGCCGCGCCGATCGGCCTGATGCTGGCGGGCTTGCCGATGTGTGATGAGGCGCTGCTGGGATGGGCGCTGGCAATCGAACGCCGTCTTGCCGAGGCGTGATTTTCCGGTGGGCGCAGGCCTGCCTTTTGAGATGACCAGGAGAATATCCATGAACGATTCCCCGAACGGAATGCTGTTTGTCGCGACGGATGTCGCCACGCAGGATGATGCGGATTTCAATCGCTGGTATGACCGCGAACACGTGGAGGAGCGGGTGCGGGTGCCCGGCTTTTTATCCGGCACACGCTATCGGGCATTGCAGGGCGGGCGTCAATATTTGGGGCTGTATAAAACCGAATCGTTGGCCAGTTTTACCTCCGAAGCCTATCGCGCCGCGTTTCAACACCAAACGCCTTGGTCGGTGGCCAGCCTGGAGAAAATGCGTGATCCAATGCGCCGGGTGTGTGCGGTGGAGGCGGTCACCGGCCAAGGGTGCGGCAGTCATCTCTGTATCTTCGTGCTGCCGTCGGCGGCATCGGAAGCGCTGCATGCCCGCATCTTGCAACTGGGCGCGCGGCTGGCTGAACAGCCTGGCTTTGTGCGCAGCAGCCTGTTAACGCCGGATGCCGAACTCAGTTCCCCGCTGCCGAAAGAATCGCGAGAAAACCGCCGAATGCTGCCGATGCTATTGATCGAAAGCAGCGACGCCGAAGCCGGCCTGCGTTTAAGCGAGCAGGCCGCTGAAGCGCTGAACATGCCCGCCGCCGATGCCTGGCACTATGCCCTTGGCTGGCAACTGACCGCACAGGAGCTGACATTATGAACGCATACACCACTGAAACGGCACAGGCTGCCGCGCCGGCCGCAGAAAGTGCCGCCGCACCGCCCAATACCGGCAAGCTGGCGGCGGCCAGCTCGATCGGCACGGCGTTGGAATGGTACGATTTCACCGTCTACAACATCATGGCCGCGTTGATTTTCAACCATGTATTCTTCCCATCGTTCGATCCGCTGGTGGGCACGATTCTGGCGTTCTCCACTTACGCGGTGGGTTATGTTTCCCGGCCGATCGGTGGCATCGTGTTCGGCCACCTTGGCGATGTGTTGGGGCGGCGCTTTGTGCTGGTCACCACGCTGGTGATCATGGGCGTGACCACGGCGCTGATGGGATTGTTGCCCGGCTATGCCAGCTGGGGGATTTGGAGCCCGTTGCTGCTGGTGACGCTGCGCTTTATTCAGGGCATTGCGCTGGGCGGAGAATGGGCGGGGGCGGTGCTGTTGTCGATGGAACACGGTAAGCCGCATCAGCGCGGGCGCAACGCGTCCTTTGCTCAGGTAGGGCCGTCCTGCGGTTCGCTGATCGGCACCGGCCTGATTACGCTGGTGACGTTGGCGATGTCGGCGGACGATTTCCAGCAATGGGGCTGGCGGATCCCGTTCCTGCTGAGCCTGGTGCTGGTCATCTTCGGTTTGTGGCTGCGTCGGGGGGTGGGTGAGACGCCGGCATTTTTGCAACTGGAGGCGTCGAAAGATGTTACGCAGTCGCCGATCCGCGAAGTCTTCACGCAGCACATGCGTCCACTGCTGATCGCCGGCGGATCGCGTATCGGCTCTGACGTGCTCTATGCGTTGGTGGTCGTGTTCACGTTGACCTACGTCACCACCGTGCTGAATCTGCCGCGCCCGCTGGCGCTGGGCGCCACCATGCTGGGGGCGATAGGCAACGCCGTCGCGGTACCGCTGTTTGGCGCATTGTCGGATCGCTTCGGCCGTCGCCCGGTGTATATCGGCGGTGCATTGGCGGCGATCGCGTGGGCGTTTGCATTCTTCGTCCTGCTCGACAGCAGTCAACCGGTGTTGATCTGCACGGCAGTAGTGATCGGGCTGTTGATCCATGCGGCGATGTATGGGCCACAGGCGGCCTTCATCACGGAACAGTTCCCGACACGGGTGCGTTATGCCGGATCGTCGTTAGCCTATACCTTGGCGGGGATTATCGGTGGCGGCTTTGCCCCGCTGATCATCACTTCGTTGTTTAAATCTTACGACAGCACGCTGGCGATTTCCGCCTATGTCGCGTTGGCTCTGCTTATCACGCTTTGGGCGGTATGGGCGGCGCGGGAAACGGTGCATAAGCCGCTGTAAATAGAATGCCGGGCTACTTTAGGCCCGGCGTTCGGTCAAAACCACAAAAACGGTCATTAACGGTCATGTTGCGGAACGTGGAATTGTGACCGCTTACCGTTTCTCTCCTGTCTGCCTAAGACGCACACACATCATAACTGCCTGTTACTCCACACTTTCGTAATTATTCATTTCATTTCCTTCCCGATTTTTTTGACAACTATCACACCGCGATCGTTGACCGGTCGCGGGGCGATACGCTTTGCGTCTGCGCGCAAAACGCGGCGCGGCAAATCGATATCGTAATCATCGTCCTGGAGGAGAAAAGAAACATGCTGCCTGTAGAACGTCATCGCTTTATCACCGAAGTCTTGAGCCAGCGCGGCCGCGTGATGGTGCAGGAGGTGGCGCAGCTGTGCCACATCTCTATCGAGACGGCGCGGCGTGATCTGGCCTTGCTGGAACGGCGCGGCCTGCTGCTGCGCAGCCACGGCGGCGCGGTGTTCGTCGAGCCGCCGGCGGTGGAGAAAACCTATGTGCCCGCCGAGATAGACCAGGGGGAATCTTTCCGCCAGCGCAGCAACGAGGCGCCGGAGCAGAAAACGCGCATCGCCAAACGCGCGCTGGAATTTATCGCGCC
This sequence comes from Serratia sp. CY31944, assembly GCF_052169175.1. Taxonomy (NCBI): domain Bacteria; kingdom Pseudomonadati; phylum Pseudomonadota; class Gammaproteobacteria; order Enterobacterales; family Yersiniaceae; genus Serratia; species Serratia sp. CY31944. The sequence goes on from NZ_JBJNLG010000003.1 coordinate 160,906, forward strand.
GGGGGATTGTCTGCTGCTGGACAGCAGCTCCACCAGCTGGTTTTTGGCGCGCCAACTGCCGGATATCTCGCTGGTGGTATTGACCAACTCGCTGCACATCATCCAGACGCTGGCCTGCAAGGCCAACGTGCGCACCATCGGACTGGGGGGCGAGTATTCCGCCAAGTATGAGGATTTTATCGGCGTGCTGGCGGAGCAGATGCTGAAGGAGTTCGTGATCAACAAGCTGTTCTTCTCCTGCCACGGCATCTGCCAGGACGGCGGCATCCGCGAGAGCAACGAGCACCATGCGCGGCTGAAGCAGCAGATGCTGCTGGCGTCGGAGCGCAAGTTCCTGCTGGTGGACAGCAACAAGTTCGGCCGCCGCTCGTTCGCGCGCATCTGCCACTACCGGGAGATAGATACCTTAATCACCGATCGGCTCAGCGACGACGAATTTCGTCAGGAACTGGCCTGGAACAACGTCGACGTGATTGAAGTTTCACCCGCCGCGAAAAGGGCGGCGCGATAACAACAACGAAACCCCCTTATTTACAGCCAACACTTGTGGAGAGAGAACAATGAAAAAATCCGTACTGGTCGGTCTGTTTGCCTCGCTGCTGCTGTCGCTATCCGCGCAGGCGGCGGACAAGCTGAAAATGGGCGTGGTGGTGAAGATCGGCGGCATTCCGTGGTTCAACGCCATGGAGGCCGGCATCAAAAGCGAAGGCGCCAAACGCGGCATCGACGCCTGGATGGTCGGGCCGACGGCGGCGGATCCGGCGCTGCAGGTGCGCGCCATCGAAGATCTGATCGCGCAGAAGGTGGACATCATCGGCGTGGTGCCGAACGACGCCCGGGTGCTGGAGCCGGTGCTCAAGCGCGCGCAGGAGGCGGGCATCAAGGTGATCGTGCACGAATCCCCCGGCCAGAAGTACGCCGACTGGGACTTTGAGCTGGTGGACGCCTCGCAGCACGGGGTCAACCACATGAAAGCGTTGGCCACCTGCATGAAAGAGCAGGGCAAGTACGCGGTGTACGTCGGCAGCCTGACGGTGCCGCTGCATATCACCTGGTCGGACTCGGCCATCAACTACCAGAAGCAGCACTACCCGAACATGCAGCTGGTGGGCGACAAGTTCGGCGTGGGGGAATCGCTGGATGACAGCGTGCGCACCACCAACGATTTGATGGCCAAATATCCCGATCTGAAAGGCGTGCTGGCGTTCGGATCGCAGGGGCCGATCGGCGCCGGGCGCGCGGTGCTCAACCGCGGCAAAAGCAACGATATCTGCGTCATCGGGCCGTTCAGCCCGGGCCAGGGCGCTTCGCTGGTCAATCGCGGCGCCATCAAGGGCGGTTACATCTGGAACCCGATGGTGGCGGGCGAAGTGTTCGTGCGCATCGCCGACATGATGCACAAGGGAGAAAAGATCACCGACGGCATGACCATCGAAGGCATGGGCAAGGTGCAGGTGGATGCACAGCAGCACACCATTCTCGGCAACGCCACCGAAAGCCTGGATAAGCAAAACCTGCCGAAGCTGGTGAAGATGGGGCTGTAATCATGGCGATTTCCGGCAATACGGCAACCCAGGGCGCGCCGCTGATCGCGCTGCAACAGCTGTCGATGACCTTTGGCGGGCAGCGTGCGCTGAACGCTATCTCGCTGGCGCTGATGCCGGGGGAAGTGCACTGCCTGGCCGGCACCAACGGCTGCGGCAAGAGTACGTTGATCAAGGCGATCGCCGGCGTGTATCAACCGGACGACGGCAGCCGCATCACCATCGACGGGCAAACCTTCGGTCGGTTGTCGCCGGATCAGGCGCGCGCCTTCGGCATTCAGGTGATCTACCAGGATCTGTCGCTGTTTCCCAACCTGACGGTGGCGGAAAACATCGCCTTCGAGCACAACCTGCATGGTTTGCTGGGGTGGCATCGCCCGGCGCGGCTGCGGCGCACCGCCGAGCGCCTGCTGCAGGAGCTGAGTTTCCATCTGGATCTCGACAAACGGGTGGCGGAGCTGCCGATCGCCCAGCGCCAGCAGGTGGCGATCTGCCGCGCGCTGGTGGCGGAGGCGCGGCTGGTGATCATGGATGAACCGACCGCCTCGCTGACCCGCACCGAGGTCAATCAGCTGCTGCGCACGGTGGATTACCTGAAAGCGAAAGGCATCTGCGTGGTGTTCGTCAGCCACCGGCTGGACGAGGTGCTGGAGATTTCGGATCGCGTCACGGTGATCCGCGACGGCAACAAGATCGGCACCTGGCCGGCGGCGGAGATCACCGGCGATCGTCTGACCGAGTTGATGACCGGTCTGAAGCTGGACTATCGCCTGAAGTCACCGAGCATGAATAAGGATCGGGTGCTGCTGGAGGCGGATCGCCTCAGCCGCACCGGGCAGTACCAGGACGTGAGCTTCCGGCTGCATCAGGGCGAGGTGCTCGGTCTATGCGGGCTGCTCGGCTCCGGGCGCACCGAGCTGGCGCTGAGCCTGTTCGGCATGACTCGGCCGGACAGCGGCAAGCTCTACCTCGACAGCAAACCGGTGCGCTTTCGCGGCCATGAGGACGCGATCAAGGCCGGCATCGGCTACGTCTCGGAGGATCGCCTGACGCTCGGCCTGGTGCAGCAACAGTCGGTGGCGGACAACGCGGTGCTGACCATTCTCGATAAGCTGCGCGGGCGTTTTCGCCTGATTGACGACTACCGCAAGAATCGCATCGTCGCGGAGTGGATCGCCAAACTCGGCGTGCGGGTGGCGGATCCGGAGCAGGCGGTTTCGACGCTGTCCGGCGGCAATCAGCAAAAGATCGTGTTGGCCAAGTGGGTGCTGACCCAGCCGCGGATCCTGATCCTCGACTCGCCGACCGTCGGCGTCGACGTCGGCGCCAAGGCCAGCATCTACCAACTGATCCATCTGCTGGCGCAGGAGGGGATCGCCATTTTGCTGATCTCCGACGAAGTGCCGGAGGTGTATTACAACTGCGATCGGGTGCTGCACTTCAGCGGCGGCAGCGTGATCGGCGAGTACCTGCCGGGGCAGGTGAGCCAGCAACAGCTGGCGGAGGCGGTCAATGCGTAGATTCAGCCTGAAACCGCGCGGCAACGAAGGCTACCTGGCCTGGGTACTGCTGCTGACGGTCATCGTCTTTTCGCTGCTCAGCGAGCAGTTTTTAACGGTGCAAAACCTGCTCGATCTCTGCGAAAGCTATGCGGTGAGCGGCATCTTCGCCCTCGGCCTGTTCGTGGTGCTGGTGACCGGCGGCATCGATATCTCCTTCGCTGCGGTGGCCTCGGTGGTGCAGTACCTGATCGCCACGCTGGCGACCCATTACGGCCTGGCCAGCCCGGCGGGCAGCATTCTGCTGGCGTTGGCGATCGGCGCCGCGCTGGGCATGGTTAACGCGCTGCTGATCTACTGCCTGCGCATCGTCTCGATCATCGTCACCATCAGCATGCAGGCGTTGTTGTTCGGCATGCTGATGTGGCTGACCAACGGCCGCAGTCTGTACGCGCTGCCGGACTGGTGGACGCTGCCGCGCAGCGTGCTGCCGTTCCAGCTGGGTGAACAGAGCTATCAGCTCGGTTTGCCGACGCTGGTGATGCTGGCGGTGGCGCTGCTGACCTGGCTGCTGCTGAACAAGACGCACCTCGGGCGCCAGCTGTTTGCCGTCGGCGGCGATGCTGAATCGGCGCGGCGCATCGGCATTCGCGTCGGCCTGCTGCACCTGTTCGCCTACGGCTATCTGGGCGTGATGGCGGCGATCGGCGGCCTGGTGCAGGTGTACCGCATGGGCGAAGTGGTGCCCAACGCGCTGGTGGGCGGTGAGCTCGACGTACTGGCGGCGGCGGTGCTGGGCGGCGCCAGCCTGAACGGCGGCAAGGGCAGCGTGATCGGCACGCTGATGGGCGTATTCCTGATCGGCGTGCTGAAAAACGGCCTCAACCTGATCGGCGTGTCCAGCTACTTCATGAACGTGGTGATCGGCCTGGTGATCGTCGCGGCGATCACCGTCACTCACTACAAGAAACGCAAAGAAACCGACGTCGGTTTCGCCTGAGGAGCGCCTGATGGGCAACTACCTGAAATTTCGTCCGGACGGCACCGCCGTCGGCCTGTTGGCGCTGCTGCTGGCGGTGGTGCTGGCCTTCAGCCTGCTGATGCCGGGGCGCTTCTTCAGCGGCGCCACCTTCACCAGCGTGGCGTTCCAGCTGCCGGAGCTGGGCCTGCTGACCCTGGCGATGTTCATCCCGATCCTCAGCGGCGGCCTGAACCTGTGCATTATCGCCAGCGCCAACCTGACCAGCCTGCTGATGGCCTGGCTGTTCATCAGCTATCTGCCGCCGGACGCCGGGCTGGGGCTGCAGGCGCTGTGGCTGGTGTTGGCGCTGGCGGCGGCGATGCTGCTGGCCGTGACGATCGGCGCGGCGACCGGCGCGTTGGTGGCCTACGTCGGCGCGCATCCGATTCTGGTGACGCTGGCGACCATGACTACGGTCAACGGCATCGGCATCTACCTGACGCGCGGCGCGGCCCTGAGCGGCATGCCGGAGATCGTGCGGTTTATCGGCGCCGAGCGCGTGCTGGGCGTGCCGGTGCCGCTGTGGATCTTTCTGGCGGTTGCCGTGCTGCTGGCGCTGTTCTTGCAGAAAACCCGGCTCGGCAAATGCATCTACATGAGCGGCAGCAACATCAACGCCACCCACTTCAGCGGCGTGAATACCCATCGGGTGCTGATCGCCATTTACACCCTCTCCAGCCTGCTGTGCGTCATTGCCGGGCTGGTGATGATGGCGCGCTTCAACTCGGCGCGCATGGGCTACGGCGACTCTTATCTGCTGCTGACGGTGCTGGCGATCATTCTGGGCGGCACCGATCCGTTCGGCGGTTTTGGCCGGGTCAGCGGCGTGGTGCTGGCGCTGATCGTGCTGCAGGTGATCGCCACCGGTTTGAACCTGATGAACGTCAGCCCGCACTTCAGTCTGGCGATGTGGGGCGCGGTACTGATTGCGGTGCTGGCGCTGAAGTTTTTCCGCCATCGCTATCGGCAGCGGCGGGCGATGCGCCGCAGCGCGGCCCAGGCCAGAGCCGCGGCAGGCCACTGATCCTTTTTCCCTTTTGCGCAGGATAACGCTAATGAAATACCAGATTTCACCTTCACTGATGTGCATGAACCTGATGGATATCCGGCAGCAATTGGCGGTGCTGAACCGCCGCGCCGATATGCTGCATATCGACATCATGGATGGGCACTACGTTAAAAACATCACGCTGTCGCCGTTCTTTATCGAACAGATCCGCCCGCACACCTCGTTGCTGCTGGACGTGCATCTGATGGTGGAGAACCCGACCGATTTTATCGACCCGATCGCCCGCGCCGGCGCGGACTTTATCTGCCCGCACGCTGAAACCATCAACCGCGACGCGTTCCGGGTGATCAACCAGATCCGCGCGCTGGGCAAAAAAGTGGGTGTGGTGCTGAACCCGGCTACGCCAGTGGAGTTTATCCGCCACTACCTTCATCTGCTGGATAAGATCACCGTGATGACCGTCGATCCGGGCTATGCCGGGCAGCCGTTCATTCCCGAAATGCTGGAAAAGATCCGCCAGTTGCGCGATCTGAAACGCCAACAAAACCTGAGCTATCTGATCGAGATCGACGGATCCTGCAATCAGCGCACCTACCGCGATCTGATGGGCGCCGGCGCGGAAGTGTTGATCGTCGGCAGCTCCGGGCTGTTCAACCTCGATCCGGATCTGGAGACGGCATGGGAAAAAATGCTGGATCAGATGCGGCAGGCGGCCTGAGGCGGGGGACATGATGCGGCATTTTCTTGGCGTTGACGTCGGCGGCACCAACACCCGCCTGCTGTTGATGGATGATGACGGCGAGTTCAGCGGGTACCGCAAGATAGCGACCGCCGATTGGGCACGGCAGGCCGATCCGCTGGTGGCGTTGGGCCGCCTGATCGCCGGGCATTGCCAGGATCGTCAGGTGGCGCAGGTGATGCTCGGGCTGCCGGGGATCCTCAGCCGCGATCGCTCGCGGGTGCTGTCGCTGCCGTTCATTCCGGCGCTGGATGCCCAGCCGGTGGCGGCGCTGTTGGCCGATTTGCTGGCGCTGCCGGTGCGGATGGATAAAGACGTCAATCACCTGCTGTGGTGGGACTTGCAGCAGCTGCCGGCGCTGCCGCAGGTGGCGGTGGGGCTGTATTTGGGCACCGGCATGGGCAATAGCCTGTGGCTGAACGGCGATTTTTACCACGGGGCGCACGGCGCCGCCGGCGAGCTGGGGCACATTCCCTGGCCGGGCCATCAGGGCGAGTGCCCGTGCGGTAAACGGGGCTGCGTCGAGAGCCTGACCTCCGGCCACTGGCTGACCGGCTGGGCGCGCGCCAACGCGGCGCAAACGCCGTTCGAACGGCTGTTCGAACGCCACGGCGATCATCCGGATCTGCGGCGCTTCGTCGAACGATTGGCGCAGACCATCGCCATCGAAATGAACGTGCTCGATCCAGAGCGACTGATGCTGGGCGGCGGCGTGATCGCCATGAGCGGTTTCCCGTTGGCGCAGCTGGAGCACGAGATCCGCCGCCATCTGCGCGGGCCGCAGCCGGCGCAGGGGCTGGCGATCTCCGTCAGCCGCCTGACCGATGAAACCGGCAGTAAAGGCGCCTGCCTGGCCGCCTGGCGCCATTTCCAATTGAGCAGGGAGTACCCGCAATGAAAGGCAAAGTCTGCGTGTTCGGTTCGTTCAACCTGGATATCGTCGCCGGCATGGCGCGCTTTCCGCAGCCCGGCGAATCGCTGATCGCCCGCAACAGCATGATGGGGGCGGGCGGTAAGGGGGCCAACCAGGCCACCGCCGCGCTGCGCGCCGGGGCGCGGGTGCATTATATCGGCAAGGTGGGGCGCGACGACTTCGGCACCTTTGCCCGGCGCCATCTCGCCGCCGCCGGTTTCGATGCGGTGACGCTGTTCTCGACCGGCGATTGCCCGACCGGCAATGCGCTTATCTATGTTGCCGGCGAGGAGGCGGAGAACATGATCGCCGTCGATCCTGGCGCCAACCTGACGGTCAGCGAAGATGAGGTGCGCCAGTGCCGGCCGGCGATCGCGGCGGCGGATATTCTGTTGACCCAGCTGGAGAACAATCTGCCGGCGATTGAGCAGGTGATCGCCATCGCCCGCGAGGCGCAGACGTTCATCATTCTCAACCCGGCGCCGTTTCAGCCGGTGCCGGACAGCCTGTTGGCACAGGTCGATATGCTGACGCCCAACGCCACCGAGTGTACGTTGCTGACCGGCGTGCCGGTGCGGGATGTGGCTTCGGCGCGCCAGGCGGCGCAGGTGCTGCATGCCAAAGGCATTCGCTTACTGATCGTGACCTTGGGCACGCAGGGGGCGTTGTTCTCGGACGGGGAAAACAGCGAGCTGATCCCGGCGTTTCCGGCGCAGCCGAAAGACACCACCGGCGCGGGCGATGCGTTTAACGGCGCCCTGGCGGCGCAGCTGGCGAATCAGGTGCCGTTAGCCGATGCGGTGCGCTTCGCCGCCGCTTACGCGGCGATCTGCGTGGAGCGCGCCGGGGCGGCGGGATCGATGCCGAGCTATGAGGAGGCGTTGGAACGCCAGCGGGCGTTCGCTTGACGTTGACGGGCTGCGGCGAAGAGGCGGCAGCCCGGTTCACTTACTTCAACCAGCCTTTGCGCTGCGCATCCCGCAGGTGTTGCTCCATGTGGTGCCACAGCTCGGGGTGCACGTCGGCGATCGATGCATTGCGCGCCAGCACCTGCTCCAGGCTGATGCCGTTTTCCACCCAGCTCTGGCCTTCATTGTGCAGGTTCATCAGCATCGGCATGGTGCGATCCAGCAGCAAGGCGAAGCGTGCATCGGCGCTTTCGCCATCTTCATATTCTTGCCATAAAGCGGTGAAATACTCGCGCTGAGCCTCCGGCAACATGCCGAACAGGCGGCGCGCCGCCGCCACTTCCTGATCGTGGATCGCCGCGCGGGCCGCCAGATCGTAGACCAGCACGTCGCCGGCGTCGATTTCCACAATGTCATGCAGCAGTGCCATCTGGATCACGCGCTGAATGTCTACGTCAGCACCGGCGTAGGGCGCCAGGCTCATGGCGGCGATGGCGAAGTGCCAACTGTGTTCGGCGGAGTTTTCCTGGCGCTGGGTGCCCAGCACTTTGGTGCGGCGTTGCACGCCTTTCAACTTATCGATTTCCATCAGGAACTGGATGACCTGGGTCATTGTGCCGAAATCTAACGCGGGTACAGCGGATGACATGGTGTAAACCTCAAGGTGGGTGGGGTAAAGCCTGACGATTGTAGACCACCGGGCGGGCGATTTCGATGGTTACACGCGTTCACATTTTTATTTTAGCGTACACGTGTACACTGGAATTATTCTCAGTTAAGCTGCTTTGCGTTAATTTCGCACAAAGCAGGGCATTTTGAGGGGTTGCGCGTTATGGGGAAAACGGACGTAGTGAAAGCCGGGAGCAATAAGATTGTCGCTGCGGCTTATCCGTGGGCGGAAGAGATCGCCAACAGCATCAGCCACGGCATCGGGCTGGTGTTCGGTATCGTCGGCCTGGTGTTGCTGCTGGTGCAGGCGGTGAATACCGGCGCCGATGCGACGGCCATCACCAGTTATAGCCTGTACGGCGGCAGCATGATCCTGCTGTTTCTCGCTTCCACGCTGTACCATGCGATCCCGCATCAGAAGGCCAAGCATTGGCTGAAAAAATTTGACCACTGCGCCATTTATCTCCTGATTGCCGGGACTTACACCCCGTTTTTGCTGGTGGGGCTGGATTCGCCGCTGGCGAAGGGCCTGATGGCGGTAATCTGGGGGTTGGCGCTGCTCGGCGTGTTGTTCAAACTGGCCTTCGCCCACCGTTTTGAAGCCCTGTCGCTGGTGACCTACCTGACGATGGGCTGGCTGTCGCTGATTGTGATTTATCAGCTGATTACGCGGCTGGAGGCCGGCGGCGTCACGCTGCTGGCGATTGGCGGGGTGGTCTACACCCTGGGGGTGATTTTCTACGCCTCCAAGCGCATTCGCTTTGGCCACGCCATCTGGCACGCCTTCGTGCTCGGCGGCAGCGCCTGCCATTTCATGGCGATCTACCTCTACGTCTAAACGTTATCGCTACGTCTGAATGCGTATTGAACGGGCGCCTCTTTTGTTTTAAAAAAGAGGCGCTTGCTTCTTTCGGGTATCCAGCAAGCCCGTTCTTTCATTTCTGAGCCCGCATACTCTTTCTCTAAACTTTGTTCAGGACTCATCACGATGATCGTTCGCTTATCCAAAGCGCTGCTGGTCTGCGCTATCGCTTTGTTCGCTTCGCTGGTGGCCTTCGGCAATATCACCGATTACGGCTCCAACTTCGCCTTCGTGCGCCACGTCTTTATGATGGACACCATTTTCCCCGACGCCACCATCGGCTACCGTTCGATACAAACGCCGTGGCTGCATCACGCCGGCTATATCTTCATCATTGCGCTGGAGAGCCTGACCGCGCTGCTGTGCTGGATCGGCGGCCTGCGCTTGCTGTGCGGCCTGAAACTGCCCGCTAAAGCTTTCAACGGCCGGAAAAAGCTGGCGGTAGTGGGGCTGACGCTGGGCTTCCTCACCTGGCAGGTCGGCTTTATGTCGATTGGGGGCGAGTGGTTTGGCATGTGGATGTCGAAACAGTGGAACGGCGTGCCCGATGCGTTTCGCTTCTTCGTCACCATCATTCTGGTGCTGATTTATCTGGTGCAGCGCGACGGGGAGTTGGACGAGTAACGAAGACGGCCGCAGGCAGGGCGCCTGCGGCCGACAGATTATTTCTCTTCGGCCAGCGAATACGGCAGCGGTTTGATCGCCAGCTGGCTGGCGGCATCCTCGCGCACCCGCAGCTTGCTGTCGGCGTCCAAATCGTTGTTCATCACCACCTGTACCCACAGCGTGCCGTCGGCCAGTTGGCTTGACGCCAGCACGGTGCCGGTGCGGCGCCAGTTTTCACCCAGCTGCAGCTCCAAATCTTCCGCCGCCTGCGGGGCGCGGGCGGCCTTACCTTCCAGCCAGTAGAGCGCACGCTTGTTGGCGCCGCGGAATTTGGCGCGCGCCACCATCTCCTGACCGGTATAGCAGCCTTTGCTGAAGCTGATGCCTTCCAGCGCCTGCAGGTTGGTGGCCTGCGGGATCAGCTGCGCGCTGTTGGCGGCGTCGATAACCGGATAACCGGCCTCGATCTCCAGCGCAAGCCACTGGCCGCTGTCATTCAGTTCCGCCTGGTCATGCAGTTTGCCGATCAGCTGTTCGGCCACGGCGGGGCGGGTCACCAGCAGAAAACGTTCCGCCGGCGCATTGAAGTGCAGAATCGTGGTCTCGCCGTCCTGCACCACCGGGTGCTCGGCGCTCGGCAGCGTGGCGAACAGATCCGCCAGCGCGGCGCGCGCCTGGAAACCGGCGACGCCCAGCAACACCGCGTCGTTATCGGCGGCGATGGTGACTTTGGAGAACACCGCGTATTTTTTGATTTCCGCCAGCTGGCTGTCCAGCACGCTGCGGCGTTCCAGATAGGCGAAGCCTTCGCCACGGTGGAACAGACGCAGGTTGCTCCACATTTTGCCCTTGGCGTCGCAGTGGGCGCACAGCACGTGTTGATCGGCCGCCAGCGCGTCGATGTCCGCCGTCACCTGACCCTGGAGATATTTCACCGTGTCCGGCCCGTTCAGCGTCACCAGCGCCCAATCTTCCAGCGAGATCAGCGTCAGGGGCAGATGGGTGGAAGCGGAGGGCTGACGGGGTGGGAATGGAATGTTATGCGCCATAGTAAGTTCCTGCTCAACGTTTAGCTTACCTGAAGGGTATTGAACCCATGGTAAAAGAGGCGGCGGGCTTTGCAAACTGTTATTCGCGCCGCGGCGCCGGGGTGCGCTTTTTTTGGCATTTTGCGCTTTATTACGCTTTCCGCAGCAAAGCGCCTTCCCGGCGTGTATGTCAAATTGTTACTCTATAGGCTTGCGGCCAGGGCACCCTTGCAGACAGATCCCCGGCTGATGGAATTATATTGCGACGGCGTTGCCATACAGTGTGTCATTTGAACCCTGCGCTGGCGCTGCCGCGCTGAAAAGAGGTGAGTCATAACAACATGGATATTAACAACAAAGCACGTATTCACTGGGCTTGCCGCCGTGGCATGCGCGAGCTGGACATCTCCATCATGCCGTTCTTCGAGTACGAATACGACAGCCTGAATGACGCGGACAAGGCGCTGTTTATCCGCCTGCTGGAGTGCGACGATCCCGATTTGTTCAACTGGCTGATGAATCATGGCGCGCCGCAGGACGGCGAGCTGCAGAGAATGGTGACCCTGATCCAAACGCGAAATAAAGACCGTGGCCCAGTGGCGATGTGATATCCGCATTTCCTGGCGCACCCAGCTGTTTTCACTGTTGACCCACGGCGTGTTGATCCTGCTGATCCTGATTTCGCCCTGGCCGGAAGGTTTTGGCCCGCTCTGGCTGGTGCTGCTGACGCTGGTGGTGTTTCAGTGCATTCGCAGCCAGAAGCGCATCGCCGCGGCGCAGGGCGAGCTGCGGCTGCTGGCGGACCGGCGCTTCAGCTGGCACGGCCGCGAGTGGCGGCTGGCGAAAAAACCGTGGATGCCGGGTTACGGCATGCTGCTGACGCTGCTGCCGATGGAGGGCAAAAAGCGCCGCCGGCTGTGGCTGGCTTCCGACTGCATGAGCAAAGAGGAGTGGCGCCACCTGCGGCAGCTGTTGCTGTATCCGCCGGCGGGTGACGGCGAGGATCCCTGATGAAACCCGTACTCTGGTTGGTGGAGGATGAACCCAGCATTGCCGATACGCTGGTTTACACGCTGGAGAGCGAAGGCTTCGAGGTGCGCTGGTTCGAACGCGCGGAACCGGCGTTGCAGGCGCTGGCGCAAGGCGCGCCCGCGCTCGCTATCCTCGATGTCGGTTTGCCGGACATCAACGGCTTTGAATTGTGTCGCCGCCTGCTGGCTCAGGCGGCCGACCTGTCGATTCTGTTTCTCACCGCCCGCAGTGATGAAGTGGATCGCCTGATCGGGCTGGAGATCGGCGCTGACGACTATGTCGCCAAGCCGTTCTCTCCTCGCGAGGTCAGCGCGCGGGTGCGCACCATTTTGCGTCGCCTGCACAAGCAGCAGCGCCTGCAGCAGAGCGCGCCCTACCATTTCGGCGCTTTCGCGCTCGACGAAGACGCGGCCACCATCTCCTACCATCAGCGGCCGCTGCCGCTGACCCGTTACGAATACCTGCTGCTGAAGACGCTGCTGTTGGCGCCCGGACGGGTGTTCTCGCGGCAGCAACTGATGGAAAGCGTTTGGGCGCAGGCGGAAGAAAGCCTGGATCGCACCGTCGATACCCACATCAAAACACTGCGCGCCAAGCTGCGTGCGGTTGAACCCGGTGAACCGCCGATCCACACCCACCGCGGATTGGGCTACAGCGTGAGCCGCCAGCCATGAAAATTGGCCTGCGCCTGCTGCTGGGGTACTTTCTGATCGTAGCGGTGGCCGGGTACTTCGTGCTGAGCATTTTCGTCCAGGAAGTGAAGCCCGGCGTGCGGCGCGCTACCGAAGGCACGCTGGTGGACACCGCCAACCTGCTGGCGCAGATCGCCCGTCAGGACATGCAGCGCGGCGATGCGGCGCATGGCCAACTGGCGCAGGCGTTTACGCAGCTGAATCAGCGGCCGATCGGCGCCAACATTTCCGGCATCCGCAAGGACCGCAGTGAATACCACGTCTATCTTACCGATGCCCAGGGCCGGGTCATCTTCGATTCCGCCGGCCGCGCGCAGGGGCAGGATTATTCGCGCTGGAATGACGTTTATCGAACGCTGCGCGGCCAGTACGGCGCCCGCAGCACCCGCAGCGACCCGCAGGATGAAAACAGTTCGGTGATGTATGTGGCCGCGCCGGTGATAGAACAAGGGCGCATTATCGGCGTGCTCACCGTGGGTAAACCCAACAGCACCATGGCGCCGGTGATCAAGCGCAGCGAACGGCGCATTCTGTGGGCCGGCGCGTTGCTGCTGGGGATCGCTCTGCTGATCGGGGCGGTGTTCGTCTGGTGGATCAACCGGTCGATAGGCCGGCTGGTGCGTTATGCCGATGGGGTGGCGCAGGGCGAAAATGCGCCATTGCCCAAAGTGGGCGGCCGGGAACTGACCCAGCTGGCGCAGGCGCTGGAGAGCATGCGCCTGAAGCTGGAAGGCAAAGCCTATATCGAACAATATGCGCATGCCCTGACGCATGAGCTGAAAAGCCCGCTGGCGGCGATCAGAGGCGCGGCGGAGCTGTTGCAGGAGTTGCCGCCGCCGGAAACCGCTCGGCGTTTTCTCACCAACATTGAGCAGCAAAGCGCGCGCATCCAACAACTGGTGGATAAACTGCTGGTGCAGGCGCGGCTGGAGAGTCGGCCAGAAATGGAGACGGCGCCCATCGCGATCGCGGCGTTGATCGACCAGACGGTGGTGGGCAAAGAGGCGCAGGCGACGCAGCGCGGCGTCAGGTTGCGGCTGGAGGCGCTGGCGGAGGTGACGCTGAACGGCGATGCGTTGCTGATCAGCCAGGCGCTGACCAACCTGCTGGACAACGCGATCGACTTTACCCCGCCGGGCGGTTGCGTCAGCGTGCGAGGCGAACGGCGGGAACAGCATTACTGCATCAGCGTTTGCGACGACGGCAGCGGCATTCCTGACTATGCGTTCGATAAGGTGTTCGAACGTTTTTATTCGTTGCCGCGCGCCGAACGGCCAAAAAGCAGCGGGCTGGGGCTGAACTTCGTGCAGGAGGTCGCCCGTCTGCATCATGGCGGCATTCACCTGCGCAACCGCCGGCCGCACGGGGTGGAAGCGACGTTCATGTTATCGCTGTGACTTCACCTTCCCTTCACATAACCACATTCTGATTTCACCTGCGGGTTTTATCGTGGCCTCATTACCTACGAGGAGCGAGCATGATGAAATCGGTACTTTTCTGGAAAATAACCACGCTGCTGGGATTGATGGTGGTGATGTTGATCCCCATCGCCCAACTGATGAGCGTGATCGACGAACGCAGCGGCTATCGGCAAAGCGTGGTCGGGCAGGTGAGCGAAAGCACCAGCGGGGCGCAGCGCGTGCTCGGCCCGTTGATTGTCATTCCTTATGTTGAACGAGAAGAAAAAAAAGACGAGAAAGGACAAACGGTGGTGCAGCGGGTGCAGCATCACCGCTATTTGCTGCCGGAGTCGCTTCAGGTGCAGGGGGCGCCGAATGTGGAAGTGCGCAAGTTGGGCATTTATCAGACGCAGGTTTACCAGGGGCCGCTGAATTTCAAGGTGCGTTTCGGCCAGCCGGAGCTGGCGGATTTGCAACGCGCCAACGTGACCGTCGGCCAGCCGTTCCTGCTGGTGGCACTGAGCGATTCTCGCGGCATCAAGAGCATTTCCCCGCTGGCAACGCCGCAGCCGGTGGCGTTTGAGCCGGGCACCGGCGTGGGATCGTTGCGCCAGGGGATCCACGCACCGCTGACGCTGGCGGCGCTGCAACAAAAAGCGGGGCTGAGCGCCGACTTCACCCTGACGCTGGCGGGCACCAGCAGCCTGTCGCTGGTGCCGCTGGGGCGCAGCAGCGAGCTGCAGCTGCAAAGCAACTGGCCGCACCCGAATTTCCTCGGCAACTTCCTGCCGGACGAACGCAAGGTGACGGAGCAAGGGTTTAGCGCTCGCTGGCGCAGCACCTGGTTCGCCAACAACATCAACAGTGCGTTCCATTACGATGATGGCATTATCGACGAGGACAAGCTGCCGGCCTTCAGCGCCAGCCTGGTTGAACCGGTCGATCACTATCAGTTGACCGAGCGCGCGGTCAAATACGCGCTGCTGTTTATCGGGCTGACATTTATGGCGTTTTTCCTGTTCGAAACCCTGACCGGGCTGCGGGTGCACCCGATTCAATACCTGCTGGTCGGCGCGGCGCTGGTGTTGTTCTACCTGATTCTGCTGGCCTTCTCCGAACACCTGGGATTCGCTCTCGCTTACCTGGCGGCCAGCATCGCCTGCAGCGGACTGATCGGCTTCTACCTGAGCGCCGTGCTGCGCGGCAAGCTGCGCGGTGCGCTGTTCGCCGCGAGCCTATTGCTGTTGTACGGCGTGCTCTATTTGCTGCTGCAGTCGGAGGACAATGCGTTGGTGCTGGGGGCGGGGCTGCTGTTCGCCATTCTGGCGGGCATTATGCTGTTGACGCGCAAGTTGGACTGGTATCAGGTGGCCGATCCGGCGCGTCTGGCAAAGGAAACGCCGGCCGGCGAAGACGAGCCACGCTTCCGTCTGTGGAAATAAGCGGGGGAAATCGGGCGCGTTGAGCGCCCGATAGCGGCTACAGCAGCGGCTCCATTTCCAGCAGGATCTGTTCGCACCATTGCTGCAGGCGCTCTTCGCTCAGATCGTATTGATTGACCTCATCGAGCGCCAGGCCGACGAAGTGTTTGCCGTCGGCGCTCAGCGGTTTGGGGCTGGTGAACTCGAAGCCCTCAGTTGGCCAGAAGCCGATGAACTGCACGCCCAGCGGCGCGATGTGATCGTGCAGCATGCCCAGCGCGTCAAGGAACCACTCACCGTACCCGAGCTGATCGCCCATGCCGTACATGGCGACGATTTTGCCTTTCAGATCCAGCGCCGGCAGCTGCGGCCAGATCGCTTCCCAGTCTTCCTGCAGTTCGCCGAAATCCCAGGTCGGGATGCCGAGGATCAGTATGGAATAGTCCTCCATCAGCTTGGGAGAGACGTCTTTCAGGTTGTGCAGGTCGACCAGGTCTTCACCCAGAATCTCACGGATTTTTTCTGCCGCCATCTCGGTGTAGCAGGTGCTGGAGCCGTAAAACAGACCAATCTTCATGTGTAAACCGTTACGTTGCCGTTTAGAGAATTGCAGCGAGTATACCTGATTTGCGTCGGCTTAAGGCATAATGGCGCGGGTGGAAATGCAACAAAGAGAGGACCGCGTGCAACAGCAAGACCATGCGCTGATTGAACAATTCCTGGATGCGCTGTGGCTTGAGCGCAATCTGGCGGAAAATACGCTGGCCTCCTACCGGCTGGATTTGCAGGCGCTGGGCACCTGGCTTGGCCAGCAAAACACCGCCTTGCTGCAGGCGCAGGCGTTGGATCTGCAGGCGTTTCTCGCCGAGCGGGTGGACGGCGGCTACAAGGCCACCAGCTCCGCGCGTTTGCTGAGCGCCATGCGCCGCCTGTTTCAGTACCTGTACCGCGAAAAGCTGCGCGCCGACGATCCCACCGCGCAGCTGGCGTCTCCCAAGCTGCCGCAGCGTTTGCCGAAGGATTTGAGCGAGGCGCAGGTCGATGCGCTGCTGCAGGCGCCCTGCGTCGATCAGCCGCTGGAACTGCGCGACAAGGCGATGCTCGAAGTGTTGTACGCCACCGGGCTGCGGGTTTCCGAACTGGTGGGGCTGAGCATCAGCGACGTCAGCCTGCGGCAGGGCGTGGTGCGGGTGATCGGCAAGGGCAACAAGGAGCGGCTGGTACCGCTGGGCGAAGAGGCGGTCTACTGGATCGAAAATTATCTGGAGCACGGCCGCCCGTGGCTGGTCAACGGCCAGACGCTGGATGTGCTGTTCCCCAGCACCCGCTGCCAGCAAATGACCCGACAGACGTTCTGGCATCGCATCAAACACTATGCCATCCTTGCGGGCATCGACAGCGAGCGTCTGTCGCCGCACGTGTTGCGGCACGCGTTCGCCACCCATTTGCTGAACCATGGGGCCGATCTCCGTGTCGTACAGATGTTGTTAGGGCACAGCGATCTCTCGACCACGCAAATTTATACTCATGTAGCGACCGAACGACTGAAACAGCTACATCAACAGCATCACCCGCGCGCCTGAGCGGCGGGTTCGAAAGGATTGGAACAATGAAAAAAGGTTTAATGCTGCTCTCTCTGCTGGTGGCTTCGGTGACCGGCGCCGCCCATGCCGATGACGCGGCGATCAAAAAAGCGCTCGCCAGCCTGGGCATCCAGCAGGCGGACGTGCAGCCTTCACCGGTCAACGGCCTGAAAACCGTGCTGACCGACAGCGGCGTGCTGTACGCCTCCGAAGACGGCAAGCACATTCTGCAGGGCCCGCTGTTCGACGTCAGCGGCAAAGAGCCGGTCAACGTGACCAACCAACTGCTGGGCAGCAAGATGGACGCGCTGAAAGATCAGATGATCGTCTACAAGGCGCCGAAAGAGAAACACGTGATCACCGTGTTCACCGACATCACCTGCGGTTACTGCCACAAGCTGCATCAGCAGATGAAAGAGTACAACGATCTGGGCATTACCGTGCGTTACCTGGCATTCCCGCGCCAGGGGTTGGCTTCCCAGGCTGAAAAAGACATGCAGTCTATCTGGTGCACCGCCGACAAGGCCAAGGCGTTCGACGCCGCCATGAAGGGCGATGCCGTTTCTCCGGCGACCTGCAAAACCGACATCAGCAAGCATTACGAGCTGGGCGTGCAGTTCGGCATTCAGGGCACGCCGGCGATCATCCTGGAAAACGGCATGATGATCCCGGGCTATCAGGGGCCGAAAGAGATGGCCGCTATGCTGGATGCGCACCAGGCCGCCACCAAAGCCGGTGGTTAATCGCCGGTGAGTATCAAAACGCAACTACGTCGCCGCCCGGCGGCGGACGACACGCATCTGCCCGCCAGTTTGCCGCCGCTGCTGCGCCGGCTTTACGCCCTGCGCGGCGTGCAGGCTGAGCAAGAGCTGGAACGCGGCGTCAAGGGCATGCTGCCATGGCAACAGCTGGACGGCATCGACGACGCCGTCAGCCTGCTGCAACAGGCGCTGGCCGACGGCCGCCGCATCATGGTGGTGGGCGATTTCGACGCCGACGGCGCCACCAGCACCGCACTGACGGTGCTGGCACTGCGCAGCATGGGCGGCGCCAGCGTCGACTACCTGGTGCCGAACCGCTTCGAAGACGGCTACGGCCTGAGCCCAGAAGTGGTGGAGCAGGCGGCGGCGCGCGGCGCGGAGCTGATCGTCACCGTCGATAACGGCATCTCCTCCCACGCCGGCGTCGACGTGGCGCACGGCAAGGGCATGCAGGTGTTGGTGACCGATCACCACCTGCCGGGTGAGACCCTGCCGGCGGCCGAAGCGATCGTCAATCCTAATTTGCGCGGCTGCGGTTTCCCGTCCAAATCGCTGGCCGGGGTGGGCGTCGCGTTCTACCTGATGCTGGCGCTGCGCGCCCGGCTGCGGGACAGCGGCTGGTTCGAACAGCGCGCGCTGGCGATGCCCAATCTGGCGGAACTGTTGGATCTGGTGGCGCTCGGCACCGTGGCCGACGTGGTGCCGCTGGACGCCAACAACCGCATTCTGGTGTATCAGGGGTTAAACCGCATCCGTGCCGGCAAATGCCGTCCGGGCATCCGCGCGCTGCTTGAGGTGGCCAACCGCGATGCCCGCCAGCTGGCGGCCAACGATCTCGGTTTCGCTCTCGGCCCGCGTCTTAACGCCGCCGGCAGGCTGGACGACATGTCGATCGGCGTGGCGCTGCTGCTGAGCGATGACATCGCGCAGGCGCGTATGCTGGCCAACGATCTCGACGCGCTGAACCAGACGCGACGCGAGATAGAGCAGGGCATGCAGGTGGAAGCCCTGCAGCTGTGCGACCAGTTGGAGCGCACCAGTACCGAGCTGCCTTACGGGCTGGCGATGTATCACCCGGAATGGCACCAGGGCGTGGTGGGTATCCTCGCCTCACGTATCAAAGAGCGTTTCCACCGCCCGGTGATCGCGTTCGCGCCTGCGGGCGACGGCATCCTGAAAGGTTCCGGCCGTTCGGTGCCTGGCCTGCACATGCGCGACGCGCTGGAGCGGCTGGATATGCTGAACCCCGGGCTGATGATGAAGTTCGGCGGCCACGCGATGGCGGCCGGGCTGTCGCTGGAAGAGGCTAGGTTCGACGAGTTCCGCCAGCGCTTCGGCGAGCTGGTGGGGGAATGGCTCGATCCGGCGATGCTGGAAGGGGTGATCTGGTCTGACGGCGAGCTGGCGATGCAGGAGCTGTCGCTGACGACGGCGGAGCTGCTGCGCGAGGGCGGCCCGTGGGGCCAGGCGTTCCCGGAACCGACCTTCGACGGCAAATTCCGCATCCTGCAGCAGCGGCTGGTGGGCGAGAAACACCTGAAGCTGATGGTGGAGCCGCTCGGCGGCGGCCCGCTGCTCGACGGCATCGCATTCAACGTGGACACCACGCTGTGGCCGGACAGCAGCGTGCGCGAGGTCGAACTGGCCTACAAGCTCGACGTCAACGAGTTCCGCGGCAACCGCAACGTGCAGCTGCTGATCCAGCATCTTTGGCCGCGCTGAGGCGAAATTGAACACAATTCGGGGATTGGGCTCTCCAATCCCCCGCATCCTTCCCGATCGCCACAAAAACTGACCAACTCGCTATAAACTGCCGCCCGGATCCGTTAGAATTAGCGGTTCCAATGGCATTCCGCCATCGACGACATCAACGTAAAAGAACGAAACCATGTTTGAAATTAACCCGGTAAAAAACCGAATTCAGGACCTGTCCGAGCGGACTGCGGTTCTTAGGGGGTATCTTTGACTATGATGCCAAGAAGGAACGCCTAGAAGAAGTCAACGCCGAGCTGGAGCAGCCGGACGTTTGGAACGAGCCGGAGCGCGCACAGGCGCTCGGCAAAGAGCGCGCCGCGCTGGAAGCCATCGTTGAAACCATCGATCAGCTGGAGCAGGGCGGCGAAGACGTCGGCGGGCTGCTGGAACTGGCGGTGGAAGCCGACGATGAAGAGACCTTCAACGAAGCGGTCGCCGAGCTGGATCAGCTGATGAGCAAGCTGGATCAGTTGGAATTCCGCCGCATGTTCTCCGGCGAATACGACAGCGCCGACTGCTACCTGGATATCCAGGCCGGCTCCGGCGGCACCGAAGCGCAGGACTGGGCCAGCATGCTGCTGCGCATGTACCTGCGCTGGGCCGAAGCCAAGGGCTTCAAGACCGAAGTGATCGAAGAGTCCGACGGCGACGTCGCGGGCCTGAAATCTGCCACCATCAAGATCATCGGCGACTACGCGTTCGGCTGGTTGCGCACTGAAACCGGCGTTCACCGCCTGGTGCGCAAGAGCCCGTTCGACTCCGGCGGCCGTCGCCACACCTCGTTCAGCTCGGTGTTCATCTACCCGGAAGTCGACGACGATATCGATATCGAAATCAACCCGGCGGATCTGCGTATCGACGTGTACCGCGCCTCCGGTGCGGGCGGTCAGCACGTTAACAAAACCGAATCCGCCGTACGTATTACTCACCTGCCAACCAACATCGTGGTGCAGTGCCAGAACGATCGTTCTCAGCATAAGAACAAGGATCAAGCGTTTAAACAGCTGCGAGCCAAGCTGTACGAGTTTGAGATGCAAAAGAAAAATGCTGATAAGCAGACGATGGAAGACAACAAGTCCGACATCGGCTGGGGCAGCCAAATCCGTTCTTACGTGCTGGATGACTCCCGCATCAAGGATTTGCGCACCAACGTCGAAACGCGTAACACGCAGGCCGTACTGGATGGCGACCTGGATAAATTCATTGAGGCAAGTTTGAAAGCCGGGTTATGAGGAATAGAAATGTCTGAACAACAAGTACAGGGCGCCGATCAGGCGCTGGATCTCAATAACGAACTGCAGTCCCGCCGCGAGAAACTGGCCGGCCTGCGCGAGAACGGCATTGCGTTCCCGAATGACTTCCGTCGCGACTCCACCTCCGACAAACTGCACGCCGCGTACGGCGATAAAGACAACGAAGAGCTGGAAGCGCTGGGCGTAGAAGTGACCGTCGCCGGCCGCATGATGACCCGCCGCATTATGGGCAAGGCATCCTTCGTCACGCTGCAGGACGTGGGCGGCCGCATTCAGCTGTACGTCGCGCGCGACGATCTGGCTGAAGGCGTGTACAACGACCAGTTCAAGAAGTGGGACCTGGGCGATATTCTCGGCGCACGCGGCAAGCTGTTCAAAACCAAGACCGGCGAACTGTCGATCCACTGCACCGAGCTGCGTCTGCTGACCAAAGCGCTGCGCCCGCTGCCGGACAAATTCCACGGCCTGGCGGATCAGGAAACCCGTTACCGCCAGCGTTACCTGGACCTGATCGCCAACGAAGAATCGCGCAACACCTTCAAGGTGCGTTCGCAGGTGATGTCGGCTATCCGTAACTTCATGGTGGAACGCGGCTTCATGGAAGTCGAAACCCCGATGATGCAGGTGATCCCGGGCGGCGCGTCCGCGCGTCCGTTCATCACCCACCACAATGCGCTGGATATCGACATGTACCTGCGCATCGCGCCGGAACTGTATCTGAAGCGTCTGGTGGTTGGTGGCTTTGAGCGCGTATTCGAAATCAACCGCAACTTCCGCAACGAAGGCGTTTCTCCGCGTCACAACCCAGAGTTCACCATGATGGAACTCTACATGGCTTACGCGGATTACAAAGACCTGATCGAGCTGACCGAGACGCTGTTCCGCACCCTGACCGAGAAAGTGCTGGGCACCTCTCAGGTGCAGTACGGCGACGAAGTGTTCGACTTCGGCA
The DNA here is from genome assembly GCF_052169175.1 of Serratia sp. CY31944. NCBI lineage: Bacteria > Pseudomonadati > Pseudomonadota > Gammaproteobacteria > Enterobacterales > Yersiniaceae > Serratia > Serratia sp. CY31944. The sequence goes on from NZ_JBJNLG010000003.1 coordinate 182,553, forward strand.
AGCCGTTCGAAAAGCTGACCATGACCGAGGCGATCAAGAAATACCGCCCGGAAACCGATCTGGCTGACCTGGCCGACATGGGTAAAGCGGTGGCCATCGCCGAATCCATCGGCATCAAGGTTGAGAAAAGCTGGGGCCTGGGCCGCGTCGTGACCGAGATCTTCGAAGAAGTGGCGGAAAGCCATCTGATTCAGCCGACCTTCATCACCGAGTACCCGGCTGAAGTGTCGCCGCTGGCGCGCCGCAACGACGTTAACCCGGAAATCACCGACCGCTTCGAGTTCTTCATCGGTGGCCGTGAAATCGGCAACGGTTTCTCCGAGCTGAACGACGCCGAAGACCAGGCACAGCGCTTTGCCGATCAGGTGAACGCCAAAGACGCCGGCGACGACGAAGCGATGTTCTACGACGAAGACTACGTCACCGCACTGGAGCACGGCCTGCCGCCGACCGCCGGTCTGGGCATCGGTATCGACCGCATGGTGATGCTGTTCACCAACAGCCACACCATCCGCGACGTGATTCTGTTCCCGGCGATGCGCCCACAGAAATAATTCCGTTTAGCGTGAAACCACCGGTGCAGGCAACTGCGCCGGTTTTTTTCGCCCACCGGACTTAACCGCTTAAAACATCGACAGTTACGCGCCATCTCCGCTTGCCCGCCGCCGATAACCGGTTATAATGCCTGTCGCACACCGATGCGGGTGTAGTTCAATGGTAGAACGGCAGCTTCCCAAGCTGCATACGAGGGTTCGATTCCCTTCACCCGCTCCAGCACTCCCTCTTGAAAACATCCTGATTCTTCGAAACGTTATCCCGAACCAATCCTTTGCTCATAAAGCGCTGTTTCTGTTTGTCCGCCATTCCAACCGCATCATCAGCACTGTGGTGAAGAAAGCGGGGCAAAAAAATGCCGCCCCTGGGGACGGCATGTCGCTCTTTAGCGCACCAGATGCAAGAAATGCAGGTGTTTCTCGTACTGGTCAAGAATATCGTTGATCAACTGCTCCTGATTCCAGCCCATGACATCGTAGTTCTGGCCGCCTTCTTTCAGGTAGATCTCCGCGCGATAATACTTGTGCTGCTCGGCTTGCTGTTCATCGTTATCCAGCCCGGCGAGGGCGAACGTCGGCGAACTGTAGCCGCGCAGTCTGACTTCATAGATAAAGTTAAGCTCATCGCCCAAATCGACCTCGAAACGAATGCGGTCTTCCGCGGTGGCGTTGATGCTGCTGAGCGTGTTTTGTTTACTCAGCTCTTCCTGCACCAGCGTCATGGCCGGTTGGATGACCTCGTCCATAAAGCGCTTAACCAGCGAGCGTTTTGGCAGATAGGCGATATTGCGCAGCCTGCGCTGCCAGGGAATGGGGTTGCGGGCGGCGGTGGGGGCGATGGTGGCCATATTTTGGCTGTCGCGCTTGGTCAGGTCGCGGCGCAGGGCCTTAAGCAAGCCGTAAATGGAGACCAGCAAGATGGCCGAGAACGGCAATGCGCTGGCGATGGTGACGGTTTGCAGCGCGCTGAGCCCCCCGGCGATCAGCAAGGCGATGGCGACGATGCCCATCAGCGACGCCCAGAAAATGCGTTGCCAAACCGGCGTGTTGCTGGAGCCGCCCGAAGCCAGCGTATCCACGACCATGGCGCCGGAATCGGCGGAGGTGACGAAAAAGACGATAACCATCGCCATGGCGATAAACGAAAGCACGCTGGAGAACGGGAAATGCTCCAGGAAGTTAAACAACGCCAGCGCCACGTCTTGTTGTACCGTAGCGGCGAGGTCTGTCGCGCCCTTTTCCATGATGAGGTAAATGGCGCTGTTGCCGAACACCGTCATCCACATGAGGGTGAAGCCGGCCGGGACGAACAGCACGCCCGTGACAAATTCGCGGATGGTTCGGCCGCGGGAAACTCGTGCGATGAACATACCGACGAAAGGCGACCAGGAGAGCCACCACCCCCAATAGAGCAGCGTCCATCCGCCTAACCAGTTGCTGGATTTCGGCTCATAGGCATACAGGTTGAACGTCTTGCTGACCAACTCGGACAGATAGCCGCCGGTATTTTCCACAAAGGATTTCAACAGCAGAACGGTTGGCCCCAACAGCAAGACCAAGGCCAGGAGCAACAGCGCCAGGCCAAGGTTCAGCTCCGACAGAAAGCGTATGCCTTTCTCCAGCCCTGAAACCACGGAAATGGTGGCCAGCCCGGTAATCACCACGATCAATATCACCTGAACGGTTTCGTTGATCGGCACGCCAAACAGGTGGTTAAGCCCGGCGTTGACCTGCAACACGCCATAACCCAGCGAGGTCGCGACCCCGAATACGGTGCCGATGACCGCGAAGATATCGACGGCGTGGCCGATAGGGCCATAAATGCGGTCGCCGATGATCGGATAAAGCGCAGAGCGCAGGGTCAACGGCAGGCCATGCCGATAGCTGAAGAAGGCCAGAATCAACGCCACGATGGCGTAGATCGCCCAGGCGTGCAGCCCCCAGTGGAAAAAGGTCAGGCGCATGGCCTGTTTGGCCGCCTCGACGCTCTCGGGCGTGCCGACCGGCGGCGAAAGATAGTGCATAACCGGTTCTGCCACGCCGAAGAACATCAGGCCGATGCCCATCCCCGCTGAAAACAGCATGGCAAACCATGAGTGGTAGCGAAAATCGGGTTGCGCATGATCGGGGCCGAGTTTGATGTCGCCGTAGCGGGAAAGCCCCAGAAACGTCACGCTGAGCAAAATCAGCGCCACGGCCAAAATATAAAACCAGCTGGCGTTGGTGAAGATTTGTTGCTGCAGAAGTTTGAAGTTCTTGTCAGCGACGTCGGGGAAAAAGGCGGCGAACGCGACCAGAAGAAAAATGAGGACTGCAGAGGTGAAGAATACCGCTTTGTTGATATGGCTTTGCGGATTTTTTAGGGGGGTGTCTTTCTCACTCATAAATTAATTTATTCCATTTGTTTGATTATCGCCCTGAATGGAGGAGAGGTGTAACCTGTTATATCGTAGCAAAATAGTCAGGCTGTCGGTGTCGGTCAATAGGGCGGAATTACCGCTGCCTGAGTGCGGTAATTCCGAGTTATTCCGTGTTGCCGTTAGTTAAATAAAAATGCCAATAACCCCGTCACCTTATTTTTATTTTCCCATCCTTCCAATTTCATGCAGGCATTAACGTGTTCTGTTCTGCGCATTGCATTGCTGTCCGAGGGAAAGGCGCCGCCACCGGCGTTGGGGATCTCCGTGCCGTTGATAGTCATGGAGGAGAAGGCCGGTGAGCTGGCGTGCAAAGACAGGCTGACGGGATAGCGCTGTTCAGCTGCTTGCCGGCAGCTGGCTCTGGCTGCTTCCAGGGGCGTCGGGGTTGCCGTTTGCGCTTCCCATTTCTCCGGCGTGGCGCAGGAAGACATCATCAACGCGGCGGCGATAACTGCATATTTTCGCAAAGTAAAAATCCATTTCTAAAATAAAACCCCCTGGATTCTACCCCCGGCGTTGCGCGATGGGCAGCGTTGGTGAAGGCGTCTGTTGTTTGACCGATATGGCCTGCGAAAGATGTGGCACTGTGCGGCCCGCTCAATAAGCTGAGCGGGCCGATGTGGCGAGTTAACTGAGGATATCTTCGGCGATCACCTTAAACAGCGTGTCTATTTCGCCCTGGGTGTTGTAGTGCATCATGCCGATGCGCAGCACGCCGCCGTCCTGTAACCCCAACTGCTGGATCAGGCCCAGCGCATAGAAATGCCCGCTGCCGGCGCAGATGTTGTGCTGCCCGAGATGACGGGCGATTGCGTCAGGCGTCTGGCCGCTGAAGGTCAGGGCGAAGGTTGGCGTGCGGCGCGCGCTGTCCGCCTGTGAATGGCCGTAGAGCCGCACGCCGTCGAGTTGCTGCAGCCGTTGCAAAAAGTGGCGGCACAGCGCCTCTTCATGCTGGTGGTAGGCGGCGAAACTCTCCTGCAAGCGCAGCCTTAACGGCGCGCCGGGCGTGCCCCACTGCGCCAGATAGTCGATCGCCGCCGCGACGCCGGCCAGCGCCTCGAAGCTTTGCGTGCCGGTCTCGAAACGGCCGGGGCCGACGTCGGTGGCCGGCTCGACTTTATATGGCCGCAGGCGTTGCAGCCACTGCGGCGCAAGGTAGGCCATGCCGACGTGCGGGCCAAAGAACTTGTAGGCGGAGCATACCAGGAAATCACAGCCCAGCGCCTGCACGTCGATCAGGTTGTGCGGCGCATAGTGCACGGCGTCGATATACACCTGCGCGCCGACCCGATGCGCGGCTTCGATGATGGTTTTGATATCGACGATGCTGCCGGTGACGTTGGAGGCGTAGCTGACCGCCACCAGGCGAGTGTTGGCGTTGATGCGTTCACACACCTTTGCGGCGTCGAGAGAACAGTCTGCGCTCTCCAGCGGTATCTGATGCACCACGGCTCCTTTGTCGGCGGCAGCCTGCTGCCAGCTGGAGACGTTGGCGTAGTGATCGAGCGCGGTGACGATGACCTCATCGCCGGCCTGCCAGTCGCGGCTGATGATGCGGCTGAGATGGAAAGTCAGCGTGGTCATGTTCATGCCGAAGACAATGTTGTCGGGCGACGGCGCATTTAACAAGGCGCGCACCGATTCTCGCGCCTGGCCCATCACCTCGCCGGTGACCCGGCTGGAGAAGTAGTGGCCGCCCAGGTTGGCGTTGTATTTCCCCAGGTAGTCCGTCATTTTTTCCAGCACGCCCCGTGAAACCTGCGCTCCACCGGGGCCGTCGAAAAAGATCGCCGGTTTGCCGTCGATTTGCTGAGACAGGGCGCTGAACTGGCGTCGGGCGAGCTCGGGCGTAAAGGTCATGCTTTCTCTCCCCGCGCGGTGAGGACGAAGAGATCCAAATGGCCTTCCTCAGTTGGGTTCACGGCGTTGATCGGCGTGGCGTTGTGCCACAGTTTGCTGTCCGCCAGCAGCACGGCCTCACCGTCCGCCAGCGCTTTTTTAAAGAAGGGATCGTGGTGGCTGTCGTCGTACAGCATGATTTCACCGCCAACGATGTTGTGCCGGTGAATGGCGATCATCGCGATATGGTCGAAACCGTCCTGGTGAATGCCTTCCGGCGCCACCTGGGTGTCTTTCTCGATGGCGACCACGCGCATCTGATGGATCTCAATCTCGGCGCCTTCCGGCAGCTCGTTGCTTTCTGCAAACAGGTTGCACATCTCCGCCATGCCGGCGCTCTGCAGTACGGCGCTGTCGATAGGCTCGAAGCGGCGCACCACGTTGCCCTGGAAGTGGTTGATCTGATCGGACTGCATGAAGGTGCGTGGCCCCACTTCGGCGACGTTGGGGTTGAGGTATTTAACGACCGAATAACGGCGCAGGCGATATTTGCCGTCGGCGTGTTGCGTGTGGGGCAAGGAGGAAAACGAAGGCATCAGTTGTTGGGTGGCTTGCGGGCTTAGTACAGTCATACTTATTACGTTTTCGTGTTTCTGTAACATAATCACCTCTAATAATAATAATTTCTGATGTTGTAGGGGGTAATTCGATTGAATTGTAGACGACTCTATAACCAACGCAATTTGGCGGTGGCGAGGTGTGACGGCGGTCGTAAAGTGGGGTGAACGCGGAGAGATAAAGTAGCGAAAAGTCGGCGGGCTCTACGATGAAACGGCGCGGCAGCTTGCCCGCACCGACAGGTATGAAGCGATGAGCGCGCGGCCCTTATGTTTAGAACGTCTCGAAATACAGCTCGCGCAGCAGCCAGGATATTTCGTTATTGGTGCGGTTCAGGACGTCTATTCTGTGAACCCCTATCGCTTCTGCGCGCAGGTCGAGCAGCAAGTTGCGAATCTGCCGGAATAACGGGGTTTGCGGGTTGGGTCTGGCCAACTGTTGACCACACAGTTTGATACCGGCGTCGCAGCCGGTGGCGATGTCCGTCAGGCAGCATGGACAGGTGGTTTTTTGGCGCGCCATATTGCGGCATTGTTGCCCGATTACCTGATTGAAGTGGCGTAATTGCAGGCAGACTTCCCGCGAGTTCAACGGGTTGGAATGGGTTGTCATCGGTTTCAGCTCCCTTGTCTGCGCCTATATTGGCACTTACCGATGAAGATAACCACGGACAAGCAGAGGGGGTATCGCCTTGTTTTATCTGCAAACAACCAAAGCGATGAGGCCCGCGGCGGCGGGCCGGTAACGTCAGGCGCGTTTAAACAGATTCGCCGCCTGGAACAGCGCAAAGGAGCTGACCAGCATCTCGATGCCGACGATCGCCGTCACCAGCGTGACCGACGCCGCCGGGCCTGAGCCGATCAGCATCCAGGCGATGATCAAATCGAGCACGCCGATAACGAACTGCAGCCAGTTGCCCGGCAGCCCGCGGCGCATGTAGCCCGCCGCCAGGCGCGCGATACCGCCGAGCGCGAACAGCACGGCGAGGTACACCGCCAGCGCCAGAATGCCCGCCAGCGGGCTGGCGATGAACACATAGCCGATAATCAGGTAGGCCACACCCAGCAAAATGCCGCCGATCATCGGCCAGGTATTCTGCGCCCGGTTGGCGATCATGGCGATAATCAGCCCGGCGCCGCTCAACAGCAGCAGGATGCCGACTACGATGCTCAGCGCCGCGCCGGAGGCGAAAGGATTGACCAGGCACAGTATGCCGCCCGCCAGCAGCAGGAAGGCGATGATCAGCAGGGTAGTGCGTTGCTTTTTGAGCAGTTCTTCGCTCAGGAGGGGCAGATTATTGCGGTCGAGGTTCAACATGATAGTTCTCCATTTTGCGTATTACGATCCTGAAATCTATGACTGTCGATTACTAGCATAGTCGCCATTGGGGATATAAGAGAAAATGCCGCGGCAGTAATGGGTCGAAAAATCGCCTGCTATCCATTGAATTCATCAACAATGAAATCAATTAATACTCTGACAGCGGGAGGCAGGCCTTGTCGGGTGGGGTAAATGGCGACAATTTTATGCGCCTCCACAGACCAATCGTCGAAAACGGTTTTCAGGCTTCCTGCCATCAACTCTTGCTCCGCCAGCGCCAGCGGCAAAAAACCAACGCCGACGCCGCCCACCAAGGCATCTTTTATCAGGCGAATATCGTCGCACACCAGGCATGGATCGCTGTTGATTTTGATCTCGCGCTTGGCTTGACGAAATGTCCAGGTAGCCTGGATGTGTGAAGACAGCCAGCCAAGCGTGGGCACTTTCGATAAATCCGCAGGTTTGCTTAAAGCATATTTGTCGAATGCTGATGCGCTCACCATAAATGCAGAAGGTATGGTGCAAATGGTCCGCATAACCAGATTGCTGTTTTTGGGCACGTCGGTGACAATTTTTAATGAGATATCATACCCTTCGGCAATGATATCAACATCTCTGTTGAATATCTTTACATGCAGACTGACCTCGGGGTACTGCAACATGAACTTGGTTAAAATAGCTGGCAAGCCAAGATCAATAAGCATGTTTGAACATGTTATCCTTATTTTTCCCGTGGGTTTTTCGATTTTATTAATAATGAAATTATCCGCCTCTTCAGCGGCGGTGAGCATTTTTATACAGTAGCGATAATATTCCTTTCCGATATCGGTAATCATTATTTTTCGGGTTGAACGTTGAATTAACCTGACGTTAAGCCTCTTTTCAAGATTGGATATCTTTCTGGACAGCATGGATTTTGATATGCCGAATTTCTTGCTGGCGGCAAGAAAACCACCACATTCAACCACTTTGGCAAACATAAACATTTCATTGAAATCTATCATACAAATCTGATCTTCCCATTGGTGAAATACTCATTCCCAATTTTCTTACTGTTTATCCTGTCGATTCATTGCTAGTTTGAAAAGTGAAGATTTCATTGCATGGTAAATATTTGAAATGCTTCAAACCATCAGAATTTGATGATATGGCGCCGGGCGCGTTGAAATATCTCTGGTCGTTACGACGAGTTAGCCGCCGACCGGCGCTTAAAAAATCGCCACAAGGTTTCAGGATGAATAAGTGAGGATATATGAGCTCTCCAGCCAACTTTAATAATCAACGCCCGGTGATTAACCCTGCCGATGCGGCAATGCTGCTTATCGACCATCAAAGCGGTTTGTTTCAAACGATCGGTGATATGCCGATGCCTGATCTGCGCCGCTATGCGACAGCGCTCGCCAAAATCGCCACTCTGGTGAAAATGCCTGTCATTACTACCGCTTCCGTGCCGCAGGGGCCAAATGGGCCATTGATTCCGGAAATCCACGAAAGTGCGCCCCATGCGCAGTATGTCGCTCGCACCGGACAGATAAACGCCTGGGATAACCCGGATTTCGTTGCGGCGGTGAAAGCCACGGGCAAAAAACAGTTGATCATCGCAGGTACGATCACCAGCGTTTGTATGGCTTTCCCGGCGATCAGCGCAATTGACGCCGGTTATCAGGTGTTTGCCGTGGTTGATGCCTCCGGCACCTATTCCAAGATGGCTCAGGAAATCACCTTGGCTCGCGTGGTGCAAGCCGGGGCGGTGCCGATGGATACCGCCGCCGTCGCGTCGGAAATTCAGCAAACCTGGAATCGCGCGGATGCGGCTGAATGGGCAGACGTTTACACCTTAATCTTCCCGAACTATCGCTTGCTGATTGAAAGCTACAACAAAGCGCAGGATGTGATTAAGAAAAACGAGATCCTGGACTCGCAGCGTTGAAACGTCCTTTGCCTGCTCGTTTTTCGCTTGGCGCCTGAGGGCGCCATTTTCGTGCTGTTTATCTCCCCCCTTTATCCCCCTTTTTTGACTGACCCGGCGCAAATGTTACACTGTGCGGCTGACGCGTATCAGAACCGAAACGACGACTGGGGACAGGATTTGAGCACAGGAAGCAAACTGGCAGGGTGGCGCCGCGTGGCGGTGTGTTTGGCATTGGGGCTGCTGTTGGCCGGGTGTTCGGGCAAAAACACCTATAACCGCGACTATGACAAACTGCCGAAGGGCAGTTATTCCGGCAAAACCTATACCGTCAAACGGGGCGATACGCTGTATTACATCGCCTGGATCACCGACAGTGAAGTCAGCGAGCTGGCCAGAATCAACAAAATTCGTCCGCCTTATAGCCTCGAGGTGGGGCAGAAACTGCGGCTGAGCGGCAGCGCGCCGGCCAAAACCGCCGCTACGCGCCGTAAAAAGTCGTCTTCCGCCGCAATCGTCAAACAAACGCCGCCGCCGGGCGCTTCCCGCTGCTGGCGCTGGCCGACCAGCGGTCGGATCGTGCAGGCATACTCCAATTCCGACGGCGGCAATAAGGGCATCGATATCGCCGGCAAGCGCGGCCAGCCGATCTACGCTTCCGCCAAGGGCAAAGTGGTGTACGTCGGCAATCAGCTGCGCGGCTACGGCAATCTGATCATGATTAAGCACGGTGAGGACTTCATTACCGCCTATGCGCACAACGACACCACGCTGGTGCGCAACGGTCAGGATGTGAAAGCGGGGCAGAAGATCGGCACCATGGGCAGCACCGGCACCGATTCGGTATTCCTGCACTTCCAGATCCGCTACCGCGCCACTGCGCTCGATCCGCAGCGTTATCTGCCGCCGCAGGGATCGTCGCCGTCCTGTTGACGTCAGTCAGGCTCCGTGAGGAGCCTGACTTTTGTTACTTCAGCGGCAGGTAAAGATCGGTCACCAGTTCATATTCCGCCACCTCGTGCACAAAGTTGTGGTAGTGGAAATAGAGCGGAAAATCGCGCGGTTCCTCGCCGCTGTTCGGCAACCACTCGCTGTAGAGATAACGAGCGCTTTCAGACAGCCCATCCAGCGAGCCGTGATGGCGCAGCACCGCGCAGCGTCCGGCCGGCAGCGTGCTGTTCACCACGCCGAAGGCGTTGTCTTCGGGGATCGGCGCAGTGACCTCGCCGCAAATGAAGAAGCGGAAGTCCTGCGCTTCGGTGGTGGCCGGATCGTGCGGTGCGATGCCGTAAGTGCGGCTGCTTCTGACCGGCGACAGGCCGCTGGTTTTGCGCCACTCGATAAAGCGTGCGGCGGTTTCGTTGACCAGCGCGGACGGGCCGCGATGTTCGATCATCGCCACCGGCGTGGCCGGGAAGTCGACAATGTCTACCTTCATGGGTTGTTTCCTTGTGTGTTTCGGCTCGGGAAAGCGCTGCTGCCAATCGATCCAGGCCGGCCGTTTGCGAAACTGGCTTGGCGTTTGGCTGAACGCCTGTTTGAAGGCGCGGCTGAAGGACTCCGGGTTTTGAAAACCGGCGTCCAGCGCGATGTCAATCACCGGCTCCAGCGGGTTATACGCCAGGCGGTACGAGGCGCGTTTGAGCCTCATCCACTGGATATAACGCCACACCGAGATGCCGCAATACGCGCTAAACTGGCGTTGAAAGTGAAAGCGCGAAAAGTGGGCCACTTCGCTCAGTTTTTCGACGGTGAGCGCCTCGTCCAGGTGGCGGTCGATATAGTCAAAGACCTGCGCAAAGCGCTTTGCATACGTCTGGGTCATGTGATTGTCTCCTCCATGCCTGAACTTTGCCCGAGCCGCCGCCGCTTCTCCTGACGGATGATGCTGAGTTGCCGCCGCAGGAAAACGGGATGGCTGCGGCGTTCGCCGCCGGCCAGGCCAAACTCATAACCCCCGCGCGGCCGTGCGCCGCGATCCCGACCGAGAAGATGAATATTACATGATGGATCGTTCCCGTTTGCTGAAATTCCTGCTGCCCTACCTGTGGCCGAAAGACAACCCGCGGCTGCGCGCGTATCTGGTGGTGGCCTTCGTGTTCATGGTGGCGGCCAAGGTCAGCACCACGCTGGTGCCGCTGGCCTACAAAGCGATGGTCGATGCGCTGAGCGGTGAGACGGCGAAAATGCTGGCGGTGCCGCTGGGGCTGATCGTCGCCTACGGCGTGGCGCGGGTGGGCGGCGCGCTGTTTGAGGAACTGCGCAACGTGATGTTCATTCACGTCAGCCAGAACGCCACGCGCCTGCTGGGCGTGCGGGTGTTTCGCCAGCTGCATGCGCTGAGCCTGCGCTTCCATCTGGAGCGCCAGACCGGCGGGCTGTCGTTGTCCATCGAGCGCGGCACCCAAGCGGTGTCCACGGTGCTGTCGCGGCTGCTGTTCTCCATCGTGCCTATCCTGTTCGAGCTCTCGCTGGTCACGGCGATCATGTGGCACATGCTGAACGGCTGGTTCGCGCTGGCGATCCTGACGACGGTCGGCTGCTACATCCTGTTTACCGTGCTGGCGGTCAGCTGGCGCACCCGCTTTCGCCGCGAGCTCAACAAGGCCAACGCCGACGCCAACAGTAAATCCATCGACAGCCTGCTGAACTATGAGACCGTGAAGTACTTCGGCAATGAAGAGTTCGAGGCCGAGCGTTTCGACCTGTCGCGCCGGCTGTACGAATACGCCGCCATCAAGAACCAATTCAGTTTTACGGCGATCAACCTGGGGCAAACCGCCATTATTTCGATCGGGCTGATCGTGATGATGGCCATGGCGGCGCAGGGCATTACCCAGGGGAGGATGACGGTCGGCGACTTCGTGCTGGTCAACGCCTATCTGCTGCAGCTGTATCAGCCGCTGAACTTCTTCGGCTTTATTTATTCCGAGGTGCGCCAGGCGCTGATCGACATGGAGAACATGTTCGATCTGCTGCAAGAAAAGCGTGAGATCGTCGATAGCCCGGATGCGCAGCCGCTGCGTCTCGATCGCGGCGAAGTGCGGTTCGACGCGGTCAGCTTCGGTTACGACACGCGGCGGCCGATCCTCAAGCAGGTGAGTTTTACCATTCCGGCGGGCCACACGGTGGCGGTGGTTGGCGCCTCCGGCGCGGGCAAGTCCACGCTGTCGCGCCTGCTGTTCCGTTTCTACGACGTGCAGGGCGGCGCCATTACCCTCGACGGCCAGGACATTCGCCAACTGACCCAGGCCAGCCTGCGGCAGGCGATCGGCATCGTGCCGCAGGATACGGTGCTGTTCAACGATACGCTGCGCTACAACATCGGCTACGGCAAAACCGACTCCAGCGATGAAGAAATCGAGCGGGCGGCGCGGCTGGCGCATATCCATGATTTTATCGTCGGTTTGCCCGACGGTTACGACACCCGGGTGGGCGAGCGCGGGCTGAAGCTGTCGGGCGGTGAAAAGCAGCGGGTGGCGATCGCGCGCACCATTCTGAAAAATCCGGCCATCCTGGTGTTCGACGAGGCGACCAGCGCGCTGGATACCCAGACCGAGCGCGAAATCCAGGGGCACCTGCGCGAGGTAAGCCGCAACCACACCACGCTGGTGATCGCCCACCGGCTCTCCACCGTGGTGGACGCCGATGAAATCATCGTGCTGGAGGCGGGGGAGATCGTCGAGCGCGGGGGGCACGAGGCGCTGCTGGCGGCGAACGGCCGCTACGCCGCGATGTGGCAAACCCAGTACAGCGAAGAGCAGGAGCCACACTGACGGAGGCGGTCACGCCGCCGATGGCGCGGCCTTGAGCCGTTGTATCACGTAGTCGCAGGCGATACGGCAGTCCTGCTTCAGGTCCGTCTCGTCGCCGGCCAGGCTGCCGCGCAGCCAGAGCCCATCGATCATCGCCGCCAGCCCGCGCGCCGCGTCGCGCGCCTGCGGCAGCGGCAGCTCGCGGCGGAACTGGCTGCAAATATTGGAATAGAGCCGCCGATCGTTGGCGCGCTGCAGGCGGCGCAGCACCGGCTGATGCATGCTGGCGGCCCAGAAGTCGAGCCAGGCGCGCATGGACACGGCATTGGTTTGGCTGGGGTGGAAGTTGCCCTGGATAATGGCGAACAGCTGTGACTGGCTGTCGCTTGCCGCCTGCGCGCGGCACTCGGCCACCGCATCGCGCAGGTCGCGCAGGATTTTGCGCATGGTGGCGCTCAGCAGCCCCTCTTTATCGCCAAAATAGTGGCTGACGATGCCGGTCGACAGCCCGGCTTCTTTCGCCACCTGAGACAGGGTGACGCCGGCCAGCCCGACGACGTTAATGGTCTCGAAGGCGGCGTTAATCAACTGCTCCTTACGCTGTTCCGGAATGTCTCTTCGGTACATATTTTCCTCAACTGATAGGCCAATCACACTTTGGATTTGATTGATTGAACGGTCAATCAATACTCTATATGCTGCGAAAATGTCAAATAAATGGCGATAATATGTTAACTAAAAGTTGCATTGAAATCGTCTGTCTTTCGCATCATGGAAGCCTGCCAATGACAACAAAAACTCCCCCATCGCTTGACGAAGAACCTGTCAGATTGAATGTTCCGGTATTTTTCGGCTCGGCGGCGGTGATCCTGCTGCTGGGAACGCTGGTCGTTCTGTTCCCCTCCGCCAGCAAACTGTGGCTAAACGCCGCGCAAAGCTGGGTCGCCGACGTATTCGGCTGGTACTACATGTTATTGATGGTCGCCTGCATGGCATTCGTGTTCTGGCTGGCGCTGTCGCGCTTTGGCCATATTCGCCTCAGCCAGGATGACGAGCCGCCGCAGTTCAGCTATCCCTCGTGGGTGGCGATGCTGTTCTCGTCGGGCATCGGCATTGCGCTGGTGTACTACGGCGCCTATGAGCCGCTGGATCACTTTCTGTCGCCACCGGAAGGCAGCGGCGGCACCGTGCAGGCGGCGCGACAGGCGATGGCGCTGACCTTTTTGCACTGGGGGCTGCACGGCTGGGCGCTGTATGCGCTGATCGCCACCGCGCTGGCCTATTTCGCCTATTGCCGCGGCCTGCCGCTGGCGCTGCGTTCTGCGCTATACCCGATCTTCGGCGAGCGCACCCACGGTTGTGTCGGTCATCTGGTGGACAGCTTCGGCATTCTGGTGACGGTGATTTCGATGGTGACCAACCTGGGGATCGGCGCGTTGCTGGTGAACTCCGGGCTGTTTTATCTGTTCGACATCCCGCAAAGCACCGGCGTGCTGCTGGCGCTGATCGTGGTGATGATGGTGGTGGCCACGCTGGCGGCGGTCACCGGCGTCGAGAAGGGCATCGCCATGCTGTCGAACATCAACGTCGGCTTCCTGTGCCTGCTGCTGCTGTTCGTGTTTTTGGCCGGGCCGACGCTGAACCTGCTGAACGGCATGTTGCAGAACCTCGGCGATTATCTTACCTCGCTGGTCAGCCGCAGCTTCGATATGTATCTGTACGGCAAGGCGCGCCAGTGGCAGGGCGCCTGGACGCTGTTCTACTGGGCCTGGTGGGTGGCGTGGGCGCCGTTCGTCGGGCTGTTCATCGCGCGCATCTCCAAAGGGCGCACTATTCGCGAACTGATTTTCGGCGTGCTGCTGATCCCGCTGGGCTTCACGCTGGCGTGGCTGTCGATCTTCGGCAATACCGCCATCAGTCTGGTGCTGGAAGGCGGGCAGGCGATCCTGGGGCAGGTGGCGCAAAGCGATCCGCCGATGGCGGTGTTCAAGCTGTTCGAATACTTGCCCTATACCCAACTGACCGCCGGCTTTGTGGTGGTGATCAGCTTCGTGCTGTTCCTGACGCCGGTCGATTCCGGCACGCTGATGATAGCCAACCTCTCCTGCCAGGGCGGCTCCGCCCATGATGACGCGCCGGCCTGGCTGCGCGTGTTCTGGGCAGCGGTCACCACGTTGGTATGCGCCGGCTTGCTGTACGCCGGCAGTTTCAGCGCGATGCAGACCGCGGTGGTGCTGTGCGGCCTGCCGTTCTCGGCGGTGATCGTGCTGTACATGATCAGCTTGCGCAAGGATCTGCGCCGGTACGCCATGAAGCCGGCGCTGCCCTGAGGCGGTTTATTCGCCCGCGCGCGGCCGGTGATGCACGTACTCGACAATCGTGCCGTCCGGCAGGCGCGCATTGAAACAGGCGCCGGTGGGCACCTCCACCGGGCCGAAGAAAATCTCGGCGCCGGCGGCCAGCAGCCGCTGGTGGTAGGGATAAATGTCATCGACCAGCAGCGTGCCGACGGTGCTGCGGAAAAGGCGCAACTGCTCTTCCGCCCCTTCCAGGATCAGAAACGGCCCCACCGCCGCCAATACCAGCCGATGCTCGGGAAAATCGAAGCGCATGTCCGCCGTTACGCCGTGCAACTGCTCGTAAAACGCGATGGCGCGGTCGATTTCGCCTTCGCCAACGTAGACCCGAATCAGCACGCGCGGCTCACGCAGCGATGAAGAGTCGGCGGTTTTGCGCCAGAAACCGGCTTTTGTCAGTGCTGTCGTCATGTTCATCTCCTTGCTCGTTGCCTGCCGCTTATCATGCCGTTGTTTTCCCATCCGGGGTTGGATCGAGTTGGCATAAGCTAGCCGCGCCGGTAATAACCCGCTACCAGGGCGTTAAGGGGCGGTCTGTTTGTGATTCCTGTCACGGCCTGCGCTTTTATTATTATTCAGCATTGATAATGTCATTGCGTGATTATTGATTAACACAATGGAGTTAATGGTTCTCGTTATAGCCGCTATAAAGCAAACGGATTCAAATAATAAAGAGGGCGGGGTAATGCGGCTGATGAAAAGGGAAATGCCGTCCATTTATAAGCAGGAGTTAAGTTTTATTTATTAACCTGTTTATAAATCAGCGCGTTTTGGCTTTTTCGATAAAAGTAAAAAGTGCCGCTTAATTTTATTTAAATCAGTAAAAACAGAATGTTGATTTATTTTCATGTCATTCGCGTTCTGTGAAAAATACCTGAATTGCCTCTCCGTCACCGTTTTCAACGGCTGTTTGACATGCCCGTAGCTTGAGATAAGTTTATATCATTAACATGTTAATGAGTTGTTATCGTGACCGATGGCCAATATCTCTCTTGGCCGAGCGCTCAACCGACTTATGCCATGGCCGCTCGCCATTTATAAGTTAACTTATGGACCAATGACGCTATGAATAATTCGCCAGGACAGCGCTCGCGATTGAGCGAAGAGAACCGATTGCTGATCATTTTGTTTTTCGTTTTCGGCTGCGTGTTCGTCGATCGTCTGACCATCTCTTTTCTGTTTCCGATGATTGCCGCCGATTTGAAGCTGAGCAACGTGCATCTTGGCACGCTGTCGGCGGTGCTGGCATTGACCTGGGCGCTATCTGGCGCGGGGCTGGGGGCGATTGCCGATCGCTTTAATATCCGCAAACCGATGCTGATCCTGTCGATCCTGGTGTTTTCACTGTTCTCCGCGCTGTCGGGGCTGGTCAGCGGCTTTGCCATGTTATTGATCTTCCGCGCGCTGATGGGGATCGCCGAAGGGCCGGTGCTGCCGATCGCGCAATCGCTGATGGTGGAAAAATCGCAGCCGCAGCGCCGCGGCTTCAATATGGGGCTGATCCAGGGGGCGGCGCCGGGATTGTTGGGCGGTATTATCGCGCCGCCGCTGATCATCTATCTGGCGCAGAAGTGGGGCTGGAGCATGGCGTTTCACCTGACCGCCGTGCCGGGCATCATTCTGGCGTGGCTGATCTATCGTTATGTGAACGGCAAGAAGGATCCCGCTTTCAGCGCCGCGCCGGCGGCCGACAAGGCGGCGAACAAAGGCGCTTACGGCGAGCTGTTTAAAATCAAGAACGTAGCGCTGTGCATTCTGATCTCCTGCGTGTTCGTCACCTGGTTCATGATCATCATTACCTTCACCCCCAACTTTTTGGTGACCGACCGTGGCTTCAGCGAGGGCACGATGGGCGGCATCATGAGCGCCATCGGCGCTGCCTGGGTGTTTTGGGGCGTGGCGGTGCCGGCGATTTCCGATCGCCTTGGCCGCAAGCCGACGCTGATCTTCTTTTCGCTGCTGGCGGTGTGCTGCCCGCTGTTCCTCAGCTACGTCGATAACCCGTGGCTGCTGGGCGTGCTGGTGTTCCTGTCTTATACCGGCCTTGGCTGCTTCACGCTGTTTATGGCTACCATCCCGTCTGAAACGGTGTCGCCGGCCCGCATCGCGACCGCGTTGGGGCTGGTGATGGGGATTGGCGAGGTGATTGGCGGCTGTCTGGCGCCGTTTATCGCCGGGCTGATCGCCGATCGCTATGGGCTGGTCAGCGTGATGTGGCTGGCGGCTACCGGCGCCGTGTGCGCCGGCGTACTGAGTTGTTTTCTCGATGAAACTGCACCTGCGGTGGTGAGTCGCAGAGCGGTGAAACCGGCGGGCGTCGCCGACGTTTGAGGCGGTTTTCATCCCATTCAATCAAGGAGAGCGAAGATGTCAGCAGAACAATCCGTACTGAATCAGAATGCCGAACCGGACTGGAAGAATTACGACGATTTTGCGCGCGGTATCGACACTAACCGACTGCCGGGCACCCAGGATTGGCGCGGCAAAACGCTGCAGATCGCTTTTGAAAGCAGCGGGGAAATCACGTTGCGCTTCAGCGCCGATCGGCAGCGGGTGCTGTGGGCCTGGGGCGGGGAGAACGGCGAGGACGCTTACGAAGAGGTGCAAACCTCCGCCGCGCGCTATTTCTTCAATATTCCGCTGCAGTCGCCGGGCAACGAGTGCCTGACGCTGGTACTCAATCGTGACAGCGGCCGGGCGCTGCTGGTGCGCAGCACGCTGTTGCCGGAACAGACGGTGGAAAAGAGGTCCCGCCTCAAGCAAAGCTTCCACGTCGGCCGGATTGTCGGCGCCACGCCGGGTGGCGTCGCGCCCCATCTGACTCGCGAGCTGATCGGCTATCGCACGCTGAACGTCTACAGCCCCAACCACTATTACGAACATTTCTATGTCAACACCGAGCGCTACGCCTGGCAAAACCTGCGCGGCGAACAATTCGGCCACGGCGACATGGACTACGCCACCTACTACAAGTTTGAGGACGAGATGTTCCTGTTCACCTTCCGGGAAAAGATCATCCCGGTGTGCTCGGTGTTCTTCTTCGACTTTATTTCCGGGCGCTGCACTGGCACCTTCCTCGGGCTGGACGCCGCCGGCCGGGTGTTGGTGTCACCGGCCGGTGCCTTCATCAGCAAGATGAGCTATAACGCCTACCCGGAAGGCGTGCAGCCGCTTTGATTCAGGCGTTTCTGACCAGCGATCCGGCGTTGATATCCGCGATGGTTTTCGCGCCGGTGAGCGTCATGGCGACGCGCATTTCCTTGTCGATCAGATCCAGCAAGTTAGCCACCCCGGCTTCGCCGGCCGCCGCCAGCGCATAGACGAAGGCGCGCCCCAGCAGCACGGTGTCGGCGCCCAGCGCGATCATGCGCACTACGTCCAGGCCGCTGCGGATGCCGGAGTCGGCCAGCAGGGTAATGTCGCCTTTCACCGCGTCGGCGATCGCCGGCATGGCGCGCGCGGTCGACAGCACGCCGTCCAGCTGGCGGCCGCCGTGGTTGGAGACGATGATGCCGTCGGCGCCGAAGCGCACCGCGTCTTTGGCGTCTTCCGGATCGAGAATGCCTTTGATGATCATCGGGCCGTCCCAGAATTCACGGATCCACTCCAGATCTTTCCAGGAAATCGACGGATCGAAGTTGGCGCCCAGCCAGCCGATGTAGTCTTCCAGGCTGGTCGGTTTGCCGCGGTAGGCCGAGACGTTGCCCAGATCGTGCGGCTTGCCGAGCAGGCCGACATCCCAGGCCCACTGCGGATGCGCAAACGCCTGCAGCACGCGGCGCAGGGCGGCGTTAGGGCCGCTCATCCCCGAGTGGGCGTCGCGGTAACGGGCGCCGGGCACCGGCATGTCGACGGTGAACACCAGCGTTTTCACGCCGGCGGCCTTGGCGCGCTCCAGCGCATTGCGCATAAAGCCGCGATCTTTCAGCACGTAGAGCTGGAACCACATCGGCCGATCGATCGCCGGCGCCACCTCTTCGATCGGGCAGACCGACACGGTGGACAGCGTGAACGGAATGCCTTTTTTGGCCGCGGCGCGCGCGGCCTGCACTTCGCCGCGGCGGGCGTACATGCCGGTCAACCCTACCGGTCCCAGCGCCACCGGCATCGCCAGCTGCTCGCCGAACAGCGTGGTCTGCAGGCTGAGTTCGGACATATTGCGCAGCACGCGCTGGCGCAGGGCAATATCGGCCAGATCTGCGGTATTGCGCTTCAGCGTATGCTCCGCGTAGGCCCCGCCGTCGATGTAGTGAAACAGAAACGGCGGCAGTTTGGCCTGGGCGGCGGCCCGGTAGTCGGTTGACGCGGAGATGATCATAGTGTTTACCTTCTTGTCTTGCTTGCGATAACGAGTGGTTAGTCAGAGCGTGAGGATCGCCGCCATACCGGCCGCAATCCCGCCGTACGCCAGCATCGGCAGTACGGTCTTTCTGATGATTTTGCCTTCGGCGTTACCGATCCCGAGGATCGAACAGACCGCGATAATGTTGTTCAGGCACACCATATTGCCCATGGCGCCGCCGACGGACTGCAAGGCCAGCGTCAGGTTGACGTCAAGGCCACTGCTCTGGGCGATCGATTGCTGAATGCCGCCGAACGTCAGGTTCGAAACGGTATTGGAACCGGAGAAGAACGATCCCAGCGCGCCGAGGAACGAAGAGAACAGCAGCCAGCTCTCGCCGGTCAGCGCCGCCAGTGCTTTACCGATCAGGATCACCGGCGCGTTGTCGCCGCCCTGCATCATCAGGTTGACCATCACCAGCGCGCCGAACAGGGCGATAAAGGGCCGCGCGATGCGCCCGCCGGTTTCGCTGAACATTTGCCGCACCTGGCCGCCATTCAGACGGAACAGCGGAATACACAGCAGCACCACCAGCAGGAACGGGATCAGCGCCGGGACATACAGCGTTTTGTAGCCGGCGGCGGCGGAGGTGCCCAGCACCTGCTGCAGTTCGACGATCAGCGCCCGGCTGATGCGCAGCTCCCCGAGCCAGCCGAGGTTTTCCTGCCACAGCAGCGCGGTGTTGTTGAGCAAGGCTTTAAGGCCCAGCTGGTGGACGCGCGTCACTATCAGGATAGCAATCAGCAGCAGGGTTGGGGTCATGGCCTTGACCACCTGCATGAACGGCACCGCCTGCCCGGCGCTCTGCGGTTTGTCGCTGCGGGCGAGGCCGATGCCGCCGCGTGCCAGCAGCACCGACAGCGCCAGGCCGATGGCGCCGCCGACCAGCGCCGGGAATTCATAGTTCACCTGGGCCAGCAGCAGATAGGGCAGGGTGCAGCTCAGCACGCTGAGCAGGATAAACGGCAGGTTGCGGCGGATATCCTGCCAGGAAACGATAAAGCGCAGCGCCAGCAGAGGAATGACGAAGCCGGCGACAAAATGGATCAGCGCGGTCTGCCGGCCGATCTCCAGCAGGCTGGCGTCCGACAGGCCGAGGTTGGCAAAGCCGAACCAGGTGGGGGTGCCCACGGCGCCGAAGGAGACCGGCACCGAGTTCATCACCAGTGTCAGCAGGGCGACGCGCAGCGGGTTGAAGCCCAGCCCGACCAGAATCGGCGCGGCGATGGCGGCCGGGGTGCCGAAGCCGCTGGCGCCCTCAATCATAAAGGCGAACGCCCAGCCGATAATCATCAGCTGGGCCACGGGATTGGGGCTGATGGTTTCCAGCCAGCGGCGCACCACGTTCTCCGCGCCGCTTACCTGCATCAGTTTGTTGAGCAGGATGGCGCCGGCGATGATGGTGATCGGCGTCAGCGTCGATACCAGCGCGGTGATGATATTGGCATGCAGCAGCCGCAGCGAGGCATCGAACCACAGGAGCTGTACGGCGTAGACCACGGCGGCCGTCAGCGGCAGGGCGAGATAAGAGGGCACGCCATTCCTTTTGGTCATCATCCAAATCAGCAGGACGATGGGCGCAATACTGAAAAACAGGGGCATAAGATCCTCAGGGTTATTATTTTTATGGGCAGAGATATGTAGCTGAAAGGTTAATTAGCGCAACATTTTCATTCTAATCACAACGTCGACGACGATGCCATGCGGTATTTTTTTAACATCGGCGAACGGCGCCGGCGGTGGAAAATTGGCCGGTAGAAGGGGATGAATTAACTGCTTAAAAATCAGATTGATAGAAAGTATTATTGTGTGATGAATGCGCAGGCTCACATTAATTAAGCGGTAATGTTCAATAGATTATGTCCAAAAATGCCGTAATCTCCGCGGCCTTTTGCGGCCGCGGGGAAATAATCAGCGAGGAAAATTCAAAAATAGTGGCTGATATTTTGGTAGGAACCGATGATATGCTCGATCAGCAGACGGGTTTTTAACGGCAGATTGCGGGTGTAAGGATAGACGGCGTAAATGCCCAATACCTTGCCGCAGTGGCCGGCCAGGATCTCCGTCAGTTTGCCGTCCTGCAAATCTTCATACACCATGCAGCGTGGCACCATGGCGATGCCGTGGCCGCCGATCACCGCTTTGCGGATCGCCCGCGCATTGTTGGCCGACAGGTTGCCGTTAACCTGCAGCTCGTAGATGTCGTTGCGCCCCGGCCGCTTCATCAGCCAGTTGGCGGTGCCGCTCTCCTGATAGGTGTAGGTCAGACAGTTGTGGCCGAGCAGGTCTTCGGCGCAGCGCGGTTCCGGGTGGCTTTCCAGATACCCCGGCGAGCAGACGATCACCCAGCGGGAATCGAAGATCGGCCGGGCAATCAGGCTCGAATCCGGCATGGTGCCGGTGCGGATCGCCAGATCGATGCCTTCTTCCACCAGATCGGCAAAGCGATTTTCCAGCCGCATCTCGACTTTCAGGCTGGGATGCAGAGCGCAAAATTCCGCCACGCTCTCGCTCAGCAGCAGCTCGCCCGAAATGGTCGGCACCGACATGCGAATGGTGCCGGTCAACTCTTCGCTCTTTTCGCTGACGGCGTACAGCGCCTCCTGCACTTTGGCGCCAATCTCTTTGGCCTGCTGGTAGAGCGCCTGGCCGCTTTCGGTCAGCGTCAGGCTGCGCGTGGTGCGGTACAGCAGACGGGCGCCCAGCGATTTTTCCAGCCGCCCGATGCGTTTACTGACCACCGAGCTGGTGATGCCGGCGCTCTCCGCGGCCTTGCTGAACGAGCCGCAGTCGACGATCAGGGCGAACAGAATCAGGTCGTTGGCGTATTCGTGGGTGGCGAGCATGGGCATCCTGTAGAGTGAGAGTCCTTTTGTCCCAGTGTAAATCCGGCGCGCCAGGAAGCAATCTTTTCAGCGTGTCGCACGTCGTCACCAACTGGTCGGATCTGAATTTTTCTTATTTGTTTTTTCATTTTACTGAGAATTATCCTTTTTTATTTTTCTTGCTGTAACCGGTTTTAGTCTACTTTTCTTGTTTTTAGTCTTATTTAAATTGGAATAGTCCTGTAATCGAGCGTTACTTATTCGATTAACTTTAACTTGCAGTGTAAATAATTGTATTGATCTGCTCGTTTGGGATGGCTATGCTTTTTCCCGAAGCGCTCTCATTGTTATTGGTTAAATAGTTTTGAAACGTATTGAAGGATTGCTCTGTCTGCCGACAGGGTAATGGGTAGTGTGTTTATGTTTTAATATAAATAAGGATATTGTAATGAAAAAAATCAATCTGTCAGAAGCGGAAAACATCGTCGGCGGTACTTTTGTTTGTACCAAGGAATTTGCCTGGGTGGGCAGCGGCAACAACCGCACCTGCCAGCTGGTGAAAACCTGTGCGAACAAATTCGGTGGCGTACAGAAGTCTTATTACCCGGCGCCGGTAGCAAGCTGCCCGTCTAACCCAACCACGCCAAGCTGATGCGGGTTGACCCCCTGCATTTAGATTAGCGGTGGGCAGGCGGGCAGCGTTCGCGCTGTCCCGCCTGATACCGGCGAAAAAGTCGTCTTACGTTCTCATTATTTACGGCATTAACTCTTTTTCATGTATTCACTCTGCTGGGTGAATATTAATATATGCGCAGGATGCGTCCGTTATGTATAAACGTCCCTTGCTTTTTATCGGCTACACGCTCGTTATTATTTTTGCCTCTTCTTTTTTGACCGCATTTTATTTTCAACATTACGTCATGCAACCGGCGGAGGCGGAAAGCCTGAGTTTTATCTCCCCGGAAAAAATCGAACAAAGCCCGTTGCAAGACGATAATACCATTGTCGAAGTCTTCTCTTACGCCTGCCACTATTGTGAAGTCAACGAAAGCGGCGTGGCAGAGCTGGAAAAACGTTTGCCGGCGGGCGCCAAATTGGTGCGCTTGCACCTCAGTGACGACAGTCAAGCCGGCATGGCGGCCTTTGCGCCCCTGTTCGCCACGCTGACGATCATGGGGATCGAAGCACAGCATCGCCCCGCCGCTTATCGCGCCATTATCAAAGAAAACCTCAACCTGGCGGACGACAAGCAGCTCAGCGCCTGGCTGACGGCCAACGGTATCGATGAGGCTGCCTATCGGCAGGCCAGAGAGTCAGAGCGGGTCAAGGCGTTGTTGGCGCATATGACGGCGGTGAGCCGCTATTACCAGATCAACGCGACCCCCAGTTTTATCGTCAATCGCAAATGGCTGGCGCTGCAAGATCGCGAGTTTTCCGCTTTCAGCCGGCAGTTGCTGTCGCTGTTGCAGCACGATAAACCGCTGGCCCCCTGATGCGCCTGCTCGCGGTTCGGGGGTATTTGGCCTGGCGCAACGGCCTGGACGCGATGGCCCGCTTATCGGCTGCCGGTGCCGGGATGGGCAACCGCCTGACGTGTGCCCTGCTGCGGCGCGTGGACTATCGCCTGTGGCTGGCGGTGCGCCGGCGGTTGAGGGGAAGCAGGCCGCAGCGCCGCTTTCGCCACCGGCATGCGGTAGCGCTGGCGAACCGCCAAAGCCTGTTGGGTGAAGGCAAGCTGGACTTCGCCTGGCTGATGCAGCGGCGGCAGTGGCTGGACATGGCGGCGGTCTCTGCCCGCAATGCGGCGTTGATGAGCCATTTGGCGCACTGTTCCGCGCAGCTTGATCAGGTCGTGGAACCGCTGCATCGCGCGGGCGTGCCGGTGCTGCTGGCGCCGATGCATACGGTCTCCGACGTGTTGGCGACGCTGGTCGGCGCGGGCGTTTATCCCGGGCGGGCCACGGTGATCGTTTCCGGCGATGTGCAGGCGTTTGCGCAGCGATCGCCGGAAGACGAATGGCGGCAGCGGCTCGACTATTGCTCGATTCACGACGATCCGCGGCACATCGCCGGCACCTTGTCGCAGGCGATGCTGGAAGCGGCGGAACATAGGCGCAACATCATCCTCTTCCCCGATATCACGCCGGATTACACCCTGCACAGCAATCAGGATGTGGCGGCCAAATTGGCCTGCCATCTGTTCGGCCGGCCGGCGCATTTGCACAGCGGCATCGTTCGGCTGTCCCGGGCGTTGCGGGCTCAGGTGGTGTTCTATTCGCTTTATTTCGATCGCGGCATCCGCATTCACATTGAAGAACCTGTCGCCGCAGATCGGGTCGGCCGCGCCATGCCGGCGATCGTCGAGCGAACCCTCCGGCGGCATGCGGATGATTGGTTGCTATGGCATTCGCACTCTTTATTTTTTATTAACGAATAAGTCAGGGATATCACAACGTATGGAAAACACCCTTCCTACGCCGGTCTTGCAGAGCGAAATCAATGAGTGCGGGCTGGCCTGCATCGCCATGCTGGCGGAAACTCAGGGCATTCGCGCACCGTTGACGGAGCTGCGGGAGCGTTATCCCGCTTCGCAGCACGGCACTTCGCTGGCGACGCTGTGCGCCATTTTGGGAGAGCTGGCGCTACCGGCTTATCCGGTGGCGTTCGAGCACCGGGATCTGGCGGCGCTGCCGTTACCGGCCATTTTGCATTACGGCGCGGGCCACTATGTGTTATTGGCGTATCGCCAGGGGGGGTACGTGTGCGTAATGAACCCGGCGTTGGGGCAGCAGCTGCTGCCGTATGCTGCCCTGAAAGCGGAAATCAGCGGTTATGCGTTGGTGCTGGATCGCGATGATTTGCCGGCCACCGTCCCGGCCCGGCGCAGCCACCGCCGCCGCGCTTTCGCCAGCTTAAGCCTGAAGGATACCGCCGGCATCGCCGGCATCTATCGCCTGGCGGCGATGACGTTTTTTATCTCACTGACGCTGTTCATCATGCCGATGATGGTCGCCAGCGCGATCAATCAGGTGTTCGCCATGGCCGGCGAGGTCGCGTTCCCCTACGCCTATTATCTGCTGGCGTTTGTGGCGTCCACGGCGTTGGCGCTGATTGCGCGCACCCTCACCGAACGCTTCATCAAAAATTTCGTGTTGTTGCACGGCGCCGCCGGTTTTTCTCGCCTGCTGGAAAACTCACTCAATTTCTTCAGCAAGCGCGCCCCCGGCGAGATCTTCAGCCGTTTCACCAGTTGGCAGATGGCCGCCGGCCAGAAAATCGAACTGGACAACGGCCTGCGCACCGACTGGATCATCGGCGCTATCGCGCTGGCGGTGATGTGCTACCTGAGCCCGATGCTGGCGCTGGTGCCGGTTGTCGGCGTGCTGCTGATGGGGGCGGTCAGCGTATGGGCCATCTACCGCGATCGGCATTACACCCAGCAGCTGCAGGTGCGAGGCGCGGTGCAAAATGACTTCATCCTGGAAACCATCCAGGGGTTTTCGACCATCAAATCAGCCGGCCTGGCCGGCCAGCGGCAGGAAGGGTTCGCCGAACATGCCCGCTCGCTGTTCAATTGCCTGCAGCAGCAAAAGATCTATGAACAGATAAAAGGCAGCATTTACCAGCTGATCGGCAGTCTGGAGATGGTGTTGTTCATGCTGCTGGCGTTGCCGCTGCTCAAGGAGGGCGAGCTCAGTCTGGGGGCATTCTTCGCCTACAGCTTTTTGCGCGAAATCTTTACTTCGTACAGCAGCAAGATCTTTTTTGCCGTTTTGCAGAAAAACCAGCTGCACGTCATCGATGAACGCGCGCGGGATCTGTTTCCTGCGGTATCCGCTCGGGCCCAGTCTGCGGACGAAAGCGTGAGCCATTTTGACGCGCGGTTGGCGTATCGGGGGGTGGCCTTCGCTTACGACGCTGGTCAACCGGTGTTGCGCGATTTGTCGCTGACGCTGGAGCGTGGCGAGTGCATCGCCATTTGCGGCGGTTCCGGCGCGGGCAAGAGCACGTTGCTGAAGGTGCTCGCCTGCCTGCTGACGCCGCAGCAGGGGGAGCTGACGCTGGATGGGCGCGTACTGGCAAGTGCCGCCGCGCAGCGGCTGTTCTTCCTGCAAAGCCAGGAGGACATTCTGTTCAACGCCTCGGTGTTGCAGAACATCACGCTGTTCGCGCCGTCGGCGCCGGGCCAGCAACGGCAGGTGGAACAGGCGTTGCGCAGTTTGGGGCTGGCGGACGCGGTGGCGCAGCTGCCGGGGGGCGTGAACGCCCTGGTGCGGGAGAGCCATGCCGGGCTGTCGCTGGGGCAGCGGCAGCGTCTGTTGCTGGCGCGCGCCATGTACAGCCGTTGCCCGGTGTTGGTGCTGGACGAACCGACGGCGAATCTGGATGAAAAGACCGCGGCGGCGGTGATGTCGGCTCTGGTGGCGCATTGCCGTGAAAACCGTAAAACCCTGGTGACGGTCACCCATAATCCGCGGCTGTTGCCGTTATTCGATCGGGTCTTGCGCATGTCGCAGGGGCGGCTGGTGCCTGAATCCACCGACGACGCCAGGAAGAATGATTGTGCAGAGGTGGAGTGAGGTGCCCGGAAAGAGACGCTGGCGGCGAGTGGCGTTGGCGATGGTCGTTTTGGCGGCGTTGCTTGGCTGGCTGTCGTTGCTGAATCGGCCCCCTGACACGCAACCACCGCAAACGGCGCGCGTCGAGCGCGGGGACATCGAAAAAAGCGTGTTGGCGACCGGGATTCTGAAACCGCTTCGGCAGGTGAACGTGGGCGCGCAGGTCAACGGGCAGTTGAAAAAACTGTATGTCAAACAGGGTGACAGAGTGATCCAGGGGCAGCTGTTGGCCGAGATCGATCCGACGCTGCAGCTTAACGAGCTGCGCAAGTCACAGGCTGAATTACGCAGCGCGCAGGCGCAGAAACTGGCGAGCCAGGCACAGCTGAAGCAGTATCAGCTGGAGCTGAAGCGGCAAAGAGCGCTGGCGCGAGACCGCGCCGGCGTGGCCAGCGATTTGGAAAAAGCGCAGGCGCAGCACGACGCGCAACTGGCGCAGTTGAAAGTGAACGAGTCGCAGATCGTCCAGGCCGAAGTGGCGCAGGAAACCGCCAGGGCCAATCTGGCTTTTACCCGTATTACCGCCCCTATCGACGGCGAGGTGCTGGGCATCGTTACCCAGGAAGGGCAAACCATCGTCTCGTCGCAAAGCGCGCCGACCATTTTGGTGATGGCAGACGTGGATACCATGATGGTGCATACCCGCATATCGGAAAATGACATCTTGCAGGTGAAGACGGGGCAGCCGCTGTGGTTTTACGTCGCCGCCGATCCCAGCCGCCGATATGAGGGGGCCATGGGGGCGATACAGCAGGCGCCGGCGGAGGCGCTGGAAACCGACCCGCTGGGCAGGAACTCAAGCCAGCAAACGGCGGCGGTGTATTACAACGGCGTGTTTGCCGTCGCCAACGGCGAGCGTCGATTGCGCACCTCGATGACGGCGCAGGTATTCATCATGACCGAACGCGCACAGGGGGTGGTGCGGGTACCGATGGCTGCGCTGGGCGCGGCATTGGATGAAGGAAGCTATCAGGTCAAGGTGCTGGAAGGCGGGCAAACGGTGGTGCGCCGCGTGCGTATCGGTACCCGCGATCGCCGCTATGCCGAAGTGTTGGAAGGGCTGAACGCAGGAGAGCAGGTGCTGCTGGAGCAACAGCCTGATGTGGAGGAGGGCGCTGATGTCAGTTAACACCGCTCCCATCATTGCGTTGGATAACGTCTCGCGCGAGTTTCAGGCGGGGGAGCAGAAAATTGCGGTCCTCAAGCGCATTTCCCTGAGCATTCAACGGGGGGAAATGGTCGCTATCGTCGGCGCCTCCGGTTCCGGGAAATCGACGTTGATGAACATCATCGGCTGTCTGGACAAACCTTCTCAGGGCGACGTGCACATCAACGGGGTGGCTATTGGGCAAGCCGACGCCGATCGCCTGGCGCAGCTTCGCAGTCGGCATATCGGCTTTATCTTCCAGCGCTATCACCTGATGCCCTATCTGACCGCCGGTGAGAATGTGGCGATCCCGGCGTTGTATACCGCCATGCCGGCCGCCGAACGCCGCCTGCGGGCAGCGCATTTGCTGGCCCGGCTCGGGTTGGCGCAGCGCGGCGGTCATCGTCCGGCGCAGCTTTCCGGTGGGCAACAGCAGCGGGTCAGTATTGCTCGCGCCCTGATGAACGGCGCGGAAATTATTTTGGCCGACGAACCGACAGGTGCGCTGGATAGCGCCAGCGGTCAGGCGTTAATGACCATTTTGCACGAGCTGAACGCTATCGGGCATACCGTCGTCATCGTGACACACGATCGGCGGATCGCCGAACAGGCGCGGCGGATCATTGAGATCGGCGACGGCGAGATCGTGGCGGATCGTCGCCATGAAGCCTCCCGACATCTTTCTACGTTCGAGCGACCGCTGGCGGCGCCGCTGAAACGCATGGCGCCGGGCGCGGCGTTGAAAGAGGCCGTCGGCATGGCCTGGCGGGCATTGCTGGGGCACCGGGTCCGGGCATTGCTATCGATGCTCGGCATCATTATCGGCATTGCGGCGGTGGTCTCCGCCATCGCCATCGGAGAAGGCACGCGGCGTAATATTCTCAAGGAAATCAGCCAGCTTGGCACCAGCACGCTGGAGATTCGCCCAGGCCTCGGGTGGGAGAAACCGCGGCCCGACCTTGCGCGCTCGCTGAGCGAGTGGGATGCCGCATTATTGGCGGCGCTGCCTTACGTCGACAGCGTTTCGCCGGTGATCGGCACCCAACTGCTGGCCGTTCGCGAAGGCAAACAGGTGCCGCTTGCCGTGATGGGCGTCGGCGAAGGGTATTTCCGCACGCAGGGCATTCGCCTGCTTTCCGGCGGCCTGTTTACCGCGCAGGATCTGAGTGAGCGCGCACCGGTAGCGGTGATTGATCCCTTGCTGAAACAGGCGCTGTTTGCTTCCCGGCAAGACCCTATAGGCGCGGTAGTGCTGATCGCGGGCGTGCCTTATCGGGTGATCGGCGTCGCGCAGCGCCGCGGCGCTCAATACGCCGGCTCTCAACCGCTTGCCTGGCTGCCCTATACCTCCCTGACCGGCCGCATCGCCGGCGATATGCCGCTGGAATCCATTGTGATGCGAGTGAATGAAAAACTGACGCTGGAAGAGGCAGGACGGGATGCGACCCGGCGTTTGATCGTAGAACACGGGCGGCGTGATTTCTTCACGTTGACCGACGATCAGCTGACGCAATCCATTCAGCGCGCCTCAGGCTCCATGCAACTGTTGATTACCGCGATTGCCGCCATCTCGCTGCTGGTGGGCGGTGTGGGGGTGATGAACATCATGCTGGTCTCGGTGACGGAACGGACCCATGAGATCGGTATTCGAATGGCGGTGGGCGCCGCCGAGAAGGACATTATGCGGCAGTTTTTGATTGAGGCGGTGGTGATCTGCAGCCTGGGAGGCATGTTGGGGATCGCCTGCGCCGCGCTGGTCAAAGGGGTTCTGAGCGGATTGGCGCCGCAGGTGACGATGATCTTTACCTGGCCGCCGTTGCTCCTGGCCTGCGGATTTTCGGCGTTGATCGGTGTCGGGTTCGGGTTCTTACCGGCTCGCACCGCCGCGCGCCTGCAGCCGGTGGAGGCGCTGGCGCGAGAATGAGCCGACTTTGGGTTTACGGGCTGGTGATGCTGTCGCTGAGCGCCTGCGGAGGGCGGCCGATCGACGCCACGGCGCCACCGTCGTTGCCGCCGCAGTGGCGCGTGGTCGATGAGCGTTCCGGTTCGCTGCGGGCGGGCGTCGCCTGGTGGGAAAACTTCAATGATCCGCAACTCTCCTCGCTGATCGATGGCGTGCTGATCGCGAATCAGGATTTGGCGCTGGCCGGATTGCAGTGGCGCGAGGCCATGTTGGAGGCCGGATTAACGGAGGGCAACTTGACGCCGGATTTCACCGCCAGCCTGAGCGGCCGCAATACCCGAGCGTTGCGGGGCGCGTCTACGCCGCAGGAAAGCTACCGTGCAGGGCTTTCTCTGAGCTATGAACTGGATTTATGGGGCAAGCTGGCGCGCATTCGCGAACAGGCCGAATGGCTGGCCGTCGCCTCGGAGTTGGATCGGCGCAATACCGCGTTGACCTTGATCGGTGCTACCGCGCGCGGGTACTGGCAGATTGCCGACTTGAATCAGCAAGTCCTCCATCAGCAACAGGCGCTGGCGATCGCGCGTGAAACTTTGCGGCTGGTGGCGGCACGTCACACCGCCGGCGACGTTGGCCGATTCGAGCTGTTGCAGGCGGAGCAAAGCTTGTTGGCGCGAGAGAATCAGCTGCATGAGCTGGAGCGGCAGCGGGAAGATGCGCGTAACTCGTTGGCACTGTTGTTCGGGCGATCGCCGCTGCTGCGCTATAGCGAACGGCGTTCGTTGCCGCTTGACGAGGTAGCTGTCGCGCAGCGTCAGCCGGCGTGGGTGATTGCGCGCCGGCCGGATGTTCAGGCGGCAGAACGCCGTCTGAGAGCGGCGCTGGCCGGTGCCGAGGCGGCAAGATTGAGTTTTTATCCGGCGCTGAGCCTGGTGGCCGGGTTGGATGCCGGCAGCGGACTTTTCCGCCAGTGGTTCAGTGAACCTTCTCGCTCGCTGGGCGCCACGTTGACGCTGCCGTTTATCGAATGGCGCAAGATGCGCTTGTCCAGCGACAAAGCGGCGTTGCAGGCGCAGCGGGCGGAGATTCAATTTCGCGATGCGGTCTACCGTGCGCTGGCCGATGTGGACAACGCCATGCGACAACGCCTGGAAGCACAGCGGCAAATCGGCAATCAGCGGTGGCATCTGGCGATGAGCCGACAAGCCGTGGCGTTGGCGCGACATCAATACCAGGCTGGTTCCGTTGCGCTGCAAACGCTGCTGGATGCGCAAGAGGCGGTGTTGGCCAGCGAGAATTCGCTGTCGGCACTGCAATTCCGCTATCTGAACGCCACGATGCAACTCTGGCTGGCGCTGGGCGGCAACGAGGCTTTCGCATCCGGGCAAGGAGAATAAGCATGGAGAAAACAAGACGCGTAGTGGTTACCGGTTACGGTGCCGTCACCGCGCTGGGGGGCAATGCGCAGCAAAGCTGGCAGGCTATCATGGCCAGCCGTCTGGCCTATCGTTATCACGATAAATCGGCGGCGGGGATCCACGCGCGCTTTTTTGCTTTGCTGGAGGCCGAACCGCCGCTGGAGGGCGTTGCCGCGCGGGTAAGCCGCCGCTTGCCCAGATTCGCCAGACTGGCGCTTGCCGCCGCCGCGGAGGCGATCGAAATGGCGTTTTCATCCAGTTTTGTGGGGCCCGCGCACTTTTATTCGTCGTTGGAGTGCGGAGCGATTATCGGCAGCGGCTGGGGCGGCCAGGATGAGATCATGCAAAACAATGCGGACTATCTGCAATCCGGGCTGGGGCAGCTGTTTGGCTGTTTTCACGCGATGCCGAATATCGCGACCGCCATATGCGGCCAGCATTGGTTGCTACGGGGCTATCAAGGCTCGCCGGCGGCGGCCTGCGCGACCGGCGGCATCGCGATTGGCGATGCGTTTGAGGTGATACGCTGCGGCCGCGCTTCAATGATGCTGGCCGGTGCCTCGGAGTCGCTGCGCGGCAACGGCGCGATCTGGAATATGGATGCGTTGCGTTTGTTGAGCCGGGAGCAAAAGGATATCACCAAAGCCAGTTGCCCGTTTAGCCGGGAACGCAACGGTTTCGTCCTGGCGGAAGGGGCCGCCGTATTATGCCTTGAGGAACGGGAAGCGGCTTTAGCGCGCGGTGCGACGATTTTGGGCGAAATCAAAGGATACGGCAACTTTTCAGACGCTTTTGATCTTACCGCGCCGTCGAAGGATCCTCAGGCCAAGGTGAAAACCCTACGACGGGCTTTGGAGCAGGCGGGGCTCGGCAGCCATGAAATCGACTATATCAATGCGCATGGCACGTCTACGTTGCAAAACGACGTGAACGAAACCGAGGCGATCAAGGCGGCGCTGGGGCGCGATGCCTATCGCACACCGATTTCCAGCACGAAATCTTATACCGGGCACCTGCTTGGCGCATCCGGCAGCTTTGAGGCGATCGTCTGCCTGCAAGCGTTACAGCAGCAAATGATGCCGGCAACCTGCCATTTGCACGAAACCGATCCCGCATGCGATCTCGATTATATTCGCGAAGGACATCGGCATGGTCGTCTGCGTAATGTCATGAGCCTCAGTTTCGGTTTCGGCGGCGCCAATGCGGCGCTGGTATTTGGCAATCACTATGAATAACGGTAGAACGTATGGAAAAATATCATCGGTTATATGAGACGATTTGCGGCATGTTGCATGAAGCCCGAGGGCTGGAGAGAACGTTGCTGTCGGCAGACATGCCGCTACAGCAGCTTGGGCTGGACAGCCTGGATTATATGGAGCTGATGTTGTTGGTTCGGCGAGAATTCGGCATTACGCTCACTGCGGAAATGCTTATCGAGCATCCTGAATTGACCCTCGGCGAATTGTGCCACCTGATAACCCGTCAATAATTTCATCCCCCCAGGCGATCGCTTGCTAGGGTCTGGCCTGGGTTTTTCGTCTGTCGTAACGTCCATTTCATTCTTTTCGCATCCTGCTTCACTCAGTTATCGATATCCATAAATATTAATGCTTATCCGTCAGGTTAATATGGCCAGAGATGGCGTTTTTTTATTCAATCTTTGGCGGTGTTATGAATGATGAGTGTTAATTATGTGGCGATGTTTTTTAGGAATATTCTTTGTTTTGCCGGTTAATTTATCAATCTCACTCTACATCGCGCTTGTAAGTGATAATGCAAGCTAAAGAAAATAGGGGCAGTGCGGCCTCATTATTTATGATACGGCCGGAATGCTGCGCAGATTATTCACGATAGCGATTCTTAGGGGCGATTGATGGCCGCGAGAATAACGGTTGTCGCGCTGTTCGCATTCGGCAAATCCGCTATACTCCGCGCTGGATGCAGGAACCTATCCATATGTCAGGGGCTGCCCTGAGTGTCCATTGTGGTGATGTAAAAGGAAAATGACAGCCACATTTTTCCTATCAAAGTAATGAGGTTGTATGTCTAATCGTAAACATCTGACGCCTTCTGAAGTGGAGAGACTGCTTGAGGTCACGCTGCATGGAAAGAATCCAGAACGCGATTATTGTTTGATTTATATGTGTTTTATTCATGGGTGCCGCGCCAGTGAAATAGGGGGATGGCGTTTGTCGGATATCGATCTGGAAGGCGGTAATATCTATGTGCATCGGTTGAAAAATGGTTTTTCCACCGTGCATCCGCTTTATCTGCGCGAAAGACAATGTTTGCGGCGCTGGTTGGATAAACGTCAGCGGCACCGCTGGGCCGATCAGGAGTGGCTGTTTCTTTCCAATCGCGGCGGCCGCCTGTCGCGTCAACGTATTTACGGGTTGATTCGCCATTACAGCAAGGTGGCTAAATTGGAGGTCAATGCGCACCCGCACATGCTGCGGCATGGCTGCGGATTTGCATTGGCGGATCGCGGTGTCGACACCCGTTTAATTCAGGATTACCTCGGGCACCGAAATATCCAGAATACGGTGATTTATACCGCCAGCAATGCGCAGCGCTTCAAGGAAATTTGGTAAGTGTGATTTAAGTTAATAACGTTAAGGAGTCACTTTGAACTAAACTGAAACATACTGTAAGGACGCGTAAAAACAATGTCAATATTCCCATGCCTTCTTTCCAGGATAAAGATAAATATCATTTAAAAACAATGTGTTGTGTTTTTTTTGCATGCTGTGTCATCCCTGAAAATCTAAGTAAAATCCTACTCAAAACCCCACGAGTTTAAATCACTGCGTTATCACCTCGGTTTTTTAGTCTGATTTATCAGTTATTCATCAATTGGTTGGTTTTAAATTCCAACAAATGTCTGTTTATTGGTTTAAAAATCCAAAGGAGTCACTTTAGTTCAAAATGAATCGTTTGGGTGAATAAGCCAGAATCCATCAATCAACTTGGCTTAAGACGTTTCCCATTCATGGAACTAAATAAAAGGAATGACATTAAGGATATGTCGGAAATAAACCCATGCACATTTTGCATAATTTTAAGGAAAGTAGGATGAAAAAGAATCTGTTGGCTGTAGCTATATTGACCGCGTCCGCATTTACCACTTCTGCATTTGCCGCCGACGGCGCGCTGAATATTACTGGCACCATCACCGATCAGTCTTGCACCGTCGATGCGGATTCCAAAAACAAGCAGGTCGCTCTGGGCAAGATCGCCAAAGAAGCGTTCACCCTGTCTAAAACTGCCGGCGCCAAGGCGTTCAATCTGGTGCTGAAAAATTGCCCGGCCACCGTCACCGGCGCCACCGTGCGTTTTGACGGCACTCAGGTGCAGGGGCAGTCCGGGCTGCTGCAACTGACCGGCGCCGGCACCGCCGGGGTCGCGGGCGGCATTGGCGTGCAACTGCTGGACGACGGCAGCAACGTGTTAAATATCGGCAACGATTCCCGCGTCTATACCCTGGCAGAGAACAAAGACAACGTTCTGGGCTTTGTTGCGCGCTATTTCGCTTATGACAACGTTTCCGTCGGTAGCGCCAACGCTACGGCCAACTTCACCATCGTTTATCAGTAAGGCCATGCCGTTACGGCGGCGGAACAGTTAGAAAAATGAGCCAGAGAGCGTGTTCTCTGGCTCTTATTCATCGGTGATGGAAACGGGAAGAAAGAGAATGAAAGCGGGATACTTTGTGCTGACGGCGGCGTTGCTGATGACGCTTTGGACTCCGGTACGGGCCGGTGTAGTAGTGGGGGGAACGCGCCTGATCTACGACGGCGGCAAAAAAGAGTCTGCTCTGAATATCAGTAATCCGGATGCGATGCCTTATCTGATCCAATCCTGGGTCGATGCGCAAGAAGGCGATAGCGCGAAAGCGCCTTTTATCATTACACCGCCGCTATTTCGTTTGGATGGCGGCCAAAATAACCTGCTGCGCGTGGTACGTGCGGGCGGCAATTTACCGACGGACAGAGAGTCGCTGTATTGGCTGAATGTGAAGGCGATCCCCTCGGTGGAAAAGAAAGAAAATACCCTGCAAATCGCCATCAAGACCCGTATCAAGTTGATTTACCGCCCGCAGGGGCTCACCGGCAATCTGGAGGAGGCGGCCGGTAAAGTGACGTGGCGGCGCAGTGGCGATCGTCTGCAGGTGACCAACCCTTCACCCTACTATCTCACCTTTTTCAATTTGAAGCTGAATGGCCGCGCCATTACCGGCAACACCATGGTAGCACCGCAGGCAAGCGCCAGTTTCCCGTTGCCGACGGCGAATGGCGCAGGAGGCGGTCTGAGCTGGCAAATCATCAATGACTATGGCGGCACCGGCCAGACCTTCACCAGCACATTATAACCGGGCTGCGGTACGTGTTTTTTGCTCCGGAATAACGCTGGAGCAGGTGTTCGGCTTACCTGGCTTTTCGTCGGGCCGAGCCAATCGGGACAGGGAGTTAAAAGGATGAATAACCCGAATTGCATTGGTTTACCAGGGGCGCGATCGGTTCTTGCCGGCCTGATATCTTGCCAGGTGGCGCTGCTGAGCCCGATCGGCACGGCTTATGCGCGCGATTATTTCAACCCGGCGTTGCTGGAAATCGATAATCCGGCGCTGCGCGGCGCCGATCTCTCCGTATTTGAGGAGAACAGCAGCCAGGCGCCCGGGAACTATCGGGTCGATCTTTACCTGAACGGCGAACAGATAGACAGCCTCGACGTCGAGTTCCGGCTTATGCCAGGGGCCGGCGGTAAACAAACGCTGCAACCTTGTTTCAGTACTGAGAAATTGGCTGAATTGGGCGTGAGGGTTGCCATGTTTCCGGCGATGGTGCCTGGGGAGAGTTGCGTCAATTTGGCGCTGGCCATTCCACAAGCCTCTTCGACATTCCTGTTCAATCAGTTGAGGCTGAATTTGAGCATCCCGCAGGCGGCGCTGCGCTTGAATGCGCGCGACTACGTTTCCCCGGATAAATGGGATTCCGGCATACCGGCGCTGTTGGTCAATTACAATTTCAGCGGCGCCAATAGCCAGATGCGCGCCAGCGAACGGCAAAACAACAATAACTATTACCTCAATCTGCGCTCGGGCATCAACTGGGGCGCCTGGCGCCTGCGTAACTATTCGATCTGGAATCATTACTCCGGTGGTTCTTCTTCCTGGCGCTCAATCAATACCTACCTGCAGCGCGATATCGTTGCGTTGCAAAGCCGCCTGACCCTGGGTGACAGCACAACATCCAGCGATGTGTTCGATAGCGTGCAGTTCCGCGGCGGGCAGTTGGCCTCTGAGGACGATATCCTGCCGGACAGCATGAAAGGGTACTCGCCGGTAGTGCGCGGGATCGCACGCACGAATGCGCAAATCATAATCCGGCAAAACGGCTACGTGATTTATCAAAGCTATGTGCCGCCGGGGGCGTTTGAAATTTCCGATCTGTATCCCACGGGTGGCAGCGGCGACCTGAATGTAAACGTGCGTGAGGCAGACGGCCAGGAGCAGCATTTTGTGGTGCCGTACGCCGTGGTGCCGGTATTGCAGCGCGAAGGGCGGTTTAAATACAGCCTGACCAGCGGGAAATACCGGTCATACAGCGGCGGCGTTGATGAACGCCCGTTCAGCCAGGCAACCGGGATCTACGGTTTGCCTTGGGGGGCCACGTTGTATGGCGGCGTGCAGGCGGCCAGTAAATATCAGTCTTTGGCGCTGGGATGGGGGCAGAACATGGGGGCGGTAGGCGCGCTGTCTGCCGATGTCACCCAAGCCTGGACCAAGCAGGAAACCCGGCCGAAGGAACAGGGGCAATCATGGCGTCTGCGTTACGGTAAAAACTTCATTGAAACCGGCACCAACTTTAGTTTGGCCAGTTACCGCTACTCCACGCGCGGCTTTTATAGCCTGCAGGAGGCGCTGGAGAGCTATGGCGGCAACAGCGCCGTCTATAGCGATCACAAGAAGAGCCGCGCCGAGCTGACGATGAGCCAAAGCCTGTGGGAGCGGGGAGGAACGCTGTCGCTCAGCCTGTTTAACGAAGACTACTGGGATAACAATCGCCGTTCGCAGTCTGTCAGCCTCAGCTACAACAACAGCTGGGAAGCGGTCAGTTACGGGCTGAATTACACGTTCAACCAGAACGGTTACGACAGTAACGGCAATCGCAGCAGTATTCGTGACCATATCGTGGCTTTCAACGTCAGCGTACCGCTCAGCAAATGGCTGCCGGGCAGCTACGCCACCTACAGTATGAACGCCAGTCGCAATGGTGCCACCAGCAACAACCTTGGGTTGAGCGGTACGGCGTTGCCGGGAAACAACCTGAACTACAGCATCAGCCAGGGCTATACCGGCAGGGATGTGGGGGCGAACGGCAATATTCAGGCGGATTATAAAGGCTCTCTCGCCGAGTTGAACCTGGGGTACGGCTACGATCGC
Organism: Serratia sp. CY31944; assembly: GCF_052169175.1. NCBI lineage: Bacteria > Pseudomonadati > Pseudomonadota > Gammaproteobacteria > Enterobacterales > Yersiniaceae > Serratia > Serratia sp. CY31944. The sequence goes on from NZ_JBJNLG010000003.1 coordinate 220,021, forward strand.
CATCGCCGGCAGGTGAACTACGGCGTGCAGGGCGGCGTTCTGGTGCACCAAAACGGCATCACGCTTTCCCAACCGCTGGGCGATACGGTGGCGTTGGTGCAGGCGCCTGGTGCTTCAGGGGTGAATGTCCTGAACCAGACCGGAGTCAGCACCGACTGGCGCGGCTATGCGGTTGTGCCTTACCTGACGCCTTACCGGCGCAATATCGTCGGATTGGACGGTGAATCTTTCGCAGAGGACGTCGACATGACGCTGAGTAGCCAAACGGTGATCCCAACTCGCGGCGCCGTGGTGCGCGCCCGCTTTAATCCGGACGTCGGTGCCCGCGTGTTGCTGACCTTGCTGACGCGCAGCGGCGCTCCGGTGCCGTTCGGCGCCACCGTCAGCACTCTCAACAGCCCCTCTGACAATGCAGCCATCGTCGGTGATGGCGGCCAGGTTTATCTGGCTGGCCTGCCGGATAGCGGGCGGTTGCGGGTTAAGTGGGGCAATGACGCGGCTCAGCAATGTCAGGCCAACTATCAATTGGCTAATCAGCCCGAGAGCGGTGGGATTCGCCTCGTTAACGGGCAGTGTTTATAAGGTGCATATGATGGCGACAGGAATATCGATTCAACGAGGGATCATCGTCGGTGGGCTATTGGCGTGCGCAACGTTGGGCGCACCACAGGTGCAGGCGGCTTTCGGGCAGTGTGTTCCTATTTCGGGGACCCATGGGTTTTCATTCCTTTTTTCCCCGGTTTTAACCGACCCGTCGCAAAACGTGGTGGGGCGGATTATTAAGAATGCTGACGGCGGCAACTGGAATTTGCCCGGTTCTTATCGGGTGAAGTGCGAATGTCAGACGCGTACGGCGTCTTATGTCACCGCCAAAATGCTGCTGAGCGAGCCGGTATTCAGCAGCGGGGGGTTAACGTATTACGCGTTGAATGAATACCTGGGCGTGGCCAGCGAAGTTTTCGTTGCGGGGTATCGCAACGCGTTTATTGCCGCACCGTTCACCAATGAGTCTAACTTTAAGACCGATATGGATGGTGATGACGAATCCTGTGCCAGCACGCCCTACAACAGCGGTGCTCGCGGGCGAATTCATCTGTATTTCCGCCGCCCTTTCGTTGGCGTGACCACAATCCCCAGCACCCGCCTGGTAGACACCTACGTCTCCGTGGTGAGCGGGGTGAAAAGCGATGTGCCGGTCTCCACTATCTCCATGAGCGGCACCGTCACCGTGCCGCAGAGCTGTGAAATCAGTCCGCAAACGGTCACGATCGATTTTGGCGATATCTTGACGTCGAATATTCAAACCAAGGGGGCGATGGCGTCCGGCGTCACGCCAGAAGAGAGAACGTTGACGCTGGCTTGCCGCAATATTTCCGCCGGCGTCAAGGTCAGCCTGTCATTTCGCGGTGAGGCGGACGGCAGCATGCCCGAGGCTCTGAAGACCAGCAATCGCGACATTGGCGTGATGATTAAGGATATGCAGGGCAATGTTATTCGGCCTCAGAGCGGGCGCTTGCCGATCGATAACTTCCAATATCCCAACCAGAGTGGCAGCTCACGGATCAGCGTATATCCGATCAACACCACCGGCCGACCTCCTGCCGTGGGGCAGTTCAATGCAACGGCGACCATTCAGGCAGAAATTCAATAACGGATTTTTCAACGGTAGCACGCCGGGGGCCCGGCGTTAAACGAGAAGGAGCAGATTATGGGGAAGGTTTTTAGCGGTATTGGCTGTAAATTGGCGCTGGCGGGCCTGTTTCTCCTGGCGATGCCGTCGGCGCATGCCGTATCAAAAATAGTGATTACCGGCAACATCAAAGCGGCACCCTGTGAAATCGACGGCGCGAACGGCACGGTTTCGGTCAATCTGGGGGACGATATTTCTGCCGCCGTACTGGCGACCTCCGGTGCCTTTAGCCCGTGGGTGGAGTTCCCTTTGACGCTAAAAAACTGCCCAAGCACCACCACGTCGGTCGTCGCAACCTTCAGCGGAACGGCTGCGGATGAAGGTGCCAGCTTGTACAAAAGCACCGGCAGTTCTCGCCGAGTGCAAATTGAATTGCAAAATAGCCAGGGGGCAAACCTGGGCAATGGCAAGAGTATGGCCCAGTTAGTTAATCGGGCGACGAATGAAGCCAAATTCAATTTGCGGGCGCGGGCATTCAGCGTCAATGGCGGTTCAACGCCCGGTTCGATAGAAGGGGCTCTGCAGGTCACTTTCGTCTATCAGTAGACAAAGGGCTGTCCTAGATGGAAGGTTAACGACAGATTTAAGGTGATGATATGAATATTAATTATCCCTATGGAACAACCTTGGCGGCCGGCAATGCGGCGACGGGGGCCGTGGCTATCATGGAGCCTTGCCCCCTCACGGCGTTGGGGATGAGAAACCGATTGATTGAGTCCTGCGGTCTACAGCCCGACAACGTTCGACAGGTGACGAACCTGGTGGCGCTGAGAGCCTTATTCACTCAGCACACGCATCGTTTACTGGTGATGGATTTGTGCGGCAAATCAGAATTGGTATTGGACGGCTTCAGGCTGATTGCCGATGTGCGTGAAAGCTCGCCGGACACCGCGATAATTATTTGTACGGCATTGGATGAGCCCAGGCTGCTGCGGCAACTGATCGCATCCGGCATCCGCGGCCTGATGTTGAAGCAAGAGCCGGCCATTGCGTTGACTCATTGCGTCCAACAGGTCTTGGCGGGCTGCAGCAGTTTCAGCCATCGGGTGCGTCAGCGTCAATTGCATGAGGCGACAGCCGACAAGCCTCTGACGGCGAAGGAACTGGATGTGCTGACCCAGTTGTTTTCCGGCAAAAGCGTGACCAGCGTGGCGTTAACGATGTGCCGTGATATTCGCACCGTCAGCACGCATAAACGCAATGCGATGTTGAAGTTGGGATTTCACAGCGATGGGGAATTGTATCTTCAGGGGAAATGGATGGCTGCGCAAGGTTCGTCTTTTGTTCGCTAGGCAAGCGTGCGATGCCTCTGGGGTAAGCAAGCATAGGAGCAGATTATGCATTCATGGCGTCAGCAGCCGCTGAACATAGCATTAATGGACAGATGCCCATTAACGCTGGAGGGGTTGGCGAGTTTTTTAAAAACGCTGCCAACCCAGGCAAAAGTCGTCGTAAAGGAAACCAGCGTCCGCGCGGTGGCGGATAGCGTGGTCTATCAGCAGGCTGACGTGCTGATTAGCGAGATGGATGGTGAAGATGAAACGGTCGCTCAGGGCAGGGAAACGTTGCTTGCCTTGTGCACGCAGTTGCCCGAATTGCGGGTGATCGTCTATACCCGTTGCCAGAATGCAGAAGAGGTGGGGCGTCTGTTGAACCAGCCCAATATCAGCATCGTAGCCAGAGATGACGCTTTGCCGCTGGTGGCGGAGTTTTTTAATCGCGTGCTGCTTGGGGAACGCGTGTTGAGCCCGCAGATAGGCGCTTTTCTGGCGCCCTCCGTTAGCGGAGAGGAGGCGGCAACGCGAAAGTTGACCCGCTGTGAGAGCGACGTCTTGGCCTTTTTGTTCAACGGAATGAGCCTGCGGCAAATCGCCGAGTTGCAACGGCGCAGCATCAAGACGATCAGCGCACATAAATGCAGCGCCATGCGTAAACTGCAGGTGAAGAATGACAGCGAACTGTTTTCTCTGCACGGCAATATTGCGCGGCAATTGGGGGGGAAATGGTCAAAAGGCACCTAACCTTTAATGAAACGGTATGGGCTATGATTTATCGGCAGGCTTGCCGTTAAAAGCTTACCCAGCGTGGCCTATCCCTGGCGCTGATGCATGAAAAGCAGCTCGGCGTTAAAATATTGCTGAGTAAGCCGTTGATGACGTGCCGGGCTGCCTCTCCCATCTGAATATTGCATTGCACTCGATGTGTTGTTTAACGGAGGACGGGGCTGCGTAATTATTTTCGTCGTGAGGTTAAATGTTGATCGTGCGGAATCGCTCAACGTTGGTCGCGGTGTAAATCACCGTATTCTGGATATTTTTGTGCCCTAAATAATCCTGAATCAAACGCGTATCGATCCCTTTATCCGCAAGGGCGTAACCGCAGGAATGTCGCAACATGTGAGGATGGACCTGAACGCTAATGCCGGCCATCTCGCCATACATTCTCATCAACCGATAGAGCTGCTGACGTGATATCTGCCCGCCGTGGCGCGACAGGAATAGCCATGGCGCTTCAGCGTCAGGATAGTTCGTCCGTTGGGCCAGCCAGTTTAACAGCGCTTGCCGTTCTCGCGGTTGAATGGGGTGCTGAACGGAAAACCCGTTTTTCAACCGGGATATATGGATCCTATTGGAGGTAAGGTCAATATCCTGAAGGCGCAATGCACGCAGTTCGCTAACCCGCAAGCCGTGAATAAAGCACATTAATAGTAAACAACGATCTCGAATGCTATTTTTTCCTTCATGCACAGCGGCTATCAGTTGCTCAATTTCAACCTGACTAAGAAACTTCCTTTTTTTCATTTTCCTTTCCTGCGTCTTAGATGTTGGCGATTTCTATTATGACGCTTTATTAAAGCATTGGAACATAATAGGCGGCAAAGAAAATAAATAATTTCATTTGTGAATGCATGGGTTTTTATTGTTTTATTTTTTAAGTGAATGGCTTTTTGATTAATATATGTTTATTTAATTTATTTCGGGAAGCTATTTAATCAGCGAATATTGAGCGTCCTGTAAGAGCCGTATGGAAATTTTGCCACCGTCAGATGGCCACGGGGATACCGCCTCTCTCAGAACGGTGCTTGATAAACTGTGTTGAGAATTCGTCTTGATCTCATTCTCACGCCGCTTACAATGCCTGCCAGATCGCGACTTCAGAGGTTTTTTCATGGAACTGCTACGGGTGGTTTATCACCAGTATCGTTGGCCATTTCTGGCTGTCATGGCGTTGACCATGGCCAGCGCCGGCTTAGGTATCGGTATCATTGCTTTTATCAATCAATACCTGATGGATGCCGACGGCGATGCCTTGGCCGTGCTGCCGGTGTTTCTCGCCCTGTTGGCATTGTTGATAGCGGTCACCTTGGGTTCGCAATTGGCGCTGACGACATTGGGCCATTACTTCGTCTATCGCCTGCGTGGGCAGTTAGTGAAGCGCATTTTGGATACCGATATTGAACGCCTCGAACAATTGGGCAGCGCCTCATTGTTGGCCAGCCTGTCCAGCGATATCCGCAATATCACCGTCGCCTTCGTGCGCCTGCCTGAACTGGTACAAGGGGTGATTTTAACCCTGGGGGCAGCGGCCTATCTGGGGTGGCTATCGCCGAAAATGCTGGCGGTCACGGCAGTCTGGGTGGCGGTGACCGTCGTGGGCAGCGGCTGCCTGGTATCACGGGTTTATCGTCATATGGCTAGTTTGCGTGAGTCGGAAGAACGTCTCTATCATCGTTATGAGTCGGTGATTGACGGCCACAAGGAACTGACGTTGAACCGCAAGCGGGCGCAGGCGCTGTACGAACAGGCCTATCAGCCCGATGCGCAAGCTTATCGCCACCACATCATTCGCGCCGATACCTTCCATTTGAGCGCGCTCAACTGGTCAAACATCATGATGTTGGGCGCGATTGGGCTGGTGTTCTTTATGGCCAACAGTCTGGGATGGGCGGACTCGGCGGTGGCCGCCACCTATTCACTGACGCTGCTGTTTTTGCGCACGCCATTACTGCAAGCGGTCGGAGCGTTTCCGACGCTGGTCAGCGCCGAAGTGGCCTTTAACAAGCTGAAGACGCTGCGCCTGGCCGAGTATCAACCGGCGTTTCCTGCCGCCGTTGGTCGCCCCTGGCAGACGCTGGAGCTGCGCGACGTGGTTTTTCACTATGCAGATACCGAACAGCAGCCCGGTTTTGCCGTCGGGCCGCTCAATCTGACGCTGCGGCGTGGTGAGCTGGTCTTTCTGATCGGCGGCAACGGCAGCGGCAAGTCAACGCTGGCGATGTTGTTGACCGGGTTGTACCGGCCGGTGAGCGGCCATATCGTTCTGGATGGCGTCGCACAGAGCGCAGCGGATATGCCGGACTACCGGCGGCTGTTTTCGGCGATTTTCACCGATTTTCATCAGTTCGATCGCTTGCAAGGGCCGGAAGGCGGCGAACCGGATGCGGATCTGGTCGCCATCTGGCTCGAGCGGTTGAATATGAAAAGCAAACTGCAGTTTGACGGCACCAGGGTGACCAATCCGCAACTGTCGCAGGGGCAACGCAAACGTCTGGCTTTGCTGCTGGCGGTGGCGGAACAGCGCGATATCTTGCTGTTGGATGAATGGGCCGCGGATCAGGATCCGCAATTTCGGCGCACTTTCTATCGTGAACTATTGCCGGAGCTGCGCGCGATGGGCAAAACGGTGTTTGCCATCAGCCATGACGATCACTATTTCGAACACGCCGATCGGTTGCTTGAGATGCGCTCAGGCCATTTACGTGAGCTGACCGGCAGCGAACGTGAACACGCCAGCCGGGATTCCGTCAGCAGAATCGGTTAACTCACGCCGGCCCGAGCGAGACCAAAACGGGCCGGTGCTTCTCTCCGCATGATCCCAGTACATCGCTTCATTTTCTCCCCCGTCTCCAGCGCTGCCTGTTGCCGATTTGGCTTACGGCCAGTCAAATAATTGATAGTTGAATTATTTACCAGTGGTTTAATTTCGACCTTCCAAGGTATGGCACACTGCACCTTCGTTCGCCTATCAATACAAGTTATCGCCTGCCGATAACAGTGATATCCACGGTGTCGTTCTTACTGAGGCGGTGATGCAGGCCTATGGCTGGCAGCTGTTTTTTAAATTTCCATAGGAAAAAGCTACTTTATTGATCGTTAAAATAGATCGATAATCACGGTTTGAATGGTTTAATCTATTGGTTGAGGGCGCTGTGGTGAGCAAGGATGGATCAGATATCAAACGTAGAGCATGGCTGTGTGTATTTATCGGTAGCGGGCTGTTCTGGCTGTTAACCGCCGCCGTGATTTACTGGTTACTGAGTTAGCAGGTTAAGCAGGAAGGCGATTCGTGAACAAGAAGCAGGCTAAAAACCGTGAGGGCGCTGAGCGTCGCGCACAGTCCAAAATTCCGCCGTCATGGGTGCTGAGCGATGAGCAGCGCGCCTTTATTGAAGACTTATGGCAGGATACCGACTCTGAGCCGCCGCGGCCCCCATCGCGCAGCCGCGTTAGCTGATCACGCGGCGGCGGCCGGCCAGCGCGCCGAACAGCATTTGCAAGACGGTCAGGCACAGCAGGGCGATCAACGGCAAACGCCAACCTGCCGTCAGATCGTGCAGCAGGCCGAATAGGGTGGGCCCCAGCGCCGCCAACAGATAACCGACGGATTGCGCCATACCCGACAGCAGCGTCGCCTGATGATGATGTTGGCTGCGCAATCCAAAGAACGACAGCGCCAGCACCAGCGAACTCCCCGCCCCCAGTCCGGCAAACGTCAGCCACACCAGTGAACTGGCGGGTTGCACCAACAATCCCCCGACGCCGATAAAGATCAGCAGCGAGCTGCCCAGCGCTATCGCCCGTTGATCGTGTGCGCGCGGCAAAATCACCACCATGACAAAGTTGGCGACGATGGCCACCACCTGGTAAATGAACAGCTCGAAACCTGCCTGCTGAGCTGAGGTGCCGTAGCTGGCGGCAAAGGCGCTGAACCAGCCGATGATGGTGTAGAAGGCGATCGATTGCAGCCCCATGAACATCGCCACTTGCCAACCCAGCGCGCTGCCCCAGGGAGAGCGATAGCGCTGTGGCTCCGTCGGCTGCGGCGCTTTGGCGGCGGGAGTGGCTGAGCGTCGCAGCTGCGGCAGCCACACCAGCAGCGCCAGCAACGCGGGCAACCCCCAGCACAGTAAGGAGAACCGCCAGCCGAGGTCGGCCAGGGCAGCCAGCGGCACCGCCAGGCCGGAGGCGATGGCGGCAACCAGCGACATCACCGCCGCATAGGCGGCGATCATCGCGGCGGCGCGATGCGGGAAATCTCTTTTCACCAGCGTCGGCAGCACCACGTTGGCGAAGGCGATGGCGGCGCCGATCAGGATGCTGCCCGGCCAGAGCATGGCGTCTTGCGGCAGGGAACGCAGCGCGATGCCGCAGACCAGCAGCGCGAGGGCGAGACCCAGGGTGCGCTCGATGCCGATGCGTTTCGCCAGCGCCGGAGTCAATGGCGAGAGGATGGCGAACAGGATCAGCGGCAGCGAGTTGATCAGGCCGGCGGCGGTGGCGGACAACGCCAGCTGCTGCTGGATCTGTTCCAGCAGCGGGCCGACGCTGGTCAGGGCGGCGCGCAGGTTGGCCGCGATCAGCATAATGCCGACGATCAGCAGAACGGGGCGGTGTAATCGGCGACGCGGGGTCGCGGTGGACGCTGGGGGTGAAGCGGGTTGCGGCATGGGTTCCTCGCACCAGGGCATGCAGTCAATCAGTGCTGCATGGCATGATGCGTTGATTGACGTTAACGCTTACGTACCGACAAATCGACGGTATCCGATCGCAAGTGTAGGGAAGATGGCGCGCGCTGACAAGGGGATGGCCCGGCGGGATGGCGGCGGTTAACCCTCGCCGGCCGCAGGATAATTGCCATTATGTGATCCTGGTCACTGAGTGAACTAAAAGTCAGGGCGCGGGGCGCGCCAGGCGCCGCTTTCGCTTTCCTCGCAGCCCGCACCTCGGCGCTCCGGGCTTCTCGCCCATCATGGCATTTCACTTTTTCTCCCTTCCGCTTTTGGGCTTTTCGATCCGTTTCGATTCGAAAGGTTTTTTGGCGGTTTTTTTGCTAAAACCGGGCTGTAAGCCCGATCACAATTTCATTGCTTTCGCTTTGCTGTAATGCCTGCGCAGTAGAGCGAAAGCCATCTTCTCCCCGGCGATGCCGGAAACCTGAGGACCGCAGCTCATGCCAGTGAATACCGCAAAGCGACGTGAACACATTATCGATCTGTTATGCGAGCACGGCAGCGTGCGCGTGGAGCAGCTCAGCAAACAGTTTGCGGTATCCACGGTGACGATCCGCAACGATCTGCGCTTTCTGGAACGAAAAGGGTGTGCGCTGCGCGCTTACGGCGGCGCGATGCTCAATCAGCAATTCGCTTTCGATCGGCCGCTGCGGGACAAGGGGCGGTTGAATCGCGACGTCAAAATGCTGATCGCCAACGCGGCGGCCGGCTATGTGCGCGACGGCGATGCGCTGATCCTCGATTCCGGCTCCACCACCACGCAGATCGTGCCGTTCCTGAAGGGGCGGCGCGATCTGGTGGTGATGACCAATGCGCTGAACATTGCCTACGAGCTTTCGGGAAACGACGGGGTGGAGGTCATGGTGCTGGGGGGCAGCGTGCGCCGCAACTCTTACTCGCTCTACGGTCCGGCCGCCGAGCAGCAATTGCGTCAGTACCGCTTCGACAAGCTGTTTTTGGGCGTCGACGGGTTCGATCTGAGCGCCGGCATTACCACGCCTCACCCCGGTGAGGCGCACCTCAATCGCGTGATGTGCGAGGTGGCGCGCGAGATTATCGCGGTGGCGGATGCCAGCAAATTCGGTCGCAAGAGCTTTTGCATGATTCGCGAAGCCGGACAAATCCATCGGCTGATCACCGACAGCCGTCTTCCGGACGATTACGAGCGGGCGTTAACCGAGCTGGGCGTGGAGGTCATCATCGCCGATCGGTAGCAGGGCGCCTGCATGGGGGCTTCATGCAGCAGTTGTTACAGCTTGTCGAGCAGCACAAGGCCGGTATGCCGGTCGGGATCTTTTCCGTCTGTTCCGCCCATCCCTGGGTTCTGAAGGCCGCGCTGCGGCAGGCCAAAGCGCGCGGCACGCCGGTATTGGTGGAGGCGACGTCCAACCAGGTCAATCAGTTCGGCGGCTATACCGGCCAAACGGCGGCCCAGTTCCGCGATGCGCTGTGGCATCTGGCGGATGAGATTGGCCTGGCGCGCGATCGCGTGTGGCTGGGCGGCGATCACCTGGGGCCCAACGCCTGGCAAGATCGCCCGGCTCAGGAAGCGATGGCGCTGGCGGAAACCTTGATCGACGATTACGTTCGCGCCGGATTTCGCAAGATTCACCTCGATTGTTCCATGTCGTGCGCCGGCGATCCCTCGCCCCTGGGGGATGCCACGGTCGCCGAGCGTGCGGCGCGCTTGTGCGCGGTGGCGGAGCGGGCCTGGATGCAGAGCGGCGGCGAAGCGCCGGTCTATGTGATTGGCACCGAAGTGCCGGTGCCGGGCGGCGCGCAGGAGGCGCTGGCGAGTCTGCAGGTCACCACGCCGCAGGCGGTGGCGCAAACGCTGGAAACGCACCGTATCGCCTGGCAACAGGCCGAGCTGAACGATGCCTGGCAGAGAACCATCGCGCTGGTGGTGCAGCCGGGCGTCGAGTTCGATCACCACCGCGTCGAACGCTATCAGCCGCAGCGCGCCGACGCATTGAGCCATTTCATCGAACGCCAGCCGGGCATGATCTATGAAGCGCACTCCACGGACTATCAGCCGCCGCAGGCCTACCGCCAACTGGTGCGCGATCACTTCGCCATCCTGAAGGTGGGGCCGGCGCTGACCTTCGCGCTGCGCGAAGCGCTGTTCGCCCTCGATCGCATCGAGCGTGAATGGCTGGGGGAGCGCCAGTCGGCGCAGCTGTGCGCCACGCTGGAGCAGGTGATGCGCGAGCAGCCGCAGCAGTGGAGCCGCTACTACCACGGCACGCCGCACCAACAGTACCTCGATCGCCACTACAGCCTGAGCGATCGGGTTCGTTACTACTGGCCGCAGCCGCAGGTGCAGCAGGCGGTCGACGGGCTGCTGGACAACCTGCGCCGCAGCCCGGCGCCGCTGGCGCTGCTCAGCCAGTACCTGCCTGATCAGGCGCGGGCGCTGAACGCCGGCGAATTGAGCGCCGATCCGCAAGAGTGGGTGCTGCATAAAGTGACGCAGGTGCTCGACGATTACCACGCCGCCTGCTACCCGGAGGGCCGCTGACATGCCGAACATTTTAATGACCCGCATCGACAATCGCCTGGTGCACGGCCAGGTGGGCGTGACCTGGACCAACACCCTCGGCGCCAACCTGGTGGTGGTGGCCAACGACGAGGCCGCCGCCGATCCGGTGCAGCAGAACCTGATGGACATGGTGGTGGCGGAAGGGGTGCAGACCCGCTACTTCACGCTGCAGAAAACCATCGACGTGATCCACAAGGCGGCGGATCGGCAGAAGATTTTTCTGGTGTGCAAAACGCCGCAGGACGTGTTGACGCTGGTGCGCGGCGGGGTGCCGATCCGTTTCGTCAACGTCGGCAACATGCACTTCGCCGAGGGGAAGCGGCAGGTGCACAAAACGGTGTCGCTGGACGACGGCGACGTGGCCGCGTTTCGCGCATTAGCGGCGCTGGGCGTGGAGTGCGAAGTGCGCCGGGTGCCGGATGAGGCGGGCGAGGCGATCGGCAAATTGCTCTTTTGAGCCAGGGGGAAAGCATGTTGACGGATGCGTTATTGATTGCGCTGTTGGCCGGGTTGGCGGGGGTGGACCTGTTCGACGGCCTGACCCACTTCCATCGGCCGGTGGTGATGGGGCCGCTGGTGGGGCTGATTTTGGGCGATGTCTACACCGGCTTGCTGGTGGGCGGCACGCTGGAGCTGGTGTGGATGGGGATGGTGCCGCTGGCGGGCGCCCAACCGCCGAACGTGGTGATCGGCGGGGTGATCGGCACCGCGTTCGCCATTCTGACCAAGGCCGACCCTAAAGTGGCGATCGGCGTGGCGGTGCCATTCTCGATTGCGGTGCAGGGCTGCATCACGCTGCTGTTTACGCTGTTCTCGCCGATGATGCACCGCTGCGATCGCATGGTGAAAGAGCTGAACTGGCGCGGCGTCGAACGGGTGAACTATCTCGGCATCGGCATCCTGTTCATCTTCTATTTCGTGGTGGCGTTCCTGCCGATTTACTTCGGCGCCGATGCGGCCAGCGCCATGGTGCAGAAGGCGCCGGGTTGGCTGCTGGACGGGCTGGCGGTGGCGGGCGGCATGATGCCGGCGATCGGCTTCTCGCTGCTGATGAAGGTGATGATGAAAAAAACCTACGTGGCCTATTTTATCCTCGGCTTTATCTCGGTCACGTTCCTCAAGCTGCCGATCCTGGCGGTGGCGCTGGGCGCCCTGGCGATCGCCCTGATCGATTTCTTCAACACGCAACGCGGCGCGGCAGAGGCGACGGCCCGGCCCGCTCCGCAGGAGGACGCCGAAGATGGCATTTAACGATTCCGACGATCTGCTGGCGCAAAAGGCCGAGCAACGCATGGCGCAGGCGCTGGCCACCAGCCAGGTGGAGCAGGACGACTATCTGGACAGCCAGCCCGCCGACGCGCTGACGCGCGGCGACATCAACCGTATGGCTTGGCGTTCGCTGCTGCTGCAGGCGTCGTTCAACTATGAACGCATGCAGGCCGGCGGCTGGCTGTATCAGCTGATCCCCGGGCTGCGCAAGATCCACCGCAACCCGCAGGATCTGGCCAACTCGATGAAGATGCACATGGAATTTATCAACGTGCACCCGTTCGACGTCACCTTCCTGTCCGGTCTGGTGCTGGCGATGGAGCAGAACAAGGAGAAGATCTCCACCATTCGCGCGGTGAAAGTGGCGCTGATGGGGCCGCTCGGCGGCATCGGCGACGCGCTGTTTTGGCTGACGCTGCTGCCGATCTGCGCCGGGATAGGCGCTTCGCTGGCATTGGAGGGCAGCCTGTTCGGGCCGATCGTCTTCCTGCTGCTGTTCAACCTGTTCCACTTCGGCCTGCGCTTCGGGCTGGCGCACTACGGCTATCAGGCCGGCACCAGCGCGCTGGCGCTGTTGAAGACCCACACCCGGCGCATTTCTCACGCCGCGTCGATCGTCGGCATGACGGTGATCGGCGCGCTGGTGGCCTCGTATGTGCATCTGTCCACGCCGCTGGTGATGCATGCCGGCAAGGCCAGGGTGGCGCTGCAGACCGACGTACTGGACAAGTTGATGCCCAACTTGTTGCCACTGTGCTTCACGCTGCTCATTTTCTTCCTGATGAAGCGCGGTTTCTCGCCGGTGAAGCTGATTGGCGTCACCGTAGCGATCGGCGTGGTGGGCAAATTTATCGGCATTTTGTGAGGAGCGGGCTATGCCAGGCATTGTGATTACCGGCCACGGCGGCTTCGCCACCGGGCTGTTGCAGGCGGTGGAGCAGGTGGTGGGGCCGCAGCGGCACTGCGCGGCGGTCGATTTCCCTGAACAGATGAGCACCGCGCAGCTCAACGACGCCTTGCGCTCGGCGCTGGCGGCGGTGGCGCAGCCGGACGGCGTGGTGTTTCTCACCGACATGCTCGGCGGCTCGCCGTTTCGCAGCGCCTGCGAACTGGCGGATGCGCAGGGCGATTGCGAAGTGCTGACCGGCGTCAACATGCAGCTGGCGGCGGAAATGATGCTGGAGCGCGACGGGTTGAGCCTGGATGAGTTTCGCGAGGTGGCGCTGGCGTGCGGCAAACGCGGCCTGACCAGCCTGTGGCATGAGCGCCGCCGGGTGAAATGCGAAGACGTGCCGGCCGACGGCATCTGAACGAACGCCGGACGCCGCCGCGCCCGGCTCTGCGGGTTATGCCGGCAGCGGGCTTAGCATCAGGCGCGCCGGTTGATCTTCGCTGCGGCTGAAGCGCCAGCAGGTCTGGTGGTACTTCGCCACGCTGTTGCGGTGCGCCACACTGATCAGCGTCACGTCCGGCAGTTCATCCACCAGCAGGCAGTACATCAACTGTTCGGTTTCGTCGTCCAGCGCGCTGGTGGCTTCGTCGAGGAACAGGATGTTCGGGCGAATCAACAGGGCGCGGGCGAACGCCAGCCGCTGTTGCTCGCCCGGCGACAGGCGGTGGCTCCAGTTGGCGGAGGTATTCAGCCAGCGCTGCAGGTGTTTCAGGCGGCAGTTTTCCAGCACCCGCATCAGCTGCGGATCGCTGTATTCCGACGCCAGGCTCGGGTAGCTCAACGCTTCGCGCAGCGTGCCGATCGGAATGTAGCTGCGCTGCGGCAGGAACAACGTGTTGGCATTGGCCGCTACCCCGATGGCGCCCGCGCCGTAAGGCCAGATACCGGCGATGGCCCGCAGCAGCGTCGACTTGCCGCAGCCGGAAGGGCCGACGATCAGCAGGCGATCGCCGCGTTGCAGCGTCATCTCGGCGCCGGCCAGCAGCGGCTGGCCGTCGGGCAAGTGCAGGCTGAGGTTGCTCAGCGTCAACGGATGGGCGGTCTCTTCCCGCAGCTGAATGCCGCGCGGCTGATGATGCACCTGATCGACGGCGGCGTTGAAGCCGGCCAGACGGTTGACGCAGGCTTTCCAGGTCGCCAAATCGTTAAATGCGTCGATGAACCACGACAGCGCACCCTGTACCTGGCCGAAGGCCGAGGCGATCTGCATCAGGCCGCCCATCTGAATGGCGCCGGAGAAGTAGCGCGGCGCCGCCACCAGCAGGGGAAATACAATGGCGAACTGGCCGTAGAAGTTGGTGGCGATGTTCAGCCGCCGGGTGATGCGCATAATCGCCCACCAGTTGCTGCGAATGGTGTCAAAACGATCGCCCAGCTGCTGCGCCTCGCGCTGTTCGCCGTGGTACAGCGCGATGGCGTCGTTGTTTTCGCGGATGCGGATCAGGCCGAAACGGAAGTTTGCCTCATACCGTTCTTGGTTGAAGCCCAACATGACCAGAGGTTTGCCGACCCACCAGATCAGCAGCGATCCCAGCACCGCATACAGCAGCGCGAACCACACCATATAACCGGGCAAGGTGATGGCATGCTGGCCGAGCGCGAAGGTCATTGGCCCGCTGACGTGCCATAGGATGTCGATAAAGGAAAACAGCGTCACAAGGCTGGAGAGCAGCCCGAGCGACAGCGACAGGGTATATTGGGTCAATACGTTGAGATCTTCGGCAATACGCTGATCGGGGTTATCGACGATCTGCTGCTGCTCGGTGTGGTAATACGCCTGGTGCGCCAGCCATTTTTCCATGAACTTTTCCGTCATCCAGCGCCGCCAGCGCATCTGCAGCCCCTGAGTCAGGTAGATCTTGTAGACCGCCAGCACGATGAAGATCAGCGCCAGATAGGTAAAACGCCACAGCTGCGCCTTGAATACCGGGTAGTTCTTGTTCTGCAGCGCATCGTAGAACACCTGATTCCACTGGTTGATCTGCACGCTGATATAGACCAGGCCGAGCGACAGGACGACGATGGCGATCAGCATCATCCAGGCGCGCCATCGTTCCTCCGACACCCAAAAGGGTTTGATCAGCTGCCAAACGGCGTGTTTCTGCAAGGGGGTTGCGTTCATAACGGCTCGATAATTGCGGTATTTCGTTCAGCATGGGCTGCGGGCCGGTAACAAACAAACCGCGACTGTAAGCAGTTTTAACTCCGCTAACTGTTTGAAATAAGGCGGCTGAATCGACAGCGGCACGCCGACGGGCGCAATTGCGGCATACACTCCACCGCCGGGCGGTTATACTTGCGCCGAATTTTTGCAGAAAGGATAAACGATGAAGGCTTGGTTTCCCCTGTTGCTGACCTGCGGCGTCTTCGCCGGCGCCCGGGCCTGGGCGCACATTGACGAGCCGGACATCGCCGCCGACTGCCAAAAGGTGGCGAGCTACGCCGAACTGGGAAAAAAGGCCTATCAGCGGCAGGATTACGCCAAAGCTGCCGACATCTTTCGCGATCAGGCGGCCTGGAGCGAGTTTTGCGGCCTGAGCGAGCAGGCCATCGCCACGGCCTACAACAACGTGGCGCTGTCGCTGATGCGCGCCGGGGAATTGCTCAAGGCACAGGCCTACCTGGCGTTGGCGCCGCACGATGACAAATCGCAGCACAACATGAGCCTGTTGCGCCAACGCCTGGCGCAGCGGCCGCAGCCGCAGGGGCCGGGCGGCGTGTATTGGCAATACGCCGGGCGCGGCGTGTGGAGCGAAGTGGCGGTGAAGCCGCAGGGCGAGCGCTGGCTGATCGATTTTTCCGGCTACGCCATGCCGCAGATGGGGCTGTATTACGGGCCGAACATGGGTGACTTCACCGCCGAGCTGCCAATCGAGCACGGCAAAGCGGTCTACCATCAGCATGACTCGGAAAGCGCGCAGGTCTGCGACGTCACGCTGGAATTTGGCGAGCAAGCGCTGGAGATGCACACGCGCGGGGATTGCGGGTTCGGTCACAACGTGCGGGCGGAAGGGCGGTTCGTGCGGGTCGAATGACCCGCCCCGGCAGCCGGGGCGGGAAAGGTAGGTTACGCCAGCGCGGCGGCGCCCAGCAGGTTTTTCCAGGCTTCCACGTTACCCAGATAGTTGCCGGCCGGCAGCAGATGCAGACGGCCTTCACTGTCCTGCAGCGCAAAGGTCGGGAAGCCCTGGCCTTGCACTTTGGCCAGCAGCGCCCGGCTTTCCGCGATGTGCTGCGCGGTTGGCGCGCCGGTGTTGAAACGCATTTCGGCGATAAACGCCGCCGAAGGCAACCCTAGCTCTTTCGCCAACGCTTCCAGCACCGGCGTATCGGCGATGCGCCGGCCTTCTTGATAGTGCGCCTGCTGAATGCGGTGCAGCATGTCCAGCCCGCGGCCCGCCAGCTTTTCCGCCGCCAGGATGGCGGTGATCGGCGGCTCGGAATCCATCACCGCCGTGGTGTCGCGCAGCAGGCCGTTGAAATAGGCTTCGCCAAAAGGCTGGCCCGTCATCTCGGCGATGCGTTTGTCGTGCGGAATGACGTAGTTGCGCCATTCGTCGGTGATTTGGCGACGGTTGTTGCCGGTCATCATGCCGCCGGCATGCGGCACGATCTTCAGCCCAGGGAGGCTCTGAGCCGCTTTCACCAGCGGCGCGGCGCCGTAGCACCAGCCGCACAGCGGATCGAAAATGTAATGCAGAGTGGTTTCGGTCATCTTTACTCCTCGCCTGGCGCGCGGCAGCTCACCGCGGTGCCAGGGCTGGTTCAATCACGCACGGGCGCTTATTGCGGCCACTTCATCTCGCCTTTCAGCACTTTCGCGCTCAGTTCCAGGCTCGACTCGTCTTTCAGCGTCGGGTAGTGCTTTTTCATCGCCTCAATCAGCGCGGCGGAATCCTTGGCCTTCGGCAGCTCGGCTTCCAGCGTGGTCAGGTATTTCTGGGTAAAGTGCACCGATGCCAGCGTTTGCGCTGCGCCCGGCAGGAAGTGGCCCGGCACCACGACCTGCGGCTTCAGCGCTTCGATGTTTTTCAGCGTCTGCTGCCAGTGCTGGCGCGATTCCACGCTCTGGTTGTCGGCGATCCACGGATGGATATTGTCACCGGCGACCGCGACACCGCCTACTACCGCTTTCAGCGCCGGGATCCACACGAAGGTGCGATCGGGGGTCGGGCCGTTCAGGCCTTTCACTTCCACTTTCTGGCCGTCGATGGTGAAGCTGTCGCCCTGCAGCGGCTGCGGCACGATCACGGTTTTCGGCGCGTTGTCTTTCAGGATCGGGCCCCAATAGGCGACTTTGCCGTCTTTGGTGGCGTTGATGTCCTTGATGGTGCCTGGCGAAGCGATGATTTTCGCCTCCGGGAAGGCCGCTTTAATCACGTCCAGACCGAAATAGAAATCCGGGTCTGAGTGGCTGATATAAACGGTGGTCAGTTTCTTGCCGGTCGCCTTGATCTTTTTCACCAGCGCTTCAGCGTCGTTGCGTTGGAACTGAGCGTCGATCAGCGCCACTTCGTGTTTGCCGCTGATGATTTCGGAAGACACCGGGAACACGCTTTTCTCGCCCGGGTTATACACTTCCATGGTCAGGGTATCGGCCGCGGTGGCGTAGGTGCTGAGGGTGGCGACGCCGGTGAAGGCCAGAGTTAACAGTGATTTCTTAAACATGGGCAGAGGTCCTTAGGTATCGGTTAATGTTGTAATGATGTTAGGTTGCATAAAGCGATAGAAAAACCGGATAATAAGCAATTATTCGTTGCATAAATCGGACTAATCATGGATCGCATTACCGCCGTAGAGGTTTTTGTCACCATCGTCGATCGCGGCAGCATGATCGCCGCTGCGGAAACGCTGGAGATGTCGCGCGCGATGGTGACGCGCTACCTGGCGCAGATGGAGCAATGGGCCGGGGCGCGTTTACTGCACCGTACTACCCGTAAGCTTAGTCTGACCGACGCCGGTGAGCGTACTCTGGAGCGCTGCCGGCAAATGCTGGCGCTGGCGGGGGAGATCGACCTGGTGGAGGAAGGGCAGAGCGACGAGTTGCGCGGCCTGCTGCGCATCACCTGTTCGCAGTCGCTCGGGCAAACGGCGCTGGTGGGGGCGGTCGCTCAGTATCTGAAGCGCCACCCGCAGGTGGCGGTCGATCTGCAGATGAACAATCGGGCGGTGAACCTGGTGGAAGAGCGCATCGATCTGGCGCTGCGCATCACCAACGAGCTGGATCCCAACCTGATCGCCCGCCCGCTGTCCACCTGCGCATCGGTGGTGTGCGCCGCGCCCGCTTATCTGGCGGCGCACGGCACCCCACGCCAGCCGCAGGATTTGGCGTTGCACAACTGCCTGACTTATTCCTATTTCGGCAAAAGCCTGTGGCATTTTGACGCGCAGGGGGTGAAATCGGCGGTGGCGGTCAGCGGCAACCTGAGCGCCAACGAGTCGGTGGTGCTGATGGCCGGCACGGTGCAGGGCGCGGGCATTTCCATGCAGCCCTATTATTCGGCGGCGCCGCTGCTGGCCAGCGGCGAACTGGTCGAACTGTTGCCGGATTACCGGCCACAGTCGATGGGCATCTACGGCATCTACACCTCGCGCCGCCAGATGCCCGCCACCTTGCGCACCATGCTGGACTTTCTGGTGGAATGGTTCGCCACCGATCCGCAGTGGCAGGCGACGCTGCGCTGATGCTGCGGCAATATTCCCCCGCCGCTTTCAGCGCCTGACGGCGGCGGCCAGCCGGGCGGCAAAGGCGGCGGCCTGCTGATGAAGGTGGTCGATAAAGGCCGTCACCAGCGCCGACGAGGGGCGGTGTAGCGGCCGAATCAGGCTGACGGTGAACGGCACGTCGATGCTGAACGGCCGCACGTGCACGCCGTTACCGGCATAGTCGAGCGCCGTCAGCGGGTTGACGATCGACACCCCCACGCCGGCCCTCACCATGGCGCATACCGATGCCGCGCTGTGCGTTTCCATCACCATGCGGCGCTCGACGCCCTGCTCGCCGAACAGCGCATCCAGCAGGTGGCGATAGCTGTCGGTGCTCGACAGGCTGATAAAGTTCTGCCCGGCGAAGTCCTGCGGCGTCAGCCGATCTTTCAGCAGCAGCGGGTGGCCCGTCGGCAGCACGCACACTTCGTTCAACGTCATCAGCGTCACCCGCTCGGTGCCCGCCGGCGTCAGGGTGGTTTCCGTCAGCCCGAGATCGTGGCGCTGGGCCGACAACCACTCTTCCAGCAGCGGCGACTCTTGCGGGATAACGCTGAAGCTGACTTCCGGGTAACGTTCGATAAAGGGCCGGCACACCGCCGGCAGCAGCGATTGAGAAAATACCGGCAGGCACACGATCGACAGCTGCGCCTGCTGAAACTGGCGGATGCCGGCGGCGGCGTTGACGATGCGATCGAGGCCGTAATAGGAGCGCTGCACCTCTTCGAACAACCGTAGGCCCTGCATCGTGGGGGACAAGCGACCGCGCACCCGGTCGAACAGCTGCAGCCGGATCAGCTTTTCAAAACGCGCCAGCTCGCGGCTGACGGTCGGTTGCGAGGTCTGCAGCAGGGCCGCCGCCTCGGTCAGGTTGCCGGTGGTCATCACCGCCCGAAAGATTTCGATCTGCCGCAAAGAGATGCTGTGCATGGCGAGGCCGCTCGGTTAAGGGGAAAGCCATATCATAAATGAATAGATTGCGGCTAAATAGATATTTTCCACCCGATTCAGCGTGCGGCACTATGGCGTTATCTGCCGTCATTTTCGAATTGGGAATATCGCCATGCCACGCCCGTTGCACGACACCTCCACCGCGTTGAACGCCACCAACCTGCTGGCCTTGCCGCAGCGCTTCGGCTGCCCGGTTTGGGCCTATGATGCGGACATCATCAGCCAGCGCATCGCTCAGCTGCGCCATTTCGACACTATCCGTTTCGCACAGAAGGCCTGTTCGAACATTCATATTTTGCGCTTGATGCGCGAGCAGGGCGTGAAGGTGGATTCGGTGTCGCTGGGCGAGATCGAGCGGGCGCTGCAGGCCGGTTTTCAGCCGGGCGGCGAACCGAGCGAAATCGTGTTTACCGCGGACGTGTTGGATCATGCCACGCTGGCGCGCGTCAGCGAATTGAAGATCCCGGTCAACGCCGGTTCCATCGACATGCTGGAGCAGCTCGGCCAGGTTTCCGCAGGGCACCCGGTGTGGCTGCGCATTAACCCGGGTTTTGGCCACGGCCACAGCCAGAAAACCAACACCGGCGGCGAGAACAGCAAGCACGGTATCTGGTATGCCGATCTGCCGCAGGCGGTGGAGAAAATTCGCCGCTACGGCCTGAGACTGATCGGCGTGCATATGCACATCGGTTCCGGCGTCGATTACCAGCATCTGGAGCGCGTCTGCGATGCGATGGTGCAGCAGGTGATCGATCTCGGTCATGATATCAGCGCCATTTCCGCCGGCGGTGGCCTGTCTATCCCGTACCAGTACGGCGAAGAGGCGATCGATACCGAACACTATTTCGGGTTGTGGAACCGGGCGCGTGAACGCATCGCCGCGCATCTGGGGCATCCGGTGCAGCTGGAGATCGAACCGGGGCGTTTCCTGATGGCGGAAGCGGGCGTCTTGGTGGCCGAGGTGCGGGCGGTAAAAGACATGGGCAGCCGCCACTTCGTGCTGGTGGACGCCGGTTTTAACGATCTGATGCGCCCGGCAATGTACGGCAGCTATCACCATATTTCGCTGTTGCCGGCCGATGGGCGCGATACCTCGGGGCAAGCGCTGCGCGAAACGGTAATTGCCGGGCCGCTGTGCGAATCCGGCGACGTGTTCACCCAGCAGGCGGGCGGCGGCGTGGAAACCCGCGAACTGCCGCCGGTGCAGATCGGTGATTATCTGGTGTTCCACGACACCGGCGCCTACGGCGCATCGATGTCCTCCAACTACAACAGCCGCCCGCTGTTGCCCGAAGTGCTGTTCGAAAACGGCGAACCGCGGCTGATCCGCCGCCGCCAGACCATCGAAGAGCTGATCGCGCTGGAGCTTATCTGATAAGCGGGCGGGCGCCTTGCGCTCGCTTCACAGCGTCATGCGGCGGTGTTGGCCATTGGGCAATTGCACATCCAGCGACAGCGTGCCGCCCATCGCCTCGATATAGCGTTTGAGCGACGACAGCTTTATTTCGCTGCCGCGCTTTTCCAAATTGGCGACGGAGGGTTGGCTGATGCCGAGCCGCTTCGCCAATTCAACCTGAGAGACCGCCAGCTCTTCCCTCAGCATCGCCAGCCGCAGCTCGAAAATTTCCTGGTCCGCTTTTTGCCTGGCGGCGGCAACGACGGCGGGATCGAGTTTATCGATCAGTTGGGATAAAGGTTTGGCCATCTGCACTACCTCCGGGTTGCCAGATAATGTGAAAACTCCATGGCGGCGATGGGCAACATGCGCTGGTAAAAGCGTTTGTCGCCGGTTTTATCGCCACCGCACAGCAATACCGCTTGCCGCTGTGGGTCAAAGGCGAAAAACACCCTGAAAGGGCGCCCGCGGTGTTGAACGCGCAGCTCCTTCAACTGCCGGACCGCGTCGGAAAAATACAGCGTATCGGCATGCGGCCGCGTCAACTGCGGGCCGAACGTCTGCAATTTGAAGATCGCCGCCAGGATGCTTGTTTGCTGGGCGTTGTTCAGCGCTAAAAACCAGTCGTCGAACCGTTCGACGGTCACCACTTGCCACATGACGCGCTCCGAATATAGCGTTTATGCTATATAGTGTAAAGGTTATTGTGCCAACAATATGCACGAACGCTGGGAGCGGAAAAAATCCAAAAGCGGGAAATGCGGCGGGCTGCGCAATCTGAGCGCATGGGTGATGGCTCACCCATGCGGCGGCGCGAATTACGGCTGTTCGTGCGCGTTGTTGAGGGTGGCGACCGAGTGGCGGCGCACCAGCGTCGGGCTGAACATGTTGGTGATTTCCGGCAGCGGTTGACGATTGGCCAAGGCCAGGGCCAGTTCCGCCGCCTGGGTCGCCATCGCCACGATCGGGTAGCGAACGGTGGTCAGGCGCGGCCGCAGGTAGCGCGAAATCAGCACGTCGTCGAAACCGATCAGCGAAATTTGCCCCGGTACGTCGACGCTGTTGTCGCTCAGCACCGAAAGCGCGCCGGCGGCCATCGGATCGTTGTAGCAGGTAACGGCGGAGAACGAGCGGCCGCGGCCGAGCAATTCGGTCATCGCCTGTTCGCCGCCGATCTCGTCCGGTTCGCCGTAGGCGATCAGCTTTTCATCCACCGCAATGCCGTGCTCCTGCAGCGCGTCGAGATAGCCTTGCAGGCGATCGGTGGCGTCGGAAATCTGGTGGGTGGAGCAGATGATGGCGATGCGCTGATGCCCTTGCTGGATCAGATGACGGGTCGCCAGCCAGGCGCCGTAGCGATCGTCGAGCGCCACGCAGCGCGTTTCAAAACCCGGCAGCGTGCGGTTGATCAGCACCATGCCCGGGATCTGTTGCATCCAGCCGCCAAGTTCCCGATCGCTCAGACTTTTGGCGTGCACCACCAGCGCCTCGCAGCGATGTCGCACCAGCTGTTCAATCGCCTGACGCTCTTTTTCGGCGTCGTGGTAACCGTTGCCAATCAGCAGAAAATTGTGGGTGGCGTAGGCCACCTGCTCGACCGCTTTGACCATCGCCCCGAAGAAGGGGTCGGAAACGTCGGAGACGATCAGGCCCAGCGTTTCGGTGGACTGCTGCGCCAGCGCCCGTGCGTTGGCATTGGGGTGATACTGCAGCTGTTCCATGGCGGCCAGCACCGCGGTGCGCGACCCTTCGCTGGCCTTGGGGGAATTGTTTATCACGCGGGATACCGTGGCCACGGAAACACCCGCCAGCCTGGCAACATCCTTTATCGTAGCCATATCAGTCAACACATCCTGGGTAATCGCTTACATCCCCCAGTTTTGCGGAAAAAAACCGGGGCTGCAAGCGGTGTTGTGCGCAACTTGTGGCGGCCGTTGCAGAATCTTTTCGCGGCTGCGCGCATAACCGTCGGCCGCCGAACGATAGCGCAATTTGTACGTTGGCACTGGCGACGGGCTGAGGTAACGTCTGTGCATTCCGATTTGCGCCGAGAACGCCATGTCCATTAAACGCTATCCGCAGCTCGCCCATTGGGGCGCCTATACCGCCGTAGTTGAAGACGGCCGGCTTATCCGCTGTGAACCCTTCGCCGACGATCCCGACCCTTCGCCGTTGCTCGATTCCATCGTACCGATGGTTTACTCCGACAAACGTATCCGCAAGCCGGCGGTGCGCCGCTCGTGGCTGCAAAAGCGCGAGGGCAGCGACCGCACGCTGCGCGGCAGGGAAGATTTCGTCGAAGTGGACTGGGAACTGGCGCTCGATTTGGTGGCGCAGGAGAATCGCCGGGTGCGCGATCGCTACGGCGCCTCCGGGCTGTTTACCGGCTCTTATGGCTGGTCGTCGGCCGGGCGCTTGCATCATGCGCGCTCGCTGGTGCGACGGTTCTATTTCAGCGGCGGCGGCGGGGTCGATCAGCAGGGCAACTACAGCTGGGGCGCGGCGCAGTTTTTCCTGCCGTATGTGATCGGCACTTTCTCGCCGTTGACCGGGCGCGTCACCAGTTGGCCAAGCGTGGTGGAGCATTGCGAGCTGTTTGTGGCGTTTGGCGGGCTGGCGCTGAAAAATGCCCAGGTCTCTTCCGGCGGCGCGGCGGAGCATGCGCTCAAACCCTGGCTGCAAAAGCTGGCGCACAAGGGCACGCCGGTTGTCAACATCAGCCCGATGCGCGACGACTGCCCCGGGTTCGTCAACGCGGAGTGGATCCCGATCCGGCCGAATACCGACGTGGCGCTGATGCTGGCGCTGGCTTACGAAATTCAGCGGCTGGGCGCGCAGGACGAAGCCTTCCTGCGCAGCCACTGCGTGGGCTATCAACAGTTGGCGGATTACCTGAACGGCGTGAGCGACGGCGTGGCGAAAACGCCGGCCTGGGCCAGCGCCATTACCGGCATTCCGGCGGCGCGCATCGCCCTGCTGGCGCGGCAGCTGATCGGCGCGCGCAGTTTTATCACCTGTTCCTACTCCGTACAGCGCGCGCACCGCGGCGAGCAACCCTATTGGATGATGATCGCGCTGTCGTCGATGTTGGGCCAGGTGGGCCTGCCGGGCGGCGGCTTCTCGTTCGGCCACGGCTCGATGAACGGCGTCGGCAACCCGCGCGTGGACACCCCCGCGCCGACCATGCCGGTAGGGGAAAACCCGGCCGGGCTGGCGATCCCGGTGGCGCGCATCTGCGACATGCTGCTGCACCCCGGCGAAACTTATCAATTTTGCGGCGAGACTCGGCAGTACCCGGATATCCACCTGGTGCACTGGGCCGGCGGCAACCCGTTCCATCACCATCAGCAGTTGAATCGGCTGGTGGAGGGCTGGCAGAAGCCGGATACGGTGATCGTACAAGATATCTGGTGGACGGCGGCGGCCAAAATGGCGGATATCGTGTTGCCGGTCACCAGTTCGCTGGAGCGCAACGACATCGGCGGCTCCTCGCGCGATCGCTACGTGCTGGCGATGCATCAGGCGATTGCGCCGCAGCATCAGGCGCGCAACGATTTCGATATCTTCGCCGATCTGGCGGAGCGCCTGGGCTATCGCGAGCGCTTTACCGAAAACCGCGGCGAGCGGGCCTGGATCGAAGATATCTATCGGCAATGCGGCGCGGCGCAGCGACGCGCCGGCGTCGCCTGGCCCGAGTTTGAGGATTTTTGGCGCCGGGGCTATGTCGAACTGCCCGCGCCGGCCAAGGAGTTCGTATTTTTTGACGCGTTTCGCGCCGATCCGCAGGCTAACCCGCTTCAGACGCCCAGCGGCAAGATCGAACTGTTCAGCGAGCGGATCGCCGGTTATCGCTACGAGGATTTCGCTCCGCATCCGCAGTGGCGGCCGCCGGTCGAGTGGCTGGGGGCGCCGCAGGCCAAAACCTGGCCGCTGCATCTGATCTCCATTCAACCGAGCGATCGTCTGCACAGCCAGATGGATCCGGCGCCGCTGGCGCAGGGCAATAAGACCGCCGGGCGCGAAACCCTGTATATGCATCCGGAGGACGCGGCGCAGCGCGGCGTGGCGGACGGCGCCGAAGTGCTGGTCAGCAATGCGCGCGGCAGCTGTTTGGCGGGGGCCTCCCTCACCGACGGCGTGACGCGCGGCGTGGTGCTGATGGCGACCGGCGCCTGGTTCGAGCCGGGTTACGACGCGCAGCGCCGGCCGGTCGAGCAGGCGGGCAACCCGAACGTGCTGACGCTGGATATCGGCACCTCGTCGCTGACGCAGGGGCCGAACGCCATGAGTTGCCTGGTGGAGGTCAGCGCGCGATGAGTGAAGGTTTCACGTCGGGATAACCGGCTCGCCGTCGCGGCTGTATTTATTTTTTCGCCGCTGCGGGAAGGTTTAAGTTTCATTGAGTTATTACAGCAGATCGCGGGAAATTTACAGCTGGTTGCATTTGGAGCAGAACTCTTGCGATTCGCCGGTAGTTTCCTGCACGCCATCTCTCTAGAGTAGGTGATCCCAGAGGTATTGATTGGTGAGAAATCAGCATACTCTGTATGTTGAAGCCATTTTCAATTGCACCAACCTACGCGGATGCGTAGGTTTTTTTTTGCCTGCCATATAGTATTCTTTTCCCTACAACGATTTACGCCTCCATGGCCAAGGGAGAAGGGCATGATCTTTTCACTGCTGCGCGCGCTGTTTCGCCTGCTGTTTCGGGTACGGGTCGAAGGGGACGTTCAGCACTTCGAGCGGCAAAAACTGCTGATTACGCCGAACCACGTCTCTTTCCTCGACGGCGTGTTGCTGGCGCTGTTCCTGCCGATTAAACCGGTGTTTGCGGTTTACGCCAGCATCGGCGAGAGCTGGTTTATGCGCTGGCTGCGGCCCTACATTGATTTCGTCTCGCTCGATCCCACCAAGCCGATGGCCATCAAGCAACTGGTGCGCATGGTCGAGCAGGGGCGGCCGATCGTGGTGTTCCCTGAAGGGCGCATCACCGTGACCGGCGCGCTGATGAAAATCTACGACGGCGCGGCGTTTATCGCTGCCAAATCGGGCGCCACCGTGGTGCCGGTGCGGATCGACGGCCCCGAGTTCAGCCCGTTCGGCCGCATGGCCGGGGTATTCAAGATCCGCTGGTTCCCGCAAATCAGCATCCGCATCTTGCCACCGACCACGCTACCGATGCCGGAAGCGCCGCGCGCGCGTGAACGCCGGGCGCTGGCGGGCGATCGGCTGATGCAGATCATGATGCGGGCGCGAATGGATACGCGCGAACCGCAGACGCTGTTCCATGCCTTGCTGGCGGCGCAGCACCGCTACGGGCGCCGCAAGCCCTGTATCGAAGACATCGCTTTCAAAGAAGACAGTTACCAGACGCTGATCAAGAAATCGCTGGGCGTCAGCCGCATTCTGCAGCGCTTTACCGCTGAAGGGGAACACGTCGGGCTGCTGTTGCCGAACGCCACCATCACCGCGGCGGCGATCTTCGGCGCTTCGCTGCGTAACCGCATTCCGGCGATGCTCAACTACACCGCTGGCGCCAACGGCCTGAACAGCGCGATGCTCGCCGCCGGCATCAAGACCATCGTCACCTCGCGCCAGTTTCTGGAGAAGGGCAAGCTGACCCACCTGCCGGAGCAGGTGACGCAGGCCAACTGGGTGTATCTGGAAGATCTGAAAGACACCGTTACGCTGGCGGACAAGCTGTGGATTTTGCGGCACTTGCTGCAGCCGCAGCGCGCGGCGTTGCCGCAACGCCCGGAGGACGCGGCGCTGATCCTGTTCACTTCCGGTTCCGAAGGCCACCCCAAGGGCGTGGTGCATTCGCATGCCAGCCTGCTGGCTAACGTAGAACAAATTCGCACCATCGCCGACTTCACGCCGCGCGACCGTTTCATGTCGTCGCTGCCGCTGTTCCACTCGTTCGGCCTGACGGTGGGGCTGCTTACGCCGCTGATCACCGGCAGCCGCATTTTCCTCTACCCCAGCCCGCTGCACTATCGCGTGGTGCCGGAGCTGGTGTATGACCGCAACTGCACGGTGCTGTTTGGCACGGCGACCTTCCTCAACAACTATGCGCGCTTCGCGCATCCGTATGATTTCGCCCGCCTGCGCTACGTGGTGGCCGGCGCGGAGAAACTGGCGGACAGCACCAAACAAATCTACCAGGACAAATACGGCATCCGCATTCTGGAAGGCTATGGCGTGACCGAATGTGCGCCGGTGGTGTCCATTAACGTGCCGTTGGCGACCAAGGTGGGCACCGTCGGCCGCATCATGCCGCAGATGGAGGCGCGCCTGATTGCGGTGCCGGGCATCGATAACGGCGGCCGCCTGCAGCTGAAGGGGCCGAACATCATGAAAGGCTATCTGCGGGTTGAGCGCCCCGGCGAGCTGGAACCGCCGGCGGCGGAAGATGCGAACGGCGTGCTGCAGCCGGGCTGGTACGACACCGGCGATATCGTCAGCCTGGATGAGCAGGGCTATTGCACCATTCGCGGCCGCGTGAAACGCTTCGCCAAGCTGGCGGGCGAGATGGTGTCGCTGGAGAGCGTCGAATTGCTGGCGCAACGGCTGTCGCCGGAAAAAATGCATGCCGCCACGGCCAAAGGCGACAGCAGCAAAGGCGAGGCGCTGGTGCTGTTCACCACCGATCCCGCCATCACTCGTGAAGCATTGCTGCGGGTGGCGCGTGAGCTGGGCAGCCCGGAGCTGGCGGTGCCGCGCGATATTCGCCTGTTGAAAACGCTGCCGGTGCTCGGCAGCGGCAAACCCGATTTCGTCACCCTGCGTCATATGGCCGAACAGCCGGAGAGTGCCCGATGAATCCTTCGACCGAGTCCCCTTTGCTGTCACGCGGCATGATCGCCGTCATCAGCGCGCAGTTCCTCTCGGCGTTCGGCGACAATGCGTTGCTGTTCGCCACGCTGGCGTTGATCAAGCAGCAGCTGTATCCGGACTGGAGCCAGCCAATCCTGCAGATGGCCTTCGTCGCCACCTACATCATCCTGGCGCCGTTCGTCGGCCAGGTGGCCGACAGCTTTGCCAAAGGGCGGGTGATGATGTTCGCCAACGCCTTAAAATTGGCGGGGGCGTTGGTGATCTGTTTTGGGGGAAACCCGTTCCTCGGCTACAGCCTGGTCGGGGTGGGAGCCGCCGCGTATTCGCCGGCCAAATACGGCATTCTGGGCGAGATCACCAGCGGCGAGAAGCTGGTCAAGGCTAACGGCCTGATGGAGGCCTCGACTATCGCCGCCATTCTGACCGGTTCGGTGGCCGGTGGCATTCTGGCGGACTGGCATGTGGTGGCGGCGCTGGCGGTCTGCGCCTTGGTTTACGCGGGGGCGGTGGTCGCCAACCTGTATATTCCGCGCCTCGCGGCGGCGCGCCCGGGGGCTTCCTGGCGCCCGCGGGCCATGACGAACAGCTTCTTTACCGCTTGCGTCACGTTATGGCGCGATGGGCAGACGCGTTTTTCCTTGATCGGCACCAGCCTGTTCTGGGGGGCCGGCGTGACGCTGCGTTTTCTGCTGGTGCTGTGGGTGCCGGTAGCGCTCGGCATCGCCGATAACGCCACGCCGACGCTGCTGAACGCCATGGTAGCCGTCGGTATCGTGGTGGGGGCCGGCGCCGCCGCACGCTTTGTCACGCTGAAGACGGTGAAGCGCTGCATGCCGGCCGGGATCCTGATCGGCGTTGCGGTCGCGGTATTCGCGCTGCAAACCACCATGCTCAATGCCTATGTCTTGTTGGCGATCATCGGCATGCTGGGGGGCTTTTTCGTGGTGCCGCTCAATGCGTTGCTGCAGGAGCGGGGCAAGCATTCGGTCGGCGCCGGCAATGCTATCGCGGTGCAAAACCTGGGTGAAAACGCCGCCATGTTGCTGATGCTGGCGCTGTATTCGCTGGTGGTGAAGCTGGGCGTGCCGGTGGTGGGCGTCGGCGTAGGGTTTGGCGTGGTGTTTGCGCTGGCGATTAGCGCGCTATGGTGGTCGCAGCGGCGGTGAAACGGGGCGCAGCCAGGCTGCGCCCTTGCTGTATTAAGGCGCCGGAATGGTAAACCGGGTATGGATTTCTTCGAGCGCCTGCAGCACGTCTTCATCCAATACCACATCGAGGCTGTCGATGTTGATTTTCAACTGATCCACCGTGGTGGCGCCCAGCAGGGTGCTGGCGACAAACGGCTGTTGACGCACGAAGGCCAACGCCATCTGCGAAGGATCCAGCCCGTGTTTTTTGGCCAGCGCCACGTACTCGGCGATCGCCAGCTGGGTTTGCTGCCCTGAATAACGGTTGAAGCGGGTGAACAGCGTATTGCGCGCACCGGCCGGTTTTGCGCCATTGAGGTATTTACCGCTCAGGGTACCGAACGCCAGGCTGGAATAGGCCAGCAGTTCCACCCCTTCGTGCTGGCTGATCTCGGCCAGGCCAATCTCAAAGCTGCGGTTCAGCAGGCTGTACGGGTTTTGAATCGACACGATGCGCGGCAGCTCGTGTTTCTCCGCCAGCTGCAGGTAGCGCATCACGCCCCAGGGCGTTTCATTGGAAACCCCGATATAGCGGATCTTGCCGGCGCGCACCTGCTCGGTCAGCGCCTCCAGCGTTTCCAGCAGCGTGACCGCGGCTTTGTCGTCGGTGTATTGATAGTTGAGTTTGCCAAAACAGTTGGTGGCGCGCTGCGGCCAGTGCAATTGGTAGAGATCGAGATAATCGGTATTCAGCCGCTTGAGGCTGGCGTCCAGCGCGGCGCGGATGTTTTTGCGATCGAGCGCCTGCTGCGGGCGAATGCTGCTGTCGGTGCCGCGCACCGGGCCCGAGACTTTGCTGGCCAGGACGATTTTTTCGCGATTGCCGCGCGCCTTGAGCCAACTGCCGATATAGCTTTCGGTCAGGCCCTGGGTTTCCGGACGGGGCGGCACCGGGTACAGTTCGGCGGTGTCTATCAGGTTGACGCCTGCGGCCAATGCATAGTCCAGTTGCGCATGGGCGTCGGCTTCGCTGTTCTGTTCGCCAAAGGTCATGGTGCCCAGTCCCAGCACGCTCACTTCTAAAGAACTGTGGGGAATACGGTGGTATTGCATTAACGGCCTTCCTTTCTTGTTAGCGCTTACGGGCCGCGCGGCCCGGTGAAACAGGAGCCCAATGTCAGAAGACGGCGCAGAGTCCGTCGGGCGGCGATGTCGCCTTTCCTGACTATAACCAAGCGGTGAAGATGGGGGAAGCGGATTCCGTGCGGACGCGAATGGGGGCTACCGCGCTTGAACGGGCGATAGCCGGCGGGCGGTGATTAGCGTTCGATAACCTGAGAAACTTGATCGCCGTTGATCTGGCGCTGGTTGCCTTTCTCGTCTTTATAGCTGATGAGGCCGGTATCTTCATCGATCTCCGGTTTGCCTTGCGTCAGGATCATGTTGCCGTCTTTGGTCGCCATCACGTAGTCGCTGGAACACCCCGCCAGGCCAGCCACCATCACCAGCGCAGACACTGCCATTACCCACTTTTTCATCCTGCGGATCCTCGATTATGCAGAAAATAATGTTCTTTCAAGATTAGCAAACTCTCGGCGAAGCGCGTCTCAGATAAGTCTTTATCTGATAAGAAAAAGTGAAATGAGAGGTCAACAAAGTGATGAAAGCCGCCAATGGCGGCTTTCATATAGATAGCGTTATTCCGGCGCGCGATTTTTTTTGCTGCGCATCAGATTGAGCGCTTCTACCGACATCGAGAAGAACATGGCGAAGTAGATGTAGCCTTTTGGCACGTGCACCTGGAAGCTTTCCAGCATCAGCGTGAAGCCCACCAGGATCAGGAACGCCAGCGCCAGCATTTTCACCGACGGATGGCGGTTGACGAATTCGCCGATCGGTCGGGCAGCGAACATCATCACGCCGACGGCGATCACCACTGCCGCCATCATGATGAACAGATGGTCGGAAAGGCCCACGGCGGTAATCACCGAATCCAGGCTGAAGATAATATCCAACAGCATGATCTGCACGATCGCGCCGAAGAAGCTGTGCACCTTGGTGTGGTGCTCTTCTTCCGACCCTTCGATGGTTTCGTGGATCTCTTTGCTGGCTTTCCAGATCAGGAACAGCCCGCCCAGCAGCAGGATCAGATCGCGAGCGGATACGCTGTGCTCCATCACGGTAAACAGCGGATGGGTCAGGCGAATCACCCAGGCGATGGAAGCCAGTAGCGCCAGGCGCATAAGCATGGCGGCGGCCAGCCCGATCCGGCGAGCTTTGTTCTGTTGCGCTTTGGGCAGCTTGGCCACCACCAGCGACAGAAAAATGATGTTATCAATACCCAGTACGATCTCAAGAATGGTTAGCGTGCCTAACGCTAACCAGGCATTGGGATCCATAATCCATTCGAACATTGCTCGACACACCTTATTAATACTTAATAAATGCAAAGCGTGAATTATACGCGTTTATCATGGCGCTGATAGGGGCAGCTAAACCAGAGTTAAACGAAATCGCTTAGATTGAGAAATGTCTTGCCAGCAGCGCGCCGGTAAAACTCTTTTTCAGATAGAAGCCGCGCGGCAGCGTCATGATCGGTTGCCCTTGTTCGCCGATGGCTTCGGTGAGCGCCTTGCTGTTAGCCGCTTTGGGGCGCAGCTGCAGCACTTCGCCGTGGCGTGCGGTGATGCGCTCTACGTGGCCGAGCACGATCAGATCCATCAATTCTTCCCAGTCGCGGCGCAGCATTTCGTCTTCTGCCGCGCTTGGGCTCCACAGCAGCGGCGAACCGACGCGGCGTTCGGCCAGCGGGATCTGGCGTTCGCCTTCTACCGGTATCCACAACACGCGCGCCAGCTTGTAGCGAACGTGGCTGTTGGCCCAGGTGACGCCGCTGTTGCCGGTGAGCGGAGCGACGCAGACAAAAGTGGTTTCCAGCGGTTTGCCGGCGGCGTCGACAGGAATGGTTTTCAGCTCGATGCCCAGCTCGGGAAAGTCCTGCTCCGGTTTGCTGCCGGCCATGGCGCCGAGATACAGCTCCAGCAGCATGCCTACCCAACCTTTATCGCGTTTCAGATCCTTGGGGATCGGCAGCTGCGCGCGAGCGGCCAGTTCGCCAAAGCTGGCGCCGGCCAGCGCCTGAGCGCGCTCGAACAGCTGCCGTTCATTTTCCGGCGGGGGCGGCAAAGGGGATAAAAACGCCATAAATCAAGCCTGTCTAATTTGGTTGAAAAATGCACTGCAATTATGCACGGTGAGCGATAACCGCCATCGCTTGGGGAAAAGAATAATAGTAGCATGATTTTACATGACTTTTTTCCTTTCTTGGCGTGGTGGACAATGCACTGGCGGGGCTTGTTCACCTGAAGCCACCGACAATAAACAGGATCTTACACCTATTTATCCACAGATTTTTGGGATAACCCAAATTTTTGCCGATCACTGGTTCAATTTACAGCCTTGACTCGGGCGGTTTTTTACGAATTTGTCCGTTTTGTGCGTAACTTGCCCGGATAATCTGTGGATAAAAACGACGTTGGTGGATCTTTCGCCAGGGTAAGATCCTTACCGTGCACAGATCACATTTTTGCCCTGTATATAAAGATGCGTTAATACATAATTGTATGTTTTTAAAATAAATATGAGTTTTTAGTGTTGAGGGGGGATTTTAGGGGTTAAGAGTTTTACCGGCTTATTCCTCGAGTTCTGCACACACCTATCCACAGAAAAAGTGAATAAAACCGGTCTGAAAGGCTAGGGTGTGTTTATAACTTTGCCTATATCTGTGAGTTATCCCAATGTTATTCGGCCCGCAGCGCCGTAAAGCAGTGGTTTACCGCCTGTAGCTTGTGTGAAACAATCAGGACATCTATGCGAATTTAAGCTTATCGAGGTAGTCCGGTGATCGATGATGATGGCTACCGCCCGAATGTTGGTATCGTAATCTGTAATCGTCAGGGGCAGGTCTTATGGGCCCGCCGTTACGGTCAGCACTCCTGGCAGTTTCCCCAAGGTGGGATTAACCCTGGCGAAACTGCGGAGCAGGCGATGTACCGTGAGCTGTTCGAAGAAGTGGGGCTGAGTAAAAAGGATGTGCGCATCCTGGCTTCGACCCGCAACTGGTTGCGCTATAAATTGCCGAAACGTTTGGTGCGTTGGGACACAAAGCCGGTTTGTATCGGCCAAAAGCAAAAATGGTTTTTGTTGCAGCTACTGTGCAATGACGCTGATATCAATATGCAGCGCAGCAGCACGCCGGAGTTCGACGGTTGGCGCTGGGTGAGCTTCTGGTATCCGGTACGCCAGGTGGTGTCGTTCAAACGCGACGTTTACCGCCGGGTGATGAAAGAATTCGCCGTGACCGTGATGCCGATGCAAGAGCAGGCGGCGCCGCGGCAGGCTCCTGCTTATCGCCGAAAGAGAGGTTAAGTTAAGCCGACTATGCTCACGCGCTTGCGAGAAATTGTAGAGAAGGTGGCTGCGGCGGCCAGTCTGACGGATGCGCTGGATCTGCTGGTCAATGAAACCTGTCTGGCGATGGACACCGAAGTGTGTTCCATCTATCTGGCGGACAACGATCGCCGCTGCTACTACCTGATGGCCACGCGCGGGCTGAAAAAGCCGCGCGGGCGCACTATCGCATTGGCGTTTGACGAGGGCGTCGTCGGGTTGGTCGGCCGCAGAGCCGAGCCTATCAACCTGGCCGATGCCCAAAGCCACCCCAGTTTCAAATACGTCCCGCAGGTGAAAGAGGATCGTTTCCGATCCTTCCTCGGGGTGCCGATCATTCATCGGCGCCAGCTGCTGGGTGTGCTGGTGGTGCAGCAGCGCGAGCTGCGCCAGTTCGACGAAAGCGAAGAGTCTTTCATGGTCACCCTGGCCACGCAGATGGCCGGGATCCTGTCACAATCGCAGCTCAACGCCATTTTCGGCCAGTATCGCCAAACGCGCGTGCGCGCGCTGGCGGCCTCGCCCGGCGTGGCGGTGGCGGAAGGGTGGCAGGACAGCAGCCAGCCTTCGCTCGATCAGGTTTACCGCGCTTCGACGCTGGACACCGCCAGCGAGCGCGAGCGCCTGACGCTGGCGCTGGAAGAGGCCGGCGCGGAGTTTCGCCGCTTCAGCAAGCGTTTTGCCGCCAGCTCGCAAAAAGAGAGCGCGGCGATCTTCGATCTTTACTCTCACCTGTTAAATGACGCCCGTCTCAAGCGCGAACTGTTCGCCGAAATCGACAACGGTTCGGTGGCGGAGTGGGCGGTGAAACAGGTGATAGAAACCTTTGCCGAGCAGTTTGCCAAACTGCAGGACACCTACATGCGCGAGCGCGGCAGCGACCTGCGCGCGCTGGGCCAGCGCCTGCTGTTCCACCTCGACGACACCACTCAGGGCGCCACCCAGTGGCCGGCGCGTTTTGTGCTGGTGGCGGATGAGCTGACCGCGACATTGCTGGCAGAAGTGCCGCAGGATCGCCTGGTCGGCGTGGTGGTGCGCGACGGTGCCGCCAACTCGCATGCGGCGATTTTGGTGCGGGCGATGGGGGTGCCGACGGTGATGGGCGCCGACATCCAGCCTTCTCTGCTCAGCCAGCGGCTGCTGATCGTCGACGGTTATCGCGGTGAACTGCTGGTCGATCCTGAACCGGTGCTGGTGCAGGAATATCAACGGCTGATCAGCGAAGAGCTGGAGCTGAGCAAGCTGGCGGAAGACGACGTCGAGCAGCCGGCGCAGTTGAAAAGCGGCGAGCGCATTCAGGTGATGCTGAATGCCGGCCTCAGCCCGGAACATGAACAGCTGTTGGGCGGCCGGGTAGATGGCGTGGGGTTATACCGCACCGAAATCCCGTTCATGTTGCAAAGCGGCTTCCCCTCCGAAGAGGAACAGGTCGCGCAGTACCAGGGCATGCTGCAGCTTTACCCGAGCAAGCCGGTTACGCTGCGCACTCTGGATATCGGCGCTGACAAGCAGCTGCCTTATATGCCGATTAGCGAAGAGAACCCCTGCCTGGGCTGGCGCGGCATCCGCATCACCCTGGATCAGCCGGAGATCTTTTTGATTCAGGTGCGCGCCATGCTGCGTGCCAACGCCGGTACCGGCAATCTGGGCATTTTGTTGCCGATGGTCACCAGCCTGGAAGAGGTCGATGAGGCCAAACGCCTGATTGACCGCGCCGGGCGCGAGGTGGAAGAGGTGCTTGGCTATGCGATCCCGAAACCGAAAATCGGCGTGATGCTGGAAGTGCCGTCGATGATTTTCCTGATCCCGCATCTGGCCGGGCGCGTTGATTTCATCTCGGTCGGCACCAACGATTTGACCCAGTACCTGTTGGCGGTAGATCGCAACAATACCCGGGTCGCCTCGCTGTATGACAGTTTGCATCCTGCGATGCTGCAGGTGCTGAAACTGATCGCCGAGCAGGGGAACGCGGCCGGGTTGCAGCTTAGCCTGTGCGGTGAACTGGCCGGCGATCCCATGGGCGCGCTGTTGCTGGTGGGCATGGGCTATCGCAATCTGAGCATGAACGGCCGCAGCGTGGCGCGCATCAAATACCTGCTGCGGCATATCGACCTTGCCGACGCCGAAATGTTGGCGCAGCGGGTGTTGAACACCCAGATGACCACCGAAGTGCGCCATTTGGTGGCGGCGTTTATGGAGCGACGCGGCATGGGCGGATTGATCCGCGGGGGCCGGTAGCCGCCGCGCGTTGTGATTTTTTTACAGAACTTTTCCCGGCCTGCCGGACCGGACCGCGCTAAGCCTATGTTATGATGCGCAACCTCAGTGCGGCGCAGGCTCGTCGCCTTGCACACCGCAGCGGCCAATGCTGCTGCTTGCAAGACGCGGGACAATCTCCGCCGCCGCTTGGCACCTGCCGCCCCCGCATGGGGAAAAATAACAGACATGTTGTGGTGATAGATGAGCAATAGCTATCTGGCGTTTCCTAAATTTGATCCGGTCATTTTCTCCATTGGCCCGGTTTCTCTGCATTGGTACGGCCTGATGTACCTGGTCGGCTTCGTTTTTGCCATGTGGCTGGCGGTGCGCCGTGCCAACAAGCCGGGCAGCGGCTGGACCAAAGACGAAGTTGAAAACCTGCTCTACGCCGGTTTCCTGGGCGTATTCGTCGGCGGCCGCGTAGGCTATGTGTTGTTCTATAACCTGCCGCTGTTCCTGGATAACCCGCTCTATCTGTTCAAGGTCTGGGATGGCGGCATGTCGTTCCACGGCGGCTTGATGGGGGTGATTCTGGTGATGTTCTGGTTCGCTCGCCGCACCAAACGCACCTTCTTCCAGGTTTCCGATTTTATCGCGCCATTGATCCCATTCGGCCTGGGCGCCGGCCGCCTCGGCAACTTCATCAACGGTGAACTGTGGGGCCGCGTGACCACCGATACCCCTTGGGCGATGCTGTTCCCAAGTTCGCGCAGCGAAGACGTGGCCCTCGCCGCCGCCGATCCTTCCTTGCTGCCGTTATTGAATCAGTACGGCGTACTGCCGCGCCACCCGTCGCAGCTGTATGAACTGCTGCTGGAAGGCGTGGTGCTGTTTATCATTCTGAACCTGTTTATTCGCAAGCCGCGGCCGATGGGCGCCGTCTCGGGCCTGTTCCTGATCGGTTATGGCGCATTCCGCATCATCGTTGAAGCGTTCCGCCAGCCGGATGCCCAGCTCGGCCTGTTCGACGGCGTGATCAGCATGGGGCAGATCCTGTCCATCCCGATGGTGGTGGCCGGTATTATTATGATGATTTGGGCGTACCGTCGTCGCCCGCAGCAACAAATGTCGTGAGGGACAAATGAAACAGTATCTGGATTTGATGAACAAGGTGCTCGCCGAGGGCACCCCTAAAGCCGACCGTACCGGCACTGGCACGCTGTCGATTTTCGGCCATCAGATGCGTTTCAACTTGCAGGAAGGTTTCCCGTTGGTGACCACCAAGAAATGTCATCTTCGTTCGATCATTCATGAGCTGTTGTGGTTCCTGAACGGCGATACCAACATCGCCTACCTGCGTGACAACAAGGTCACCATTTGGGACGAGTGGGCCGATGAAAACGGCGATCTCGGCCCGGTGTACGGCAAACAGTGGCGCGCCTGGGGCGCGGCGGACGGCCGTCAGATCGATCAGCTGAGTAACGTGCTCCAACAGCTGAAGCAGGATCCGGATTCGCGCCGCATCATCGTTTCCGCCTGGAACGTCGGCGAGCTGGATCAGATGGCGTTGGCGCCGTGCCACGCGTTCTTCCAGTTCTACGTCGCGGACGGCAAGCTCTCTTGCCAGCTGTACCAGCGTTCCTGCGACGTGTTCCTCGGCCTGCCGTTCAACATCGCCAGCTACGCGCTGCTGGTGCATATGATGGCGCAGCAGTGCGATCTGGAAGTGGGCGATTTCGTCTGGACCGGCGGCGATACCCACCTGTACAGCAACCACATGGAACAGACTCAGCTGCAGCTGACGCGTGAACCGCGTCCGTTGCCGAAACTGGTGATCAAACGCAAGCCGGCTTCGCTGTTCGATTACCGTTTCGAAGACTTCGAGATCGAAGGTTACGATCCGCACCCGGCCATCAAGGCGCCGGTCGCGATCTAACCTTAACCGCATCACACCAGGGGGGCAGAGATTGCACCCCTTTTTTTATCCGCATTGCGCACCGCGCCGCATTTTTTTGTCGTCCTCTGCCGTCGTAAATAAAACATTGCGCAGCTTGCCGCAGCGATTATGCATGCGGCTTTACCGCGTTGTGGCGATCCTTACACTGGCGGCATGAAAGACAATACTCTCTCGAATATCGATGATCGCCAGCGTGGCATGACGCTGATTGAGCTGTTGGCGGCGATATTGATCGCCGGCATGCTCACCGGCTGGGGCGTCGGGCAATGGCGTTATCATCAGCAAGCGCTGCGGCTGGAACACACGGCTCAGCAGCTGCTGGCGTTTTTGCTGCGATTGCAGGCGGACGCCAACTGGCGTAACCGCGCGACGCTGCTGTGGTTCAAGAACGGCACGCCCTGGTGTCTGGGCGGTGGCGTGCCGCCGACGGATTGCGCTTCCGCCGAAGGCGCCGTTTTCTCGCCGTCTTATCGCGACGTCGCTTTGAGCGGCTACACCGGCAAAGAGATTGGGTTTTACGGTTTGCGCAATACTGCGCAGGCGGGGCACATCCTTCTCAGCAACGACGCAGGCAGCCTGCGGCTGGTGCTGTCCGCCCGTGGGCGGCTGCGTTTGTGCAGCGAAGGGCAGCGGGTCAGGGGCATTGCGCTATGTTGACTTTAGAACGCGGTTTTACCTTGCCGGAGGTGATGTTGGCGTTGGTCTTCGGCAGCGTGATCGCGCTCGGCGCGGCGAAAACCTATCCGTTGTTGCGCCAGCAAAGCGTGGTCGTCAGCCAGCACTTTCGGCTGGAGTCAACGCTGCGGCAACTGGCGTTCGGCATTGAGAAAGATCTGCGCCGCGCCGGTTTTTGCGCCGGGCAGTGCGCCGGCCGTCCGTTGCTGATCGGTCAGGCATCGGGAGAAGCGGCGGGCAGTTGCGTTATCGTTGCCTACGACATCGCTCGCAGCGGGCAATGGCTCGCTTCGGGCGAGGATGCGGGCTATTTCGGTTACCGGCTGCGCAATGGCGGCTTGGAAGGGCAGCGCGGCGTGAGCCAATGCGATGGCGGTGGCTGGGAGCGGTTGCTCGATCATGACGAAGTGCGCATTGAGCGGTTTCATGTGGCGATCGAGCGGGGCGATCACGGCGCGACCTTGGCTCACCTGACGCTGGCGGGGCGCTCCGCCAGCGATACGCGTATCAGGCGCAGCCTGAGTGCGAGCGTCGAAATGGCGGCGCTGCCATGAATTGGCGAACCCAGCGGGGCGGTAGCACTCTGGCGGCGGTGATGTTGCTGTTGGCGCTGGGGCTGATGTTGCTTAACGCTCAGCATCGGCAGTTGGATAACGCGCTGTTACTGGCCGCCGATCAGCAGCGTTACCTTCAGGCTTATAATCAGGCCGCTTCGGCGCTGAGTTGGGGCATGAGCCAGCGCTGGCCACGCGCCGAGCTGAGTGCGGCGGCCTGGTTATGCAGGCAGCGCGCGGAACTGACGGCCTGCGCCCGGCTGTCTGCCAGAGCGGGCGTTGTGACGATACGCGGCCTTGGTGAGATGCGCGGAGGTGAACCGCTTTGGCTGTATCAGTGGGGCACCTTTAACGGCGCAGAGACCGCTGGCAAGGTGCAAGCTCAGCCGGGCGGTCGGCTGGATTTTTGCCCAGAGAAAAGGCTGACCGACTGTGACGGCTAACGCTCGGGCAGGGCGGCTATCCCGCAACGGCTTCAGCCTGCCGGAAGTGTTGGTGGCGGCCTTGCTGTTCTCGGTGTCGCTGCTTGGCTTGTTACAGTATCATCAGGTGCTGTTGCAGTCGTTTCAGCGCCAGTGGCACTACCGGCAAGCCTGGGCGCTGGCGCATCAGCAGTTAGAAGCGTTCGCCGTCACCGGGCGGCTCGAGGCCGAATCGCCGCCGGAAGGTTGGCGACGCGAGACGGCGCTTGACGATGCGGAGAATGATTGCCGCCGATTGACGGTTAGAGTCCAAACCCCGCAGCGGCAGTGGGCGACGCTGAGCCGCTGGTATTGCACCCGCTTTTAAGCCGGTATGTCTTTTGTTTTAAAGGAGCCTTGATGTTCACGGTTTATCATTCCAATCAGCTGGATTTGTTGAAAACGCTGACCAGCGCGCTGATAGCCAGAGATCCGTTGGCCGATCCTTTTCAACCGGAAGTGGTGCTGGTGCAGAGCCCCGGTATGGCGCAATGGCTGCAGATGCAGTTGGCGGAACAGTTCGGCATCGCCGCCAATATTGCGTTTCCGCTGCCGGCGACCTTTATTTGGGACATGTTCACCCGGGTGTTGCCGGATATCCCGAAAGAGAGCGCCTTCAGCAAGGACGCCATGACCTGGAAGCTGATGTGGTTGCTGCCGGAGATGCTGACTCAGCCGGCGTTTGCGCCACTGCAGCACTATCTGACCGATGACGGTGACAAGCGCAAGATTCACCAGTTGGCCGGTCGGGTCGCCGACCTGTTCGACCAGTATTTGGTTTATCGCCCGCAGTGGCTGGAGAGCTGGCAGCGCGGTGAGCGCATCGACGGCCTGGCGGAGGCTCAGCAATGGCAGGCGCCGCTCTGGGCGCGGCTGGTGGAGTACACGTGCGAGCTGGGGCAGCCGGAATGGCACCGCGCCAATCTGTACAGCCGATTTATCCACGCGCTGGAGCAGGCAAAAACCTGCCCGCCCGGTTTGCCGCCGCGGGTGTTTATCTGCGGTATCTCGGCGTTGCCGCCGGTCTATCTGGAGGCGCTGCAGGCGCTGGGGCGGCATATCGATATCCACCTGATGTTCACCAACCCCTGTCGCTACTATTGGGGCGATATTCAGGATTACGCTTTCCTGGCCCGCTTGCAGAGCCGCAAGCGCCGTCACTACCATCAGGCACGCGAGCACGGGCTGTTCCGCCAGCCGGATGACGCGGCGCGCCTGTTTGACGCCGA
This sequence comes from Serratia sp. CY31944, assembly GCF_052169175.1. NCBI lineage: Bacteria > Pseudomonadati > Pseudomonadota > Gammaproteobacteria > Enterobacterales > Yersiniaceae > Serratia > Serratia sp. CY31944. The sequence continues at coordinate 260,805 of NZ_JBJNLG010000003.1, forward strand.
AGGCCAGCAGCAGCTCAGCAACCCGCTGCTGGCCTCTTGGGGCAAGCTGGGGCGCGATCACCTCTATCTGCTGTCGCAGATGGAAGGGGCGCAAGAGGTTGACGCCTTTGTCGATATCCCGGCCGATACCATGCTGCACGCCGTTCAGCGCGACATGCTGGAGCTGGAAGACCATACGGTGATCGGTATTACCGCGGAAACGCTGGAAAGCAGCTTCAGCAAACGTCCGCTAGATGAGAACGACCGATCCCTCAGCCTGCATGCCTGCCACAGCCCGCAGCGGGAAGTGGAGGTGCTGCACGATCAACTGCTGACCATGCTGGCGCAGGATCCGTCGTTGACGCCGCGCGACATCATCGTGATGGTGGCGGATATCGACAGCTACACGCCTTACATTCAGGCGGTGTTCGGCAATGCCCCTGCCGAGCGCTACCTGCCGTTCGCCATTTCCGACCGTAAAGCGCGCCAGGCGCATCCTGCGTTGCAGGCGTTCATTTCACTGCTCGATCTGCCGCAAAGCCGTTTTACCTCGGAACAGGTGCTGGCGCTGCTTGAGGTGCCGGCCCTGGCCGCCCGTTTCGCCATTGGCGAAGAGGGGCTGCGCCTGCTGCGCCATTGGGTCGGTGAATCCGGCGTGCGCTGGGGCCTGGACGACGATAACGTGCGCGAACTGGATCTGCCCGCTACCGGCCAACATACCTGGCGCTTTGGCATCACGCGCATGTTGCTTGGCTACGCGATGGACAGCAATGCCGGCGATTGGCAGGGCATTTTGCCTTACGACGAATCGAGCGGATTGGTCGCCGAACTGGCGGGGCAGCTGGCAGACCTGCTGGCGCAGCTCAGCCACTGGCGGCAAATCTTGAGCGAAGCGCGCCCGCTCGAGGCGTGGCTGCCGCTCTGCCGGCAACTGCTGGATGCTTTCTTCGCTGCGGACAGCGACACCGAGGTGGTGCTGGCGCTGATCGAACAGCAGTGGCAGCAGGCCATTAATTTTGGCCTGGCGGCACGCTATCCCGATGAGGTGCCGTTGACCATTCTGCGGGACGATCTGGCGGCGCGTCTCGATCAGGAGCGCATCAGCCAGCGCTTCCTCGCCGGGAAAATCAACTTCTGTACGCTGATGCCGATGCGTTCCATTCCGTTCAAGGTGGTGTGCCTGCTGGGCATGAATGACGGCGTGTATCCGCGCACGCTGCCGCCGCTGGGTTTCGATCTGATGGCGCAGCAGGTCAAACGCGGCGACCGCAGCCGGCGCGATGACGACCGTTATCTGTTCCTGGAAGCGATTTTGTCCGCTCAGCAGCGGCTGTATATCAGTTTCATCGGCCGTTCCATTCAGGACAACAGCCCGCGTTACCCTTCGGTACTGGTCACCGAGCTGCTGGAGTACCTGGAACAAAGCTATTGCCTGCCGGGAGATGAAGAGCTTAGCGCAGACGACAGCGCCCGGCGGGTTGGTGAGCACTTGCTGAAGTGGCACGCGCGCATGCCGTTCGCCGCCGAGAACTTCTTGCCTGGCTCGGAGGATCAAAGCTATGCCGCCGAGTGGCTGCCTGCCGCCGATGGGCGCGGTGCGGCGCATCCGGCGTTCAACCAGCCGCTGCCCGCCGAAGCGCTGCAGCAAATATCGCTGGATGAACTGCTGCGGTTTTACCGCCATCCGATTCGCGCGTTTTTCCAACTGCGGCTGGGCGTCAGTTTTATCCTGGAAGAGACCGAGCTGCCCGACGAAGAACCCTTCACGCTGGATAACCTCAGCCGCTACCAGTTCAACAGCCAACTGTTGAATACGCTGATCGACGGTGACGATCCCGAACGGCTGTTCCAGCGGGTGCGCGCCGCCGGCGGCTTGCCCTATGGCGCCTTCGGCGAAATTTATTGGCAAAAGCAGCAGGAAGAGATGAGCGAACTGGCCGAGCAGGTGCGTGCGGAACGCGCAGAGAGCCATAGCCTGGAGCTGGATATCGATATCGCCGGCGTGCGCCTCAGCGGCTGGCTGCATCAGGTGCAGGATGACGGCCTGTTGCGCTGGCGGCCCGCGACGCTGTCGGCGGTGGATGGCATATTGCTGTGGCTGGAGCACCTGGTGTACTGCTGCGCCGGCGGCACCGGCGAGAGCCGCATGTATGGCCGCAAGAACTCCGCCTGGCGCTTTGCCGCGCTGGCGCCTGAAGAGGCACAGGCGCAGCTGGCGGAACTGCTGACGGGCTATCAGCGCGGTCTGAGTCAGCCGCTGCTGTTGCTGAACAAGAGCGGCTGGGCGTGGCTGAGTCAGTGCTATCTGCCGGAAACGCAGCAAATCGACTGGGAGGAAGACGCGCAAATCAAGGCGCGCGCCAAATTGCTGCAGGCCTGGCAGGGCGATCAGCGCATTCCCGGAGAAGGGGAAGATCCCTACGTGCAGCGAGTGTTTCGCCAATTGGATAATGAATACTTAGCGCAAATACTGGCCGAAACAGAGCGTTATCTGCTGCCGGTGGCGCGGCATAACCTGGGGTAACAATCACCCGGTGGTGCTGTGCGGCGGTAGGTGGTAAAAATAACGAAGGTTATATTCAACCATTGGGGTAATTCCCGGTCTTACATAACGTACAGGAATATACCCGCCGAGTTCGGGTCGCCATATTGGCGAAGAATCCGGTGAGTACAGATTTGGTTATGTGGTTTTGATGAACGTCGCCACCGTCAGGGAGTGGGCGCAGCGACGTCAGAATAGGGGTTTATTTTGGATATGCGCAGACAGTTGGCCCGTATCACCGGGCTGGTATTATTGGCTATGTGTTGGGCGCCGTTGAGTTGGGCCGCGCAAGGATGGCAACCGCTGGCGGAGAAGATCAACAAAAGCGAACACGATCCGCGTCAGTATGAGGCGATCAAATTGACTAACGGCATGACGGTGTTGCTGGTGTCAGATGCCCAGGCGCCGAAATCGCTGGCGGCGCTGGCATTGCCGGTCGGCTCGCTTGAAGATCCGAACAGCCAACTGGGTTTGGCGCACTATCTGGAACATATGGTGCTGATGGGCTCCAAGCGCTATCCAGAGCCGGAAAACCTGTCCGAGTTCCTGAAAAAGCATGGCGGCAGCCACAACGCCAGCACGGCTTCTTATCGCACCGCCTTCTATCTGGAAGTGGAAAATGACGCGCTGGAGCCGGCGGTCGATCGCATGGCCGACGCCATTGCCGAGCCGCTGCTGGATCCGGGCAATGCCGACCGTGAGCGCAACGCGGTTAACGCCGAGTTGACGATGGCGCGTTCGCGCGACGGTATGCGTATGGCGCAGGTGGGCGCGGAAACCCTTAACCCGGCGCACCCGAGCGCGCGCTTCTCCGGCGGCAATCTCGATACGCTGAAAGACAAGCCGGACAGCAAGCTGCACGATGAGCTGACCGGCTTCTATAAGCGCTACTATTCTGCCAATTTGATGATGGGCGTTTTGTACGGCAATCAGCCGCTGCCTCAGCTGGCTGATATTGCGGCGAAAACCTTTGGCCGCGTGCCGAATCACGACGCCAGCGTGCCGCCGATCACCGTGCCGGCGGTGACGCCGGAACAACAGGGCATCATCATTCATTATGTGCCGGCACAGCCGTGCAAACAGCTGAAGGTCGAGTTTCGCATCGATAACAACAGCGCCGCGTTTCGCAGCAAAACCGATACCTACATCAGCTACCTGATCGGCAACCGCAGCAAGAACACCCTGTCTGACTGGTTGCAGAAGCAGGGGCTGGCGGACGCCATCAATGCCGGCGCCGATCCGATGGTGGATCGCAACGGCGGGGTCTTCGCCATCAGCGTTTCACTGACCGACAAAGGCCTGGCCAAGCGCGACGAGGTCGTCGCCGCCATTTTCAACTACCTGAAAATGCTGCGCAGCGAAGGCATCAAGCAAAGTTACTTCGACGAAATCTCGCATGTTCTGAATCTGGATTTCCGTTATCCGTCGATCACGCGCGACATGGACTACATCGAATGGCTGGTGGACACCATGCTGCGCGTGCCGGTTGAACATGCGCTGGACGCGCCTTACCTGGCCGATCGCTATGATCCGAAGGCGATCGCCGAACGCCTGGACGGCATGACGCCGCAAAACGCCCGCATCTGGTTCGTCAGTCCGGATGAGCCGCACAACAAGACGGCCTATTTCGTCAACGCGCCTTACCAGGTCGACAAAATCACGCCGCAGCGCTTTACGCAGTGGCAGCAGTTAGGGAGTGGGATTTCCCTGTCGTTACCGACGCTCAATCCGTACATCCCGGATGACTTTACCCTGACCAAGCCGTCGCACGAGTTCAAAAAGCCGGAAATGGTGGTGGATAACCCCGGCCTGCGCGTGCTGTACATGCCGAGCCGTTACTTCGCCGATGAGCCGAAGGCCGACGTCACCGTCGCTTTCCGCAACGCCAAGACCATGGATTCCGCGCGCAACCAGGTGCTGTTCTCACTGACGGATTATCTGGCCGGCCTCGCGCTGGATCAGCTGAGCTATCAGGCATCGGTTGGCGGGCTGAGCTTCTCGACCTCGCCGAACAACGGCCTGATGTTTAACGCCAACGGCTTTACCCAGCGCCTGCCGCAGTTGCTGACGGCGCTGATCGAAGGCTATTCCAGCTTCACGCCGACGGAAGATCAGCTGGCGCAGGCCAAGTCCTGGTATCTGGAGCAGTTGGACGCCGCCGAGAAGGGCAAGGCGTTTGAATTGGCCATTCAGCCGGTGCAGATGGTTTCCCGCGTGCCGTATTCCGAACGCAGCGAACGCCGCGAAGTGCTGAAGACGCTGACGCTGAAAGACGTGCTGGCCTATCGCGACAGCCTGCTGGCCGAGGCTACGCCGGAGTTGCTGGTGGTGGGCAATATGAGCAAGCAGCAGGTCGACACGCTGGCGTCGACGCTGAAACATCGCCTGGGCTGTACCGGCATCGAATGGTGGCACGGCGAAGACGTGGTGGTGGACAAAAATCATCTGGCCAATCTGCAACAGGTGGGCAGCAGCACCGATTCGGCGCTGGCGGCGGTCTATGTGCCGACCGGCTACGACGAAGTGGCCGGCATGGCCTACAGCTCATTGCTGGGGCAGATTATTCAGCCGTGGTTCTATAGCCAGCTGCGCACTCAGGAGCAATTGGGATATGCGGTCTTCGCCTTCCCAATGTCGGTGGGGCGCCAATGGGGCGTGGGCTTCCTGTTGCAGAGCAACAGCAAACAGCCGGCCTACCTGTACCAGCGCTATCAGGATTTCTATCCGAAAACCGAGAAACGCTTGCGCGACATGAGCGAAGCGGACTTTGAACAGTACAAACAGGCGCTCATCAATGAGCTGAAGCAGCGGCCGCAAACCCTGAGCGAAGAGGCCAGCCGGTTCGCCAACGATTTCGATCGCGGCAATTTCGCCTTCGATACCCGTCAGAAGCTGATTGCGCAGGTGCAACAGCTGACGCCGGCCAAACTGGCGGATTATTTCCACCAGGCGGTGATCCAGCCACAGGGGCTGGCTGTGTTGTCGCAGGTGAGCGGCAGCGGGCAAGACAAGGCGGATTACGCGGCGCCTAAGGGCTGGGTCACCTATCCGAACGCGTCTGCATTGCAGCAGATCCTGCCGCGCAAAGTGGCGACGCCATGACGGAAACTGCCCCGCAGAGGCTGGAGCCGCTGACGCTGCCGCTGTTCGGCGAACGCCTGATCGAGGCGTCGGCGGGCACAGGCAAAACCTTTACCATCGGCGCGCTGTACCTGCGTTTGCTGCTGGGGCTGGGCGGTGAAGCGGCGTTTCCCCGGCCGCTGACGGTCGAAGAAATCCTGGTGGTGACCTTTACCGAGGCCGCCACCGAGGAGCTGCGCGGGCGTATCCGCGACAATATCCACGGGCTGCGCATCGCCTGCGTGCGGGGCGTCAGCGCCAACCCGCTGTTTTCGGCGCTGATGGCTGAAATTGACGATTTGACCGACGCCGCCTCGCAGTTGCTGGCGGCGGAGCGGCAAATGGACGAAGCGGCGATCTACACCATTCACGGCTTTTGCCAACGAATGCTGACGCACAACGCCTTCGAATCCGGCATGCTGTTTGAACAAACGCTGGTGCAGGACGAGTTGCCGCTGCGGCGGCAGGCCTGTGCCGATTTCTGGCGTCGCCACTGCTATCCGTTGCCGCTGGGCGTGGCGCGTGCGGTCAGCCAGGAGTGGAGCGGCCCGGAAGCGTTGCTGGCCGATCTCTCCGGCTATCTGCACGGTGAGGCGCCGGCGCTGCGCCGGCCGCCGAAAGAGGAAGAAACCGTTCTGATGCGCCACGAGCAGATCGTCGCGCGCATCGATGCCATCAAGGCGCAATGGCGTGCGGTGGCGGGCGAGCTGGAGGCGTTGATCGCCCAGTCCGGCGTCGATAAACGCAGCTACAGCAGTAAACACCTGCCGAACTGGCTGAACAAGGTCGGCGAATGGAGCGGGCAGGAGACCCAGGACTACCAGTTGCCGAAGGAACTGGATAAATTTCGCCAGTCGGTGCTGCTGGAGAAGACCAAGAAAGGCGAGCCGCCGCGGCATGCGCTGTTCACGGCGATCGACGAGCTGTTCGATGAACCCTTGACGCTGCGCGACCTGATCATGGCGCGCGCGCTCAGCGAGATCCGCACTTCCATTCAACAAGAAAAGCGCCAGCGCGCCGAGCTGGGGTTTGACGACCTGCTTAGCCGTTTGGACGGCGCCTTGCAAAGCGGCGGCGGCGAACAGCTGGCGCAGGCGATCCGCCAGCGTTACCCGGTGGCGATGATCGATGAATTTCAGGATACCGATCCGCAGCAATATCGCATTTTCCAAAAGCTTTACGTCGGCCGGCCCGATTGCGGCCTGCTGTTGATAGGCGATCCCAAGCAGGCGATTTACGCCTTCCGCGGTGCCGATATCTTTACCTACATGCGGGCGCGCTCAGAGGTGAGCGCCCACTATACGCTGGAGACCAACTGGCGCTCGTCGCCGTCGATGGTCGCCAGCGTTAATCACCTGTTTTCTCAGGTAGAAAAGCCTTTCCTGTTCGGCCAAATCCCCTTTATCGAGGTCAGCGCGGCGGAAAAGAACCAAGGGCTGGCGTTTGACCTGCACGGCAAGCCGCAACCGGCGATGCAGTTCTGGCTGCAGCAGGGGGAAGGCGCCGGTGTAAGTGATTACCAACAGCTGATGGCGCGCCTGTGCGCCACGCAAATTCGCGACTGGCTCAGCGCCGGGCAGCAGGGCCAGGCGTGGCTGCAGGGCGGCAAGGAGCCACGGCCGGTGCAAGCCTCCGATATCACGGTGCTGGTGCGCAGCCGCAATGAGGCGGCGCTGGTGCGCGATGCGCTGAGCGCGCTGTCCATTCCGTCGGTCTACCTGTCCAACCGCGACAGCGTGTTCGACACCCCGGAGGCCAAAGACCTGCTGTGGTTGCTGCAGGCGGTGTTGGCGCCGGAGCAGGAGCGCACGCTGCGCAGCGCCATGGCCACCGGGCTGATGGGGCTGGACGCGCCGACGCTGGACGGCCTGAGCCGTGATGAGCGTGCCTGGGACGAGCTGGTTAACGAATTCGATGATTACCGCACGCTCTGGCTGCGCCGCGGCGTGTTGCCGATGCTGAGCGAGGTGATGAAAGCGCGCCAGCTGGCGGAGAACCTGCTGGCCAGCGCCGGTGGCGAGCGTCGTTTGACCGACGTGCTGCATCTGGGGGAGTTGTTGCAAGAGGCGGCGGCGCAACTCGACAGCGAACATGCGCTGGTGCGCTGGCTGGCACAGCAGATCGCCCAGCCTAATCGCCAGTCCGATAATCAGCAACTGCGGCTGGAGAGCGACCGGCATCTGGTGCAGGTGATCACGATTCATAAATCAAAGGGGCTGGAGTTCGATCTGGTGTGGCTGCCGTTCGTCGGCAATTTCCGCCAGCAGCAGCAGGCGCTGTATCACGATCGCCACAGTTTCCAGGCGTTGCTGGATCTCGACGCCAATGAAGAGAGCCAGACCTGGGCGGAGGAAGAGCGGTTGGCAGAAGACCTGCGCCTGTTGTACGTGGCGCTGACCCGCTCGGTGTACCACTGCAGCATCGGCATCGCGCCGCTGTTCCAGGGCACGCGCAAGAAACAGGGCGATACCGATCTGCACCGCAGCGCATTGGGTTATCTGGTGCAGGGCGGGCAGGCCGGCGACGCCGCGTATCTGCAGGAGCGCCTGCAGCAATTGGCGGGCGGCGGCATCGCGCTGTCGCTGGTGGAACCGCCGGACGAGGCGCCCTGGCAGCCCCAGGCATCGCTGGCCGCTACGCTGGCGGCGAAAAACTTTACCCGACGGATCCAGGATTTTTGGCGGGTGACCAGCTATACCGGTTTGCAACAGCACGGTTCGAGCCTGATGCAGGATCTGCTGCCGCGTCTGGATGTCGACGCCGCGGGCGAGCGGGGTGAGGAGAGTGAGCCAGCGCTCACACCGCATACCTTCCCGCGCGGCGCAACGCCCGGCACCTTCCTGCACAGCCTGTTTGAAACACTGGACTTCACCCAGCCGCTGGACGAACAGTGGCTGCAGGAACAGCTGCAACAGCAAGGCTTCGCTGAGCACTGGCAGCCGATTCTGCTGGCGTGGATGCAGGTGTTGCTCAATACGCCGCTCGACGACAGCGGCGTGACGTTGTCGGCGCTGACGCCGCAGCACAAGCAGGCCGAGCTGCAGTTCTATTTGCCGATTAACCGGTTGTTGCAGGCGAAGGCGCTCGATGCCCTGGTGAAGCGTTACGATCCGCTTTCCGCCCGCTGCCCGGCGCTAGATTTTCATCAGGTGCAGGGCATGCTGAAAGGCTTTATCGACCTGGTGTTCTGCTGGCAGGGCAAATACTACCTGCTGGACTACAAGTCCAACTGGCTGGGGGAAGACAGTAGCGCCTATACCCGGCCGGCGATGGAGCAGGCGATGGCGGAGCATCGTTACGATCTGCAATACCAGCTGTATACGCTGGCGCTGCATCGTTATCTGCGTCATCGGTTGCCGGATTACGATTACCGGCGCCATTTTGGCGGGGTGATATATCTGTTCCTGCGCGGCGTGGATGCGGCGCACCCGGGCAACGGCATTTTCACCTGTCTCCCCGAGCTTGAGCTGGTGGAGGGGATGGATCGCTTGTTCAGCGGCGAAGCTGCGGCGACGGAGGAAGGATCATGATCGCACTGCTGGAGCAGGCGGTGGCGCTTGGCGTGCTGCGCCCGCTGGACGTGCAGTTCGCCCGCGTGGTGGCGAACGAAGACGAGCCCGATATTTTGCTGGCCGCCGCCTGCCTGAGCGCAGAGGCGGGAGCCGGTCACGTCTGCCTGATGCTGGAACAGCTGCAGGCGGACACGCTGTTTGAAGGACGCCAGCCGGCGTTGGCGCTGGCGGTGTGGGAGGCGGCCGGGCGACCGGATAGCGTGCGTTGGCAGCAGCGTTTGGCGGCCAGCGCGGCGGTTGGGGACGGCAGCGGCGCTACGCCGCTGGTGCTGCGCGGGCCGCGCCTGTATCTGCAGCGCATGTGGCAAAACGAAGGCGAAGTGGCGGCGTTTATCGGCGGTGAAGGCGAATCGCTGGCGGTGCCGGAGGCTGAGCTGCGCACCATTCTCGACCGCTTGTTCGGCGCCGCGAGCGACGAGCCCGACTGGCAGAAAATCGCCGCCGCGGTGGCCGCCACGCGGCGCATTGCGGTCATTTCCGGCGGGCCGGGCACCGGTAAAACCACCACCGTCGCCAAACTGTTGGCGGCGCTGGTGCAGCTGGATGAAAGCGCGCGCTTGCGCATTCAGCTGGCGGCGCCGACCGGCAAGGCGGCGGCGCGCCTGACGGAGTCGCTTGGCAGCGCCAGCCGCCAGCTGGCGTTGACCCCGGCGCAGCAGGCGCTGTTCCCGACGGAGGCGGCGACGTTGCACCGTCTGTTGGGGGCGCAACCGAACAGTCAGCGCATGCGTTATCACCGTGGCAACCGGCTGCATTTGGATGTGCTGGTGGTGGATGAGGCCTCGATGGTCGATCTGCCGATGATGGCGCGACTGATTGCCGCGCTGCCCGATCGGGCGCGGGTGATTTTCCTCGGCGACCGCGATCAGCTGGCTTCGGTGGAGGCCGGCGCGGTGCTGGGCGATATTTGCCGTTTTGCCGAGCAGGGATACAGCGATGCGCGCGCCGCTGAGCTGAGCCGCCTGACCGGTTGTTCGCTCACGGGGCAGCAGGCCGACGCGGAAGCGGCGGTGCGCGACAGCCTGTGCCTGCTGCGCAAGAGCTATCGCTTCGACGCCCGTTCCGGCATCGGTCAGCTGGCGTTGGCGGTCAACGCCGGAGCGGGGGATCGCGCGCTGGCGGCATTAAACGGCAGTTTCGGTGATGTTGCGGGCTATGCGCTGGCGACGAGCGAAGAGTATCAGGCGCTGTTGGATGCCTGCGTGGCGGGCTACCGCGACTATTTGCGGCTGACCGCAGAAGGGGCGGACGCGGCGACGGTGCTGGCGGCCTTTGGCCGTTTCCAGGTGCTGTGCGCGCTGCGTGAAGGGCCGTTCGGCGTTACCGGCCTGAACGAGCGCATTGAGCTCGGGCTGCAGCGTGCCGGTTTAATTGACCGCAAGCCGGGCGTGCTTGGCCGCTGGTACCGGGGGCGGCCGGTGATGATCGGCCGCAACGACAGCGCGCTGGGGCTGTTCAATGGGGATATCGGCATTACGCTGCCGGATGAGCACGGCGATCTGCGCGTGCATTTCCAACTGCCCGACGGCAGCATCAAGTCGGTACAGCCAAGCCGTTTGCCGGCGCATGAAACCGCTTATGCGATGACGGTGCACAAATCTCAGGGATCGGAGTTTGACCATACGGTGCTGGTGTTGCCGAATCACTTCCTGCCGGTGTTGACGCGTGAGCTGGTCTATACCGCGATCACTCGCGCGCGTAAGCTGCTTTCGCTGTACGCTGCGGAGGCGGTGCTGCTGCGGGCCATTCGCACGCCGACCCAGCGCCGCAGCGGATTGGCTGAACGGCTGCAGGCGGCGGAATAAGCGCTGAGGGGCGCGGCAACGGCCGCGCCCGCAGGGATTACAGATCCGCCAGCAGAATTTTGGAGCGGCGCTGGTAGTTGTACAACGCCTGTTTCTGCATCGGCAGCACGTCGACCTCCGCCGGGGTAAAGCCACGCTCCTGGAACCAGTGGATGCTGCGGGTGGTCAGCACGAACAGCTTCTTCAATCCCATCTGCCGGGCCTGATTTTCCACCCGCTGCAGCAGCATCTCGCCGCGTGATGAGCTGCGGTAATCGGGATGCACCGCGACACAGGCCATCTCACCGATTTTTTCCTCCAAGAACGGGTACAGCGCCGCGCAGGCGATGGTCAGGTTGTCGCGTTCGATAATGGTGAACTTGTCGATTTCCATCTCCAGCTGTTCACGCGAACGGCGCACCAGAATACCCTGCTGCTCGAGAGGCCGAATCAGTTCCAGGATGCCGCCGATGTCGTTGATCGTCGCCCGGCGCACCTGTTCGGCGCTCTCCATCACGATTTGGGTGCCGATGCCGTCGCGCGAGAACAGCTCCTGCACCAGCGCGCCGTCCTCTTGATAGCTGATCAGGTGGCTGCGGCGCACGCCGCTGCGGCAGCCTTTCACCGCGCCGCGCAGGAAGCGCACGGTGCCGGAATGGTAATCGCCGCCTTCTTCCAGCTCTTCAAGGCGCTTTTGCGCGTCGTTGGGGAACAGCTCGGAAAGGATGTTGCCTTCCGCATCGGTTACGCCCTGCGAGGAGCAGAAGCCGATCATTTTTTCCGCTTTCAGCTTGATTGCCAGCTGGGTGGCCACTTCTTCCGAGGTCAGGTTGAAGCTCTCGCCGGTAACGGAAACCGCGACCGGGCCGATCAGCACGATGGCGTTGCTGTCGAGCTGGCGGTGGATCGCGTCTTCATCGATGCGGCGAATGCGGCCGCTGTGACAGTAGTCGATACCGTCATCGATGCCCAGCGGTTGCGCGATGATGAAGTTGCCGCTGACCACGTTGATATGCGCGCCCTGCAGCGGCGTATTGTTGAGGCTCATCGACAGCCGGGCGGTGATGTCGAGCTGCAACAAACCGGCGGCTTGCTTGACCAACTCCAGCGTATGGGCGTCGGTCACGCGCGTGTGCTTGTGGTAGATCGGCTCAAAGTTATGCTGCGCCAGGTTAGCGTCGATCTGCGGCCGCGCGCCGTAAACCACCACCAGGCGAATGCCCAGACTATGCAGCAGCCCGATATCGTTGACGATGTTGGAGAAATTCTCGTGTTCGATGGCTTCCCCGCCGAGCATGATGACAAACGTTTTGCCGCGGTGGGCGTTGATATAGGGGACTGAGTGACGGAATCCTTGCACCAGCTCTGTACTACGTTCCTTCACGACAAACCTCTTTTGCATATTTATACGGTATTTTTGTATTTTTATTCTTTTATGGCGCCGATGGCAAGCGAGAAATCATCATGAAGAGTGGGCTAAGGGCGCTAAATCGTTAATAAATTGAAAAACCATAAAAAGATTTTCTGATGACAGGGCTGGAATGATTGGTTAAAGTTTTCGGCATCCCCATTTTATTGATGTTTTTTTCATCTGTTGTAAACAGCTATTGCTGCCGGAGCCGCATGCCAAACTCTAATCACAATCTGGGCCGCCGTCGTTTATTACAGGGCGTTGCCGCCAGCTGGTTGCTGAGTGTGAGTCGCACGGGCTTCGCCGCGTCATCGCACGTGATCGCCGTGCGCGTCTGGCCATCCTCCACCTATACCCGCGTCACGCTGGAATCCAACGTCGAGCTGAAATACAAGCAGTTTGCCCTGACCAATCCCGATCGCGTGGTGGTGGATATCGAAGGCGTCCACCTCAACAGCGTGCTGAAAGGCATCGCCGGGCAGGTGCGCGCCGACGATCCGTATCTCAAGCAGGCGCGCGTCGGCCAGTTCGATCAGAATACCGTGCGGCTGGTGCTGGAGCTCAAGCAGAGCGTCAGCCCGCATATTTTCACACTGGCGCCGGTGCCGGAGTATCGCAACCGTCTGGTGATGGATCTCTATCCGACCAAGGGCAGCAGCGGCGGCGAGGAGTATGATCCGCTGCTGGCGTTACTGGAAGATTACAACAAGGGCGATCTGGAGCGCACGCTGCCGCCGGAAGCGCCGCAGGCCGGCAAGGCGGGGCGCGATCGGCCGATCGTCATCATGCTGGATCCCGGCCACGGCGGCGAAGATCCCGGCGCTATCGGCAAGTACAAGACGCGCGAGAAAGACATTGTGTTGCAGATTGCCCGCAAGCTGAGCGCCATGATCAAGCGCGAGCCGAACATGAAAGTGTTCATGACGCGCAACGAAGACGTGTTTATCCCGCTCAAGGTGCGCGTCGCCAAGGCGCGCAAGCAGCGCGCGGATCTGTTCGTTTCGATTCACGCCGACGCCTTCACCAGCCGCGCCGCGCGCGGTTCATCGGTGTTCGCGTTGTCCACCAAGGGCGCCACCAGCTCGGCGGCCAAGTTCCTGGCGCAGACGCAGAACGCCTCGGACCAAATCGGCGGCGTCAGCAAGAGCGGCGACCGTTATCTCGACCACACCATGTTCGATCTGATCCAGACCGCGACCATCAACGACAGCCTGAAGTTCGGCAAGGAAGTGTTGAATCGGATGGGGAAAATCAACCGGCTGCACAAGAATCGCGTCGATCAGGCCGGTTTTGCGGTGTTAAAGGCGCCGGATATCCCGTCGATCCTGGTGGAGACGGCGTTTATCAGCAATATCGAAGAGGAGCGCAAGCTGCGCACCAGCCATTTCCAGCAGCAGGTGGCGGAGTCGATTCTGGCGGGCATCAAGGCTTATTTCGCCAACGGCGGCGCGCTGGCGAGCCGATAGAGGCAGGGCCGGGCGCGAGTCCGGCTAGTTTCGCGGATTGCAGATACAAAAAAACACCCGTCAGGGTGCTTGTCTGTTGTCATCAAGAGTTGGTTGCGGGGGCCGGATTTGAACCGACGACCTTCGGGTTATGAGCCCGACGAGCTACCAGGCTGCTCCACCCCGCGTCCGTCTTGGTGCTGTATTACTACGAACCACCGTGCATGTTATGCCGCTGGTACGACATTCGGTTGGTTGCGGGGGCCGGATTTGAACCGACGACCTTCGGGTTATGAGCCCGACGAGCTACCAGGCTGCTCCACCCCGCGTCCGTGTAATACTTTGTTATCGAAGCCAAACGCAAAATACCGCCGCTGCGGCATCGGTTGGTTGCGGGGGCCGGATTTGAACCGACGACCTTCGGGTTATGAGCCCGACGAGCTACCAGGCTGCTCCACCCCGCGTCCGATGGATGCGCACTATACTCTCCATGCGTTTTGTTGCAAACCCTTTTTGCATTTTATTGGCCTAAACCCGTTTTTCTGCTGAATTTGCCCGCAATTTGCCTTCTTTTTCATCACCATCCTCCGTGCGGCTTTTTTTATTTGCAGCGATTCCTTTATCAATGAGCGTTTGTTATCGTTCAGCCGGTAGATCATATCAGTTTGAGAGTGTGCGCGATGAAAGGACGTTGGGGCAAATACCTGCTGGGCGGGTTGATGGTGGCGGTGTTGGCGGGCTGTTCGTCCAAGCCGACCGATCGGGGTCAGCAATATAAAGACGGCCGTCTGGATCAGTCGCTGGAGCTGGTCAATCAGCCCAACGCCAAAGGTTCGCCGGTCAACGCCAAGGATTATTCGGATCAGCTGATGGAGATCAAGTACGCGTCGCCTTCGCTGTTTAACCGCAACAACGGCACCTATCAGGCGGTACAAAATTGGATGGCGTCCGGCGCCGACACGCGCATGCTGAGCCAGTACGGCCTCAGCGCTTACCAGATGGAAGGCGTCGACAATTACGGCAACGTGCAGTTTACCGGCTACTACACGCCGGTGGTGCAGGCGCGCTATACCCAACAGGGCGAGTTCCGCTATCCGCTGTACCGCATGCCGCCGAAGGGCAGGGGCCGCTTGCCGGATCGCGCGGGCATCTATTCCGGCGCGCTCGACGATCGCTATATCATCGCTTACACCAACTCGCTGATGGACAACTTCATGATGGAAGTCCAGGGCAGCGGCTATGTCGACTACGGCAACGGCCAGCCGCTGGTGTTCTTCGGCTACGGCGGCAAGAACGGCCACGCCTATCGCAGCATCGGCAAGGTGCTGATCGATCGCGGTGAAGTGGCCAAGGCGGACATGTCGATGCAGGCGATCCGTCAGTGGGCGGATACCCACAGCGCCGCAGAGGTGCGTGAGCTGCTGGAGCAAAACCCATCGTTCGTGTTCTTCCGCCCGGAAGCTTTTGCGCCGGTGAGAGGTGCCAGCGCGGTGCCGCTGATCGCCAAAGCCTCGGTGGCTTCCGACCGTTCGCTGATCCCGGCGGGCACCACGCTGCTGGCCGAAGTGCCGCTGCTGGACAACAAGGGTAAATTCACGGGAAAATACGAGATGCGCCTGATGGTCGCGCTCGACGTGGGCGGCGCCATCAAGGGCCAGCATTTTGACATGTATCAGGGCATCGGACCGGAAGCCGGCCACTCGGCGGGGTACTACAACCACTACGGCCGCGTCTGGGTGCTGAAGAACAACGGCGGCGGTCAGCTGTTCAGCGCCAATCAGTCAAACGGCGGCGGTTCGTTGCTGGCCACCCGGTAAACGCATACGGCGTGAAAAGAGTGACCCGCAAGGGCCGGATTTTCCGGCCCTTATCATTTGCATTACGAAGGTAATTAAAGCGTTATGAGCACAGCTTATTCGGAAGCCTATCTGCAGCGTTTCGGCGGCACGGCGCGGTTGTACGGCCAGCAGGCGCTGGCGGTGTTCGCGCAGGCGCACGTCTGCGTGATCGGCATCGGCGGCGTGGGTTCCTGGGCGGCTGAGGCGCTGGCGCGCACCGGCATCGGCGCTATCACCCTGATCGACATGGATGATGTTTGCGTCACCAATACCAACCGCCAGATCCACGCGCTGCGCCAACACGTCGGGCAATCGAAAACCGAGGTGATGGCGGAGCGTATCCTGGCGATTAACCCGGAATGCCGGGTGACCTGCATCGACGATTTCATCACCCCGGACAACGTTGCCGAGCTGCTGGACCATAACTTCAGCTACGTCATCGACGCGATCGACAGCGTGCGGCCGAAGGCGGCGTTGCTGTCATACTGCCGCCGCTTCAAGATCCCGGTGGTGACCACCGGCGGCGCCGGCGGGCAGATTGACCCGACCAAAATCGAAGTGGCCGATCTGGCGAAAACCATCCAGGATCCGCTGGCCGCCAAGCTGCGCGAGCGGCTGAAGCACGATTTCAACGTGGTGAAAAACGGCAAGGGCAAGCTGGGCATCGACTGCGTCTTCTCCAGCGAGCCGTTGGTTTACCCGCAGCCGGACGGTTCGGTGTGCGCTTCACGCAGCACGGCGGAAGGGCCGAAAAGAATGGATTGCAGCGCGGGGTTCGGCGCGGCGACCATGGTCACCGCTACTTTCGGCTTCGTCGCCGTGTCGCACGCGCTGAAAAAGATGGTGGCGAAGGCGGCGCGTCAGGCGTAACGGGCGGCGATCGCCTTGACGGCGGCGGCCAACGCCGCCAGGCCGCCGGCGCGGGTGGCGCTCAGCTGGGCGCGCAGCGCTAACCGGTCGAACAGTGCCAGCGGATCCAATGCGGCGATCTGCTGCGGCGTTTTCCCTTCCACTTCGGTCAGCAGCACCGCCAGCAGGCCGCGCACGATGCGGCCTTCGCTGTCGCCATAGAAGTGCAGCGTGCCGTCTTCCAGCAACTGGTGCCCCAACCAGACGCGGTTTTCACAGCCGCTCAACGCCATTTCTTCACTACGCAAGGCCTCCGGCAGCGGCGGCAGCCGTTTCGCGAGCATAATCAGCTGGCGGTAGCGATCTTCCCACTGTTTCAGCGTGCTGAAGGTGGCGATCAACGCCTCGGCGGTGACCTCTCGGCCAAAAGGATGGGGGGCGAGCATAGCGTCTCCGGGAATCAAGTCAGTCGGCCAGCAGATCGAGGGCGTGAGTCAACGCGCTGACCAGCGTATCGACGTCCTGTTGCGTATTGTAGGGGGCGAACGACGCGCGCAGCGTGCCGCTGACGCCCAACGCCGCCATCAGCGGCTGCGCGCAGTGTTGGCCGGCGCGCAGCGCAATGCCTTGCTCCGCCAGCAGGGTGACGATGTCGCTGTGGTGCACGCCGGTGATGTCGAACGCCAGCAGGCTGGAGCCGGAGCTGCGGAAGCTGCGAAAGCCCGGCAGCTGCGCCAACCGCTGTTCCGCCTGGTCCGCCAGCTCGCGGCTGTAGCGCTCCGCCGCCGCCATGTCCTGCTCGCTGAGCCAGGTGAGCGCCGCGGCCAACCCCAGCACGCCGGCGATATTTGGCGTGCCGGCTTCGAAGCGATGCGGCGGCTTTTGCGGGGCAAAGCCGTCGAACGATGCCTGGGTCAGCATCTTGCCGCCGCCTTGCCAGGGTGCCATCTGCGCCAGCAGCTCGGCTTTGCCGTACAGCGCGCCGATGCCGGTCGGGCCATACAGCTTGTGGCCGGAAAAGGCGTAGAAGTCGATGTCGAGCAGCCGTACGTCGGCCGGGCCGTGAACCACGCCCTGTGCGCCGTCGATCATCACGCGTGCGCCGGCGGCATGCGCCATCGCGATCGCTGGCGCCAGATCCGGGCAGCCGCCGGTGACGTTGGACATTTGCCCCAGCGCCAACAGGCGGGTGTTGTCGTTGAGCAGGGTGGGCAGCTGCGTCAAATCCGGCAACCGATCGGCGCCGATCGGCAGTTTCACCACCCGCGCGCCGGTTTGTTCCGCCACCATCAGCCAGGGGATCAGGTTGGCGTGGTGTTCCGCTTCGCTCACCAGAATTTCATCGCCCGGCTGCAGACGCGGACGCAGGTAGCTCTGCGCCACCAGGTTGATCGCTTCGGTGGTGCCGCGCGTCCAGACGATGTCGTCGGCCGACGGCGCATTGATCAGCTGCGCCACCTGGCCGCGCGCCTGCTCGAAGCGGGCGGTCAGATCCTGCGCCGCCCGATGCTGGCTGCGGTGCACGGTGGCGGCGTCATCGCGATAAAATTGCTGCGTGGCGTCGATCACCGCCTGCGGTTTTAACGCGGTGGCGGCGCTGTCCAGATAGATGCCGTCCTGCGCGAGCGCGGGAAACTGTTGGCGAAAAAGGCTGGGGTTAAAAGGCGTCATACCCTGATTGTCACTGGCTTGAGTCGATGGGGGATCCTGTCCTATTTTGCCGCCGGAGACAAGCGATCCTGCCTATTAGGACTTATCGCCTGGCAAAATTGGGAAAGTTTGTTATGCTATTAAATGTGCGCTTATTAATCGCATCTATACACATAAAAGGTATTTATCAGCATTTAAAACTAAAAAGGAGTCCTCAATGAAGAAAACAGCCGCAGTTCTCTCTGCCCTGATGCTTACGTTTACCCTGGCCGCCTGTTCCAGCAACTACGTGATGCATACCAATGACGGACGCACCATTGTCGCTGACGGCAAGCCAAAAGTGGACAACGATACCGGCATGATCAGCTATAAAGACGCCAACGGCGTCGAGCAGCAGATCAACCGCGCCGATGTGAAAGAGATGGTTGAAAGCAACCAGTAACCGTCAGGCAAAAAAAAGCACCGCAAGTTTTGCGGTGCTGCATAAAATCACTATGGACAGACAGGGTAAATGTACAGGAAGTGAAAAAACAGTAGCCTAGCTACCATGTCCGGAATCGCCGGACAATTTGCAAACACAACATCACAACCACAAGCCAAAAGTTCATCGGCGTCCTCGACACCCACTCCCTTTTCGTTCCGGCCCGGGAAGTGCCGCCACTATAGGTATTTGCTGGCGCATCCTCAACGGACAAATTATAATGGCTCGGATTAAAAAAACTAATGGCAATACGCCGTTAGCGTTTACCGATGGCTTGCCACACAAAGCCGCCCGATTTTCGGCGCCGAATCATTCGGATTAATGTTACACAAAAGTAGCTAATTTAATGTCTAAACGCTTACCTCCCCTCAATGCGCTGCGCGTGTTCGATGCGGCCGCTCGCCACCTGAGTTTCACCAAGGCGGCGGAAGAGTTGTTCGTGACCCAGGCCGCGGTGAGCCACCAGATCAAGTCGCTGGAGGACTTCCTCGGGCTGAAGCTGTTTCGCCGACGTAACCGCTCGCTGCTGCTGACCGAAGAGGGGCAAAGTTACTACCTCGATATCAAGGAGATCTTCTCTTCGATCAACGAGGCGACGCGCAAGCTGCAGGCGCGTAGCGCCAAGGGGGCATTGACCGTCAGTTTGCCGCCGAGCTTCGCCATTCAGTGGCTGGTGCCGCGCCTGTCCGGCTTTAACTCAGCTTATCCGGGGATCGATGTGCGCATCCAGGCGGTGGATCGCGAAGAGGACAAGCTGGCGGACGACGTCGACGTGGCGATTTTCTACGGCCGCGGCAACTGGCCGGGGCTGCGCGCCGAGCGCCTGTATGCGGAATATCTGCTGCCGGTGTGTTCGCCGAGCCTGCTGACCGGCGATCATCCGCTGAAAACCGCAGAGGATCTGGCTTATCATACGCTGCTGCATGACGTTTCACGCCGCGACTGGCTGGCCTATACGCGCCAGCTGGGGTTGCAGCACATCAATGTGCAGCAGGGGCCGATCTTCAGCCATAGCGCGATGGTGGTGCAGGCGGCGGTGCACGGCCAGGGCGTGGCGCTGGTGAACAACGTGATGGCGCAAACCGAGATCGAAGCCGGTCGCCTGGTGTGCCCGTTCAACGATGTGCTGGTCAGTAAAAACGCTTTTTATCTGGTATGTCATGACAGCCAGGCAGAACTGGGTAAAATAGCCGCCTTCCGGCAGTGGATCCTGGCGCGCGCCGCCAGCGAACAAGAGAAGTTCCGCTTCCGCTACGAACAATAAGACCGGCCGCCGCCTTGCCGCGGCCGGTGATTTTAAATGGGATAAATCACGATGAGCAGCCGTTCCATGCTGGTTTTCGCCGCTATCAGCGGCTTTGTGTTTGTCGCGTTGGGCGCATTCGGCGCGCATGTATTAAGCGGCACGCTCGGCGCCAACGAAATGGCCTGGATCCGCACCGGGCTGGAGTATCAGGGGTTCCACACCCTGGCCATCCTGGCGCTGGCGGTCGCGATGCAGCGCCGCGTGAGCCTGTGGTTTTACTGGAGCGGAGCGCTGTTGGCGTTCGGCACCGTGTTGTTCAGCGGCAGCCTCTATTGCCTGGCGCTGTCGCACCTGAAGGTCTGGGTATACATCACGCCGGTTGGCGGCGTGTGCTTCCTGATCGGCTGGATATTGATGTTGATTGGCGCTTTGCGTCTGAGGAAAAAGGCCGAGCGCCATGAATAAGATTGCGTTGTACTGCCGCCCTGGCTTTGAAAAAGAGTGTGCGGCGGAGATCACCGACAAAGCCGCCCAGCGGGAGATTTTCGGTTTTGCGCGGGTAAAAGAGCACAGCGGTTACGTGCTGTTCGAATGCTATCAGCCGGACGATGCCGACCGCCTGGCGCGGGAAATTCCGTTCCGCGAACTGATTTTCGCCCGCCAGATGATCGTGGTGGGTGAGCTGCTGCGCGATCTGCCGCCGGAAGATCGGGTATCGCCGATCGTCGGCATGCTGATCGGCGTGGTTGACCGCGGCGGCGAGCTGCGGGTGGAAGTGCCGGACACCAACGAAAGCAAAGAGCTGATGAAGTTCTGCCGCAAGCTGACGGTGCCGCTGCGCGCCGCGATGCGCGAGCAGAAGGTGCTGATGGCGCGTGAGAACCCCACTCGCCCGGTGGTGCACGTGTTCTTCATCGCGCCGGGCTGCTGCTACGTCGGTTACTCCTACAGCAACAACAACTCGCCGTTCTACATGGGCATTCCGCGTCTGCGCTTCCCGGCCGATGCGCCGAGCCGTTCGACGCTGAAGCTGGAAGAAGCGTTCCACGTGTTCATCCCCGCCGACGAGTGGGACGAACGCCTGGCCAGCGGCATGCACGCGGTCGATCTGGGGGCCTGCCCGGGCGGCTGGACCTATCAACTGGTGAAACGCAGCATGATGGTGCATTCGGTGGATAACGGCCCGATGGCGCCGAGCCTGATGGAAACCGGCCAGGTGACGCACCACCGCGCCGACGGCTTCAAGTTCGAGCCGAACAGCAGCAAGATCTACTGGCTGGTGTGCGACATGGTGGAGAAGCCGGCGAAGGTAACCAGCCTGATGATCCAGTGGTTGGTGAAAGGCTGGTGCCGCGAAGCGATTTTTAACCTCAAGCTGCCGATGAAAAAGCGCTACGAGGAAGTGTCGCAGAACCTGATGAGCATCCGCGAAGCGCTGGGTGCTGCCGGCGTCAGCGTCGAAGTGCATGCCAAGCAGCTGTATCACGACCGCGAAGAGATCACCGTACACGTGCGCCGCATGTGGTCGGCGGTGCCGGGCCGGCGCGACGAGCGCGATTAATCGCGTTAAGCCTGATGAAGGGCGCTGCTTGCAGCGCCCTTATGGTATCGGCAGGCGCAGCTGCTGCAGGTTGCCGTCCAGCGACAGATCGGTGCGCAGCGTGGCGACTTGTTTGCTGACGTAGGCCAGCTCGCGGTGTTGCTCCAGCTTGCCGCGCCATTTCTCCGGCACCTGTTCCAGCTGCTGATAGAGCCCGTCCAGGCTGCCCGACTGCTGCAACAGCAGCACGGCGGTTTTCGGCCCGATACCGGCCACGCCGGGGATCTTGCTGCTGCCGATCCCCGCCAGCCCCCAATAGTCCGGCAGCTGCTGCGGCTGCACACCGAATTCCTGTTGCACGAAAGGCATATCCAGCCAGCGTTTCTGGAAGTAATCGCGGATCTGCACGTTCGGCGCCAAAAGCTGGCAGTAGCCTTTGTCGGTGGAGACGATGGTCACCTGGTGGCCGCCGCCGGCGACCTTCGCCGCCAGCGTGGCCGCCAGATCGTCCGCCTCGTTGCCGGGAGAATGCCAGCTGGCGACGCCCAGTTCGGCGAAGGCCTCGCGCAGCTGCGGCATCTCCTGCTGCAGGTTTTCCGGCATCGGCGAACGCCCGGCCTTGTAGTCCGGCAGAATTTGGTGACGCCAGCTGTCGCGGCGATCGTCCTCGTCGAAGACCGCCACCGCGTGGGTCGGGCGGCTGTGCTGGATCAACTGCTGCAGCGCGTGGCGGCAGGCGTTGACGCAAGGGGAACCCTGCACGGCGTGAATGCGGCGGATGAGGTTCAGGGCGTCGACAATCAGTAGGTGTATCATCATGGGCGGCAAGGTCAGAAAACGGGGCGGCCGTTACGCCGCCCGGGATTGAGGGTCAGGCGACGATTTCGTAGCAGGGCACATAGGCGCTGCCCGGCAGCTTCATACGGTGCTGGGCGACAAAGCCCTGCAGCAGGCTGTCCATCTGCTTCATCATCTGCGGCTCGCCGTGCAGCTTGTACGGGCCGAACTGCTCGATGGCGTGGATGCCGTTTTCCTTCACGTTGCCGGCCACGATGCCGGAGAACGCGCGGCGTAGCGCGGCGGCCAATTGCTCCGGCGGCTGGTTCGGATACAGGTTGAGGTTCGCCATGTTCTCGTGGGTCGGCTCGAACGGCAGCTGCAGATCCGGCGCGATGCGAATCGACCAGTTGAAGCTGTAGGCGTCGCCGGTGTTGCGGCGGTTTTCCTTCACCAGCGGCATGGCTTTTTTCATCTGCCGCGCCACTTCCGCCGGATCGTCGATGATGATGGTGTAATGGCGGCGCGCTTCGTCGCCCAGCGTGTTCATGATGAACTCGTCCAGCACGCGGAAGTAATCGGCGCTCTCTTTCGGCCCGGTCAGGATCAGCGGCAGCACCTGTTCGCTGTTCTCCGGGTTCATCAGAATACCCAGCAGGTACAGCAGCTCTTCGGCGGTGCCGACGCCGCCCGGGAAGATGATGATGCCGTGCGCGATGCGCACGAAGGCTTCCAGGCGCTTTTCGATGTCCGGCATGATCACCAGCTCGTTCACCAGCGGGTTTGGCGGCTCGGCGGCGATGATCGACGGCTCGGTCATGCCGATGAAGCGGCTGTTGCGGTAACGCTGCTGCGCGTGACCGACCGCCGCGCCTTTCATCGGTGCTTCCATCGCGCCTGGCCCGCAGCCGGTGCAGATGTTCAGCTCGCGCAGGCCCAGCTGGCTGCCGACCTTGCGCGCGTACAGGTATTCGTTCTCGTTGATCGAGTGGCCGCCCCAGCACACCACCATATTGGGATCTTCATCCAGATGCAGCGTGCGTGCATTGCGCAGGATCGAGAATACCAGGTTGGTGATGTGGGCCGAGTTTTCCAGGTTCAGGTGCTGGAAACGGCCGGCGCTGGCGATTTGGCCGTGCACGAACAGGATGTCGCGCAGCACGGCGAACAGGTTGGCCTGCAGCGAGCGGATGATGCGGCCGTCGACGAACGCCTCTTCCGGCGGGTTGACCAGCTCCAGCTTCACCCCGCGTTCGCGGCGCAGCACGTTGATGTCGAAGGTTTCATAGCGTGACAGCAGCTGCTTGCTGTTGTCGGTTTGGCTGCCGGAGTTCAACACGGCCAGCGAACAGTTGCGGAACAGGCGGTACAGGTCGCTGCTGGCGGTGCGCTTCAGCATGTCTACTTCCAGCTGCGACAATAAATCCATAGAGCCAAGCGGGCTGATGTGTGTAATCAAGGTAACTCCTTTGCACCCGGTGCGGGGCGGTAGTAATCCATACGCAGCAAAACAGCATCTCGTTATGGTTGGCGTGCTGCGGCGCAGCGGGCGCTCCGCCCGGCCGCAGCCTCGTTTTAACCTTACCGCCGTCCCTGCGCTTTTACCAACATAAACCGCTCGTTAGCTCAGTTGTTGAGCAATGTTTCGCACTTATTGGCGCGCCAGGCGGCCGCGTTCGGGAGCGAATTCGACGTTGCTGCGCCACGGGTTGATATCCAGCCCGCCGCGGCGGGTGTAGCGGGCGTAAACCGTCAGGCTTTGCGGCCGGCAGTAGCGCATCAAATCGTTAAAGATGCGCTCGACGCACTGCTCGTGGAATTCGTTGTGGTGGCGGAAGGAGACCAGGTAGCGCAGCAGCGCTTCGCGATCGATCTTGCCGCCGCGGTAACTTATCTGCACCGAGCCCCAGTCCGGTTGATGGGTGATCAGGCAGTTGGACTTCAGCAGGTGGCTGACCAATTGCTCTTCCACCACCTCTTCACCGGCGGCGTTCAGCAGGCAGTCGGCGTTGAACTCATAATTGTCGATGCGGATATCCTGCTGATCGATGCAGTCGCCGGCCAGGTGGGCGATCGGCGTGCCTTCCAACTGCTCGACGCTGAACAGGGTGACGCTCACCTCGCCCTGGGCGCAGGCGGACAGATCGCGCTGCAGCGTGCTGCGCACCGTTTCCCAATCGGCGAACGGGGTTTGGTTGAAGCTGTTGAGATACAGCTTGAAGCTTTTCGATTCGATCAGGTTCAGGCTGTCGGCGTTGAGGCTGATTTCACCGACCGCCACCTGCGGCAGCCCGTTGGCGTTCAGCCAGGAGAGCTCGTACAGCGTCCAGATGTCCGCGCCGTGGAAGGGCAGGTTATCGGGGTACAGCCCCAGCGGCTCGCGGTTCATGCTGCGCGGCACCGCCTGCAGCAGCGAGGCGTCGTAGCGATCGCGGTAGGCGGTGGGTTTGCCCAGCGTCAGCCCCGACAGGGCCTGGTGGTCTTGATATGAGGACATCTGCTGTCACCTTGGTCAGAGATAGGTACAATGGCCGTCAGTTTAACGTATGCGGGAAAGAATATGGACCATGATGTATCGCACGCTCTGCGTGAATTCACTCAACGCTATGTCGAGTTGTGGCAGCAAGAGCGCGGCCACGCGCCGGCCAGCCAGGCGCTGTACGGCGTGCCGTCGCCCTGCATCGTGGAGAACCGCGAGGACGAAGTACTGTGGTTGCCACAGCCTTTCGAACCGGCGGCGACGTTGGAAAAGGTAGAAGCCGCGCTGGAGCTGCGTTTGCAGCCGGACGCGCACCGTTTCTACACGCAGCAATACGCCGGCGACATGAGCGCGCAGTTCGGCGAGCATCGTCTGAGCCTGCTGCAGGTCTGGAGCGAAGAGGATTTTATCCGCCTGCAGGAGAACCTGATCGGCCATCTGGTGACGCAAAAACGCCTCAAGCTGCCGCCAACGCTGTTCCTGGCGACCACCGAATCCGAGATGACGATGGTGTCGTTGTGCAACGTCAGCGGCAACGTGGTGCTGGAACAGTTCGGCAGCGATAAGCGCACCCTGCTGGCGGCGACGCTGGGGAATTTCCTCGATGCGCTGCGCCCGGTGTTGGACTGAATCGCGACGGATTCGCCGTCGCCCGTGTGAGAGATCTCTCACACGGGCTGTGAGAGATCGCTCTTAATTTTTCCCGCCTTTCTCCAGGCTATGAGATTATTATTATCCAGATCAATTGGTTAGAATTTCTTTAGGATAACTCTTAGGCTTAATTTAGTGTGAGACACCTCCCAAACCCTTGTGATTCCGGGGAATTTAAGCGATCTTATCGTTACCGGAACGGAATCGGCGGAGCAGGAAAGCATCAGGATGATGCAGCTTCAGGAAGAAGAAAGGGATGCGCTCAGGCAAGAGCGAAGGATGGCGTCAGGAGATGCCCAGGATGTTTCAGGATAGAAACCAGGGACACCTCCAGGACGGAGATTGAGAGCCGGCACAGGACTGTCGGCGGGTCAGGAAGGCTGAGGAACCGCGTCAGGACGATGCTGCAGGATGATGCAAGGACCACTTGGTCAGGATGGCCGCAGGAAAAGTTTTCAAGGATTGAGCAGGGAGCACGCTGTGTAGCGGGATAGCTATAAAACGAACCGGGGGCACTGTTAACGCAGTGCCCCCAACTTTTTGTTCCATTCCGCCGCGCGTGCGGCTCTGCCTTAATCCCTCTTCAGCGTTAACCAATCGCACCCAGCGTATCGCCTGCGCCCTGTTTTTTCGGCAGCAGGAACAGCGTGGCGTAGATATCCAGCAGGTAAATCGCCGCCAGCAGGCTGATGGCCGCGGTAAACGACACCTGCGTCACCAGCGCACCGATTACCAATGGCCCCAGGCCGCCGACGCCGCGCCCCAGATTGAACAGGATGTTCTGCGCGGTGGCGCGCGCCTGCACCGGATAGGTATCGGAAATCAACGCGCCGTAGCCGCCTATCATGCCGTTGACGAACATGCCCATCACGGCGCCGGCGAACAGCATCAGCGTCGGGTCGCTCAACTGGGCATAGCCGATCACCATCACCACGGCACCGATCTGATAAAACACGAAGATCTTCCAGCGGGCGAAGCGATCGGCCAGCACGCCAAACAGCCAGATGCCGAACGTCATGCCGACCACCGTCACCGCCGTCCACAGGCCGGACTTGGTGAGCGAGAAGCCAAAGTTTTTCGCCAGGTAAGTCGGCATCCAGATCATCAGGCCGTAGTAGCCGAAGTTCTGCACCGAACAGAGAATGAAGATGCCGATGCTGGCCCTGCTGGTGGCGCGATCCTTGAACAGCAGGCGCAAACGCTGCAGGAAGGAGAGCGGTTGCCCGGCATCTTTCTGCCGTACGAATTCCTCCGGTTCGCCCAGAGTGCGGCGGATCAGGAATGACGCCAGCGCCGGCAGCAGGCCGACCAAAAACATGCCGCGCCAGCCGATATGCTCCAGCAGCAGCGGCGTCAGGAAGGCGGCCGCCAGTACGCCCAACTGCCAGCCCATGCCGACGTAAGCCGAAGCGCGGTTGCGCTTCTCTGCCGGCCAGGCTTCGGCGATCAGCGCCATGCCGATACCGAACTCGCCGCCCAGCCCGATGCCCGCCAGGGTGCGATAGGCCAGCAGATCCCAATATCCTTGCGCCACGGCGCACAGGCCGGTGAACAGGGAAAACATCAGGATGGTGATCGTGAGCACCCGGATTCGGCCGAAGCGATCGCTGAGGTGGCCGAAGATCACGCCGCCCAGCACCGCGCCGATCAGCGTCCAGGTGACCAGCGAACCGGCGGCCGATGAGGTTAATCCCAATTCGCTGCTGATGGCCGGCAGCATAAAGCCGAGGATCAGCAGGTCAAACCCGTCCATGGCGTAACCGGTGACCGAAGCCAGCATGGCCTTACCGGGCGTCGCGTGGTTTTTTTTCTCTGTTATTACGGACATGAATCTTTATCTGTGTGGTGAACTCGGTGGGCCTATTGTGCCGCGCGGCGGCGGACGCCACCAGATAAAAACGGCGGGCTGTCTCAGACGCGCCGAATTTGGGCTATAAAAATGCTATGCTTTGCCGCCTTTCAGCCAGCGTGCTGAATACCATGATGAAAAGAGATCGGGAATGCAGATGAGTATACATAACCAGGTGCGCCGCAGTTTGCAGGCGATTGAACAATCCATGCGCGATCTGGCGCTGTGGCAGGCCGCGCCGCCTGATCATGAGGCTTTCTCCAGCACCGAGCCGTTCTGCATCGACAGCATGTCGGCCGAAGCCTGGCTGCAGTGGGTGTTCTTGCCGCGCATGTATGCGTTGCTGGACGCCGAAGCGCCGCTGCCGACGCGCTTCGCCATTACGCCTTATTTCGAAGAGGCGTTGAAAGATCGTGAACCGAGCAGCCTGCCGCTGCTGGTGCTGCTGCAACAGCTGGATTTGATGTTGAATAAAGCGCCGTAATTCGCCGGCGGCGCGCAGATTTTTGCCGCCCGGCAGTGTAGAGTACTCGCGCGGATGCCGGGCAGGAGAGCCGAAGGCGTCTTTCGGCTCGGTTGAACCGCGGCGGTTGACCGGGGGCTGCATTAGGATGATGAGGTGCTGCAATAATGGATTTATTAAGGTTTATCCTGCGTTTGCCTTTTACCCTGGTTAAGGGCGTTTGCCGCCTGCTGGGCGGGATTTTGTCGCTGTTGGGGCGGTTGCTGAGACCGCTGGTCGGCAACCTCAGCTGGCGTGCGCCGGCCTGGTGGGCTGCGCTGCCGCGCGGTTTTTTGCGGCTCGAAAGCGGCGTAGATAAACACCCGAAAGCGATCGGTTTGGGCTTGCTGCTGCTGGCGGGCGCCACAGGCGGCGCGTTTTACGGCTGGCACTGGTGGCAAAACCGCCCCCAGCCCATCGAACCGGCGCCAATGGCGGTTCAGGAGATCAGCGCCGAGTTGGCCAACCCCGAGCCGATAGACTACGCCGCCGCCCGGCAGGCGCCGCAAACGGTGAGCCTGACCTTCAGCGGCTCGGCCGCGGCGATAAGCGCGGTGGGTAAAACCGTGAGCGCCGGCATCATCCTCAAACCGGCTGCGGAAGGGCAGTGGGCGTGGCGCAATGAGTCGACGCTGGTGTTCACGCCGAAAAAACCGCTGCCGATGGGCGCGAAATATGACGTAACCCTCGAGCCCGCCACCTTGCTGGCGCCGCAGGTCAAGCTCGCCAAAACCCGCTATGCCTTCACCGTGCCCGCGTTCGATTACCGCCTGGGGCAGGCCGAGTATTACCGCGATCCGCAAGATGCGCAGAAACGCAGCGCGATTTTCAATTTGCAGTTCAATGCGCCGGTCGACGTCGCCAGCTTTGAAAAACAGATTTCGCTGGGATTGAAGGAGGGCAGCGCTTCCTCCGAGAAAAAGCTGAACTTCTCCCTGGTCTATGACGAGAAAAAACTGAACGCCTGGGTGCATTCCGAGCCGCTGCAGGCGCTGGATCAGGGCGGTGCTGTGCATCTGACCGTCGGCAAAGGCGTTAAATCGACGGCGGCCGGCAATGCGGTCGCTGAGGCGAAAAGCAACTGGGTCAAAGTACCGACGCTGTACAGCCTGGCGCTGAGCGACGCCAGCGCCCAGGTGGTGGATACCGACGGCGGCCAAGGGCAGCGTGCGCTGGTGGTCGGCTTCAGCGATGCGGTGAAGGATAAAGAGCTGGCGCGGGCCACCAAAGCCTGGCTGCTGCCGCAGCACGATCCGAGCGATGCCGAGACCGCCAACGATGCTGAAGATTTCTATCAATGGACGGTCGACAGCGTCGGCAAAAACGTGCTGGCGCAGGCGACGGCATTGCCATTGACGCTTAACGAGGCGGAAGAGGCCTACCAGCCGCAGTTCAGCTTCCGCTTTGAAGCTCCGGCGCACCGCTTCGTGCTGATCGAGATAGACAACCAGCTGGTCTCCGTCGGCGGTTACAAAATGCCGAAGAAGGTTTATCGAGTGGTCGAAGTGCCGGAGTTCCCGAAATCGCTGCAGTTCATGTCCGCAGGCTCGCTGCTGTCGGTCAACGGCGACAAACAGATCAGCGTGGCGGCGCGCAACGTGGCGGGCCTGCGGCTGGACATCAAGCGGGTGATCCCGAGTCAGCTGCAGCACATCGTCTCCTTCAAAAGCCGGGAATACTCGTCAACGGAATTCAACCGGCTCAACGACGAATATTTCACCGAGCATTTCAAATACCAGACGGCGCTCAACAACGAGCGGCCGGGGGAAGTGAACTATCAGGGCATCGATCTCTCCCGCTATCTCTCCACCAACGCCAGTTCCCATCGCGGAGTATTCCTGCTGACGCTGTCCGAATGGCAGCCGAACCGGAAACCGGCGGCGGAAGAGGCGGGCGCCGAGCCAGAACAGGAACCGGACGAGAGCACCGGGGAAGATCAGCCCGACGTCGGCGATTCGCGCTTTGTGGTGGTGACCGATCTGGGCATCGTCGCCAAGAGCTCGCAGGATAAGACGCGAGA
Source organism: Serratia sp. CY31944 (assembly GCF_052169175.1). Taxonomy (NCBI): domain Bacteria; kingdom Pseudomonadati; phylum Pseudomonadota; class Gammaproteobacteria; order Enterobacterales; family Yersiniaceae; genus Serratia; species Serratia sp. CY31944. The sequence continues at coordinate 290,540 of NZ_JBJNLG010000003.1, forward strand.
CGTCTTTGTGCAGTCAATTCAAAGCGGCGCGCCGGTCAGCGGCGCCAACGTGTCGGTGGTGGCCAAAAATGGCGTGACGCTGCTCAGCCAAATCACCGGGGCCGACGGCCACGTGCGTTTCCCGGCGCTCGACGTGTACACCAACGAGCGCCAGCCGGTGATGTTCCTGGTGGAAAAGGAGGGGGATGTCTCCTTCCTGCCGACCGGCAGCTATAACGATCGCGGGCTGGACTTCTCGCGCTTCGACGTCGCCGGTGAACAAACGCCGACCGATCCGCGCACGCTCAGCAGTTACCTGTTCTCCGATCGCGGCGTTTATCGGCCGGGGGATACCTTTAACATCGGCCTGATCACCCGCGCCGCCGACTGGGGCGTTGGCCTGGCCGGCGTGCCGGTGCGCGCCGAAATCCGCGATCCGCGCGACAAGCTGATGACCACCGTGCCGCTGACGCTGGGCGCCAGCGGTTTCAATGAGCTGAGCTATACCACCGATGAAAACTCGCCTACCGGCGAGTGGAACGTCTATCTGTATCTGATCGGCAAAAACAACGATACCTCCACGCTGCTCGGCCATACCGCGGTCAATGTGAAGGAGTTCGAACCGGATCAGCTGAAAGTGAAGCTGGCGCTGACGCCGAACCGCCAGCAAGGCTGGGTCAAACCGTCCGAGCTGAAGGCCAGCATCGATGTGCAGAACCTGTTCGGCACCCCGGCGCAGGATCGCCGCGTGAGCACCAGGCTGACGCTGCGGCCGATGTATCCGAGCTTCGATCGCTTCCCGGATTATGCGTTCTATGAAAATCGGCAAAACAGCGACGGGTTCGAAACCGAGCTGGAAGATCGCACCACCGATGAGCACGGCGCGGCCGATATCCCGCTCGATCTGAAATCCTACGCCGACGCCACTTATCAGCTGCAGCTGCTGTCGGAGGCGTTCGTCGCCGGCGGCGGGCGCTCGGTGGCGGCGACCGCCCGCACGCTGGTTTCGCCTTACGATTACCTGATCGGGGTGAAGGCGGACGGCGATCTGGGCTACATCAACCGCGACGCGGAGCGGCATCTGAACGTGATCGCCATCGATCCGAATCTGCAACAGATCGCCCTGCCGAATCTGAAGCAGGTATTGATCGAGCAGAAATACATTTCGGTGCTGACCAAACAGGATTCGGGCGTTTACAAATACCAGTCGAAGATGAAGGAAGTGCAGCTGTCGGAACAGCCGCTGGCGCTGAGCGGGCAGGGCGCGGATCTGCGGCTGGCGACCGATAAGCCGGGCGACTTCGTGCTGGTGATTGAAGATGCGCAGGGCAAAACGCTCAACCGCGTCGCCTACAGCGTGGCCGGCAACGCCAACCTGAGCCGTTCGCTGGATCGCAACGCCGAACTGAAGCTGAAACTGAACCAGGCGGAATACCAGCCGGGCGAAGAGATCGAGGTGGCGATCAACGCGCCTTATACCGGCAGCGGCTTGATCACCATCGAGAAGGACAGGGTTTACGCCTGGCAGTGGTTCCACACCGACACCACCAGCTCGGTGCAGAAGATCCGCGTGCCGGCCGGCATGGAGGGCAACGGCTACATCAACGTGCAGTTCGTGCGCGATATCAACTCCAGCGAGATCTTCATGAGCCCGCTGAGCTATGGCGTGATGCCGTTCAAGATCAGCACCAAGGCGCGGCAAAACAGCCTCGAGGTGACGGCGCAGGAGGTCATCAAGCCGGGTGAAAACCTGACGATGACGGTCAAGACTGACGCGCCGCAGCAGGTGGCGCTGTTCGCCGTCGATGAGGGCATTCTGCAGGTGGCGCGCTACCGCCTGAAGGATCCGCTGGAGTTCTTCTTCAGCAAGCGCGAACTGAACGTGAGCAGCTCGCAGATCCTCGATCTGATCCTGCCGGAGTTCAGCAAGCTGATGGCGCTGACCGCGGCGCCGGGCGGCGATGCGGGTGAGGGGCTGGATCTCAACCTCAACCCGTTCAAGCGCAAGCGCGACAAGCCGGTGGCCTATTGGTCCGGCATTACCGAGGTCAGCGGCGAGAAGCAGTTCGTTTACCCGGTGCCGGACTACTTCAACGGCAAGATCCGCGTGATGGCGATTTCGGTGACCCCGGAGAAAATCGGCAAGGCGCAAACCGCCGCCACGGTGCGCGACAATTTCATCATGACGCCGAACGTGCCGGCGATGGTGGCGCCGGGTGACGAGTTCGACGTCAGCGTGGGCGTCAGCAACAACCTCGACGGGCTGAACGGTCAGTCGGTGGCTATCAATGTCCTGCTGACGCCGCCGCAGCAGTTGGAGGTGGTGGGCAACGCGACGCAAAGCCTGACGCTGGCGGAAAAACGCGAAGGCGTGATCGCTTTCCGCCTGCGCGCCAAAGCCGTGCTGGGCGATGCGCCGCTGGTGTTCGACGCCCGTTACGGCGACCAGGCCAGCCGCCGCACTGTCAGCACCTCGGTGCGGCCGGCGGCGCCGTACCGTACCCAGTCGGTGATGGGGCGCATGAGCGGCGGCAGTCAGAACGTCGATGGCCTGCGCCAGATGTTTGACGCTTTCGCGCAGCGCCGGGCGGCGGTGTCGAATTCGCCGCTGGTGCTGACCAGCGGGCTGGCGCAATACCTGGCGGATTACCCGTATTACTGTTCCGAGCAGATCGTCAGCCGCTCAATTCCGCTGATGCTGCAGAGCCGCCACCCCGAGATGAAAAGCAGCCTGAGCCAGGCGGAAGTCAGCAAGCAGCTGCGCAACCTGCTTGGCGTGCTGCGCGCGCGCCAGAACGACAGCGGAGCGATCGGCGCCTGGCGTTCGTCGCCGGATGCCGATCCTTTCGTCACGCCTTATGTGGTGCAGTATCTGCTCGAAGCCAAAGCGGCGGGCTACGCCCTGCCGGAAGGCATGCTGGACGAGGCCAACGGCGCATTGCGCGAGCTGGCGGCCAGCGGATTCGACGATCTGTATCTGCTGCGCCTGCGCAGCTGGGCGGTTTACCTGCTGACGCTGCAGGGCGAAGTGACCACCAACTCGCTGGCGGCGGTGCAGGATACGCTGCAAAAACGCTATGGCGAAGGGTGGAAAACCGATCTGAGCGCGCTGTATCTGGCTTCTTCCTATCGGTTGTTGAAGATGGACGACGAAGCCGCCGCGCTGTTGCAACCGAGCTGGCAGCAGCTGAGCAAGGCGTATGACAGCGCCTGGTGGACGCAGAACTATTTCGATCCGCTGGTGCAGGATGCGACGCGGCTGTATCTGATTACCCGTCACTTCCCGGAGAAGGTGGCGTCGATCCCGCCGCAGGTGCTGGAGAATATGGTCAAGGCGCTGAAAGAAGAGCGTTACACCACCTACTCCTCCGCGATGAGCATTCTGGCGCTGGAAAGCTATTCGGCCCAGGTGGCGGCGCAATCCGCCAATGCGGATGCATTGGGCATCGTGCAGGTAGGCAAAGCCGGCGGCGAGCCGCAGCGCATCAGTGAGCTGCAGGGGTTGTTCGTTCAGGGGCAGTTCAACGCCGATGCCACCGCGGTGCGCTTCACCAACGGTGGCAATGCGCCGGCCTGGTATGTGGTGACGCAGGCCGGTTACGACCTGAATGCGCCGCAAAAAGCGCTGTCGCGCGGCATTGAGATCGTCCGCGATTACACCGACGAACAGGGCAAACCGGTGACGCAGGTGACGCTGGGGCAGAAGATCAACGTCCATCTGAAGGTGCGCGCCAACTCGAAAGAGGGGCAGAGCAACCTGGCGATCGTCGATCTGCTGCCGGGCGGGTTCGAAGTGGTGCAGCAGACGCCGCCGGAACCGGCCGACGCCGGCGAGGAGAGCGAAGACCGCGGCGGTTGGCAGTCGCCGCTGGCCGCCTCTGGCTCCACCTGGGCGCCGGATTACAGTGATATCCGTGAAGATCGGGTGATTATCTACGGCAGCGCCGGCAACGAGGTGCAGGAGTTCGTCTATCAGATCAAGGCCACCAATACCGGCAGCTTTATTGTTCCACCGGCCTACGGCGAAGCCATGTACGATCGTGAAGTACAGGCGATGTCGGCCGGCGGCGGCAAGCTGGTGGTGGTGCCGGCGGGCAACGACTAGGCCGGCTCCGGCGCCAGGCCAGCGTCTGGCGCCGGGGTGGTGAGAACGTATGAAGATCCTGACCGGGCGCGTGCTGCAAAACGGCTTGATGGCGGTGTTTTTACTGGCGCTGCTGCTGGCCGCGATTCGGCTGTGGCCGCATCCGCCCCTGTGGCAGGGGCTGCCGCAGTCTTCCGTCTATTACGACAGGCACGGCGCGCTGCTGCGCATCACCCTGGCCAACGACGACCGCTACCGGCTGTGGACGCCGCTGGAGCAGGTGTCGCCGTTGGCGGTGCGCGGGCTGCTGCTGCACGAAGACCACTGGTTCTACTACAACCCCGGTTTTAACCCCGTCAGCCTGATGCGCGGCTTCTGGCGCAGCTATGTCGCCGGCGGCAAAATGCAGGGCGGATCGACCATCAGCATGCAGCTGGCGCGCATGCGCTGGCATCTCAACACCCGCACGCCGGGCGGCAAGCTGCTGCAGGTGCTGCGCGCGGTGCAGCTGGAACTGAGCTACTCCAAGCGCGATATCCTGGAAGCCTACCTGAATTACGCCCCTTACGGCCGCAACATCGAAAGCATCGGCGCCGCCAGCCTGATCTATTTCGCCAAGTCGCCGAAGGATTTGACCCTGCCGGAGGCGCTGACGCTGGCGGTGCTGCCGCAGTCGCCCAGCTACCGTCTGGAGCCGAAAACCGGCGTGCTCGGCCCCGCGTTGACCCAGGCGCGCAACCGTCTGTTCCAGCGCTGGCAGCGGGTTTACCCCACCGACGCCAGCCAGCAAACGCTGTTCCGCCTACCGCTGGCGCTGCGCCAGCCCGAGCAAGTGCCCTATATCGCGCCGCACTTTATCGAACAGCTGCGCCAGCAGACGCAGCAACTGGTGCAGCGCGATACCCGCGTCGACACCACGCTGGACGCCGGGTTGCAGCGGCTGGTTGAGCGGCAGGTCAATGCCTTTATCGCCCGCAACCGCAGCCGCGGCATCCAAAACGCCGCGGTGCTGCTGGTGGACAGCCGCGATATGGGGGTGCGCGCGCTGGTGGGATCGGCGGATTATTACAATCGGCCGATCCAGGGGCAGGTGAACGGCACCAACGCCAAGCGCTCGCCGGGTTCGACGCTCAAACCGTTCATCTACGCGCTGGGCATGGAGCAGGGCGTGCTGCATCCGATGACCATCCTGAAGGACGTGCCTTCGTCGTTCGGCGCCTATGCGCCGGAAAATTTCGACCGGCGCTTTCTCGGCCCGGTGACCGCCACCGACGCGCTGAATTTCAGCCGCAACATCCCGGCGGTGTATGTCGCCTCGCAGCTGCGCCAGCCGACCTTTTATCAGTTTTTGCGCCTGACCGGCGTCGCCAATATGGCCAACGAAAGCCACTACGGGCTGTCGCTGGTGCTGGGCGGCGGCGAGGTGACGGCGCAGGAATTGGCGAAGCTGTATGCGTTGCTGGCGAACCGCGGCGAGCTGCGGCCGCTTCGTATGCAGCTGAACGAGGCCGAATCGACGCCGGTGCGGCTGCTGAGCGAGGAGGCCAGTTTCATCACGCTGGATATGCTGCGCCAGCACCGGCGGCCGGGCGATACGCTGGCGCAGCGTTCTTCTTCGCTGCCGGTGTACTGGAAGACCGGCACTTCCTGGGGCTTTCGCGACGCCTGGAGCGTCGGGATTTTCGGTCCTTACGTGCTGGTGGTGTGGGAAGGCAACTTCGACGGGCGCGGCAACAATGCGTTGGTCGGCGCCGAGGCGGCCGCGCCGCTGTTCTTCAACATCATCGACAGCGTCAATGCCAGCTACCCCGGCCTGCGGGAACCGAAGCACCCGTTCCCCCAACGGCTGCGGCGGGTGGATATTTGCCTCGCCAGCGGCGATCTGCCGACGCCGTGGTGCCAGCAGAAGGGCAAGACCTGGTTCATTCCCGGCAAGTCGCCGATCAAGGTCGACAGCGTCTATCGGCCGGTGGTGCTGGATATTCACAGCGGCGAGGTCGTTTGCCCGCCGTATGACGCGGCGCAGACCCGTACCGAAATCTTTGAGTTCTGGCCTTCCGATCTGGCCAACGTGTTCGCCCAGGCCGGGCTGCCGAAGCGGACGCCGCCGGTCAACCGCTGCAAGGACAACGGCATCGCCGTCGGCGGCAACGCGCCGCGCATCACTTCGCCGCTGAAAAACACCACCTATACCCTGCGCCAGTCGCAGCAGGGGCGAGATAAAATCGCCTTCAACGCGGTGACGGACGCCGACAGCAAGACGGTGTACTGGTTCGTCGATGATATCTATCTCGGCAGTAGCGCCAGCAAAAAGCCGATCGACTGGCGGCCGATCGACAACGGGCGCTACCGCATTCGGGCGGTGGACGATCGCGGCCGCGCCGATACGCGCCTGGTGACCATTGAATGGGTGAACTAGCGCTGAGCCGCACGCCTGTTATACTCGCGCCCGAAACGGCTATTTACCTGGGAAAGCGATGTGATTGAGATTTTGTATCAGGATGAACACCTGGTGGCGGTGAACAAGCCGTCGGGCTGGTTGGTGCACCGCAGTTGGCTGGATCGTCATGAGACCCGCTTTATGATGCAGACGGTGCGCGATCAGCTCGGGCAGCACGTCTTTACCGTGCACCGTCTCGATCGCCCGACGTCCGGCGTGCTGCTGATGGCGCTCTCCAGCGAGGTGGCGCGTCTGCTGTCGCTGCAGTTCGAGCAGCATCAGGTGCAGAAAACCTACCATGCGGTGGTGCGCGGTTACGTGCAGGAGGGGGCGACCCTCGACTACCCGCTGACGGCGGAGCTGGACAAAATCGCCGATAAACATGCCGATGCCGATAAGGAGCCGCAGCCGGCGGTGACGCACTACCGGCCGCTGGCGCAGGTAGAGATGCCGGTGGCCGTCGGCCGCTACGACAGTGCGCGCTACAGCCTGGTGGAGCTGCAGCCGGAAACCGGCCGCAAGCACCAGCTGCGGCGCCACATGGCGCATCTTCGCCATCCGATCATCGGCGACAGCAAGCACGGCGATCTGCGGCAGAACCGCGGCATGGCGCAGCATTTCGGCTGCCCGCGCCTGATGCTGCACGCCAGCCATCTGCAGCTGACGCACCCGGTGACCGGTGAGCCGCTGCGGGTGACGGCGCGCTGGGACGAAGACTGGCAAGGGGTGATGACGCAGTTCGGCTGGGCGGGAGTATTCCCTGAACTTGCCGGGGTTGAGTTTAGCGCGGCTAACGGTCAGGATAGCTGACAATTTTTAAAGGTAATGAAGGGAGTAGGAGCCATGGCTCAGGTTGGTATCTTCGTGGGAACGGTCTACGGCAATTCGCTGCTGGTGGCGGAAGAGGCGCAAAACATCCTCAGCGAACAGGGCCATGAGGTCAAACTGTTCGAAGAGGGCACGCTGGAGGCCTGGCAGTATTATCGTCAGCACTACGCGCTGGTGATCACCTCCACCACCGGGCAGGGCGATCTGCCGGACAGCATCGCGCCGCTGTTCCACGCCATTCGCGATCAGGTTGGCTACCAGCCGGAGCTGCGCTATGGGCTGATCGCCCTCGGCGACAGCAGCTATGACAACTTCTGCGGCGCCGGGCGCGCGTTCGACGCGCTGCTGCAGGAGCAGGGCGCCACCCGCGTTGGCGAAGTGCTGGAGATCGATGCGATGGAACAGCCGGAGCCGGAAGTGGCCGCCTGCCCGTGGGTCGAGCAGTGGGGCACGCTGCTGCAATCGTAAAGTAAAAAGGCGCCGCGAAAGGGCGCCTTGGCGATGATGCGGATCAACCGATCCGCATTACTTGCCGCGGGTGAGTTTTTCCAGATCGGCTTCGATCTCGGCAATCTTGTGCGACACCACGCCTTCGAGATGGCGCAGGTCGTCGAGGATTTTACGCTTCAGATCCACTTCCACCTGATCGCGTTGGCACAGCTGATCCAGTTCGTCGATCACGTAACGCAGGTTCGGGTTGATCTCGTGAATTTCCTTGTAGCCCTGGCCGGCGTTGTCCGCCACCACGGTTTTACGCTGGCGCGGGTACTTGAACTTCACGCTCTTGGCGAAGAACTCGCCCTTGTCTTTGCGGAAATAGATCTTGAGGATGTCGTTGTTGGCCTCTTGACGCAGGCTATAGCGATCGACGTCTTCCGGTTGATTGATGCCCAAACTCTTCAAGTTATCGTACATACTGCGCCCTCTTTAGATGTGATCGTTATATTCCACGACTGCGATTATGGCGGAAAGCGAGGTCTGCGACTGTGACTGCCAGCGAAACGCAGACAAAAAAATAGCGGGTGAATCACCCGCTATTTCAATTTAGTCGATAGTGCGCAATAACTCATTAATGCCGACTTTACCGCGCGTTTTGGCGTCGACTTTCTTGACGATCACCGCGCAGTACAGGCTGTAGGAACCGTCTTTCGACGGCAGGTTGCCGGAAACCACCACCGAACCCGCCGGCACGCGGCCGTAATGGATTTCGCCGGTCTCGCGGTCATAAATGCGGGTGCTCTGGCCGAGGTATACGCCCATCGAAATCACCGAGCCTTCTTCCACGATCACGCCTTCCACCACTTCGGAGCGCGCGCCAATGAAGCAGTTGTCTTCGATGATGGTCGGGTTGGCCTGCAGCGGCTCCAGCACGCCACCGATGCCGACGCCGCCGGACAGGTGAACGTTTTTGCCGATCTGCGCGCAAGAACCGACGGTGGCCCAAGTGTCGACCATGGTGCCTTCGTCGACGTAGGCGCCGATGTTAACGTAAGACGGCATCAGCACGGTGTTGCGCGCGATGAACGCGCCCTGGCGCACGGTGGCCGGCGGCACGACGCGGAAACCCTCCTTCTGGAAGCGCGCTTCGTCGTAGTCGGCGAACTTCATCGGCACCTTGTCGTAGTAGCGGGTTTCCGCGCCGTCCATCACCTTGTTGTCGTTGATGCGGAAAGAGAGCAGCACGGCTTTCTTCAGCCACTGATGGGTGACCCATTGACCGTCGATCTTCTCGGCGACGCGCAGGGCGCCGCTGTCCAGCAGGCCGATCACCTGGTTTACCGCTTCGCGCGTTACGGTGTCTACGTTCGCCGGGGTGATGTCCGCACGGCGCTCGAAGGCGCTTTCAATAACGTTCTGTAATTGCTGCATGCTGTTCTCTTTCCTGATGTTGTCGGTAAAAAGTTACTTGTATCACATTTTATCGTTTGGGGTGAGGGCCTCTGTCAACCGTTGCTCCAACTTTCTGCGCGTTTCCTGGTCGAGCGCGCGCCGCTCGCCGTCGGCCAGGATAAACAAGTCCTCGACCCGCTCGCCGATGGTGGAAATGCGCGCGCCGTGCAGCGACAGCCCCAGGTCGGCGAACACTTCGCCCACCCGCGCCAGCAGGCCGGGTTGGTCGAGCGCGGTCAGCTCCAGGTAGCTGCGGCGATCGGTATGGGTCGGCAGGAAAGTGACCTCGGTCGGCACGCTGAAGTGGCGCAGCTTGGAAGAGGGCCGGCGCACGCGCGGCGGCTGATACTCCCGCTGGGTGATGGCCTGCAGCAGCGCCTGGCGGATCGCCGCGTGGCGATCCTGCGCCAGCGGGCTGCCGTCCGGCTCCAGCACGATAAAGGTGTCCATCGCCATGCCGTCGCGGTTGGTGAAGATCTGCGCGTCGTGTACGCTCAGGTTGCGGCGATCCATCTCCCCGGCGACGGCGGCGAACAGGTAGGGGCGATCCGGGCTCCAGATAAAGATCTCGGTGCCGCCGCGCGTCGCCTGGCGGCTGACCAGCACCAGCGGCTGGGTGGAATCGTGGGCCAGCAGGTGGCGGGCGTGCCAGGCCAGCTGATTCGGCGAGTGGCGCAGGAAATAGTCGGCTCGGCAGCGGCTCCAGATGCGGTGCAGCGCCTCTTCGTCGATGTTGTCCATGCGTAGCAGCGCCAGCGCCTGCAGGCGGTGATGGCGCACGCGTTCGCGCAGATCCGGGCTGTTTTGCATGCCGCGGCGCAGCTGCTTCTCGGTGGCGAAATACAGCTCGCGCAGCAGGCTCTGCTTCCAGCTGTTCCACAGGGTTTCGTTGGTGGCGCAGATGTCGGCCACCGTCAGGCATACCAGATAGCGCAGGCGGGTTTCGCTCTGCACTTCGCTGCTGAACTGCTGGATCACCGTCGGATCCTGGATATCGCGGCGCTGCGCGGTGACCGACATCAGCAGGTGGCAGCGCACCAGCCAGGCCACCAGCTGGGTTTCACGCGAGTTGAGGCCGTGAAGTTCGGCAAACTCCACCACGTCTTCCGCGCCGAGGATCGAGTGGTCGCCGCCGCGCCCTTTGGCGATATCGTGGAACAACGCCGCCAGCAGCAGCAGTTCCGGGTGCGGCAGGCGCGGATACAGCTCCACGCACAGCGGATGGCGCGGCCGGGTCTGGTCGTCGGCGAAACTCTCCAGCTTCTGCAGCACGCGGATGGTGTGTTCATCGACGGTATAGGCGTGGAACAGGTCGAACTGCATCTGCCCGACGATCTTGCCCCACTGCGGCATATAGGCCCACAGCACGCTGTGACGGTGCATCGGCACCAGCGCGCGCGACACCGCGCCGGGATGGCGCAGGATGGCCATAAACAGATCGCGCGCTTCCGGAATGGTGCACAGCGGCTGCTTCAGGTGGCGGCGCGCGTGACGCAGCTGGCGCACGGTGGTGGAATAAATGCCCTTGATCTCGCGGTTGCGCACCATCAGGTAGAACATGCGCATGATGGCCTGCGGCTCGCGGATAAACAGCGTTTCGTCGCGCAGGTCGATCAGATCGCCGCGCAGCTGGAAATCGTCGTTCAGCGGGCGCGGCTTCTCGGTGGCGTCCAGCGCCAGAATGGCCTCGTCGAACAGCTGCAGCAGCATGTGGTTCAGTTCGCTGACGCGCCGCGTCATGCGGTAGAAGTCTTTCATCATGCGCTCGACCGGCTCGTTGCCTTCGCCTTCATAGCGCAGCAGCTGCGCCACGCTGAGCTGGCGATCGAACAACAGGCGGTTGTCGTAACGCGGCAGCACCAGGTGCAGTGCAAAGCGGATGCGCCACAGGAAGCTCTGGCACTCGTTCAGCTCGTTGCGCTCGGCCTGGGTGAGGAAACCGAAGCCGACCATTTCGTCCAGCGAAGTGGCGCCGAAGTGGCGCCGCGCCACCCACAGCAGCGTGTGGATGTCACGCAGGCCGCCGGGGCTGCTTTTGATATCCGGCTCCAGGTTATAGCTGGTGCCGTGGTAGCGCTGGTGGCGCTCCTGCTGCTCGTTGATCTTGGCGTGGAAAAACTGCGGTGAAGGCCAGAAGCCGTCGCTGAAGATATGTTTTTGCATCTGCAGGAACAGCGCGACGTCGCCGCAGATCATGCGCGATTCGATCAGGTTGGTGGCCACGGTCAGATCCGCCAGCCCTTCCAGCAGGCACTCTTCCAGGGTGCGCACGCTGTGGCCCACCTCCAGCTTGAGATCCCACAGCAGGGTGATGAATTCGCCGACCCGCTGCGACTGCTGTTCCGTCAGCCGGCGCTGGCTAAGCACCAGCACGTCGATGTCCGACAGCGGGTGCAGTTCGCCGCGGCCGTAGCCGCCGACCGCCACCAGCGCGGTTTCCGGAATATCTTCGAAGCCGTAGAACGTCCACAGCCGGCGCAGCAGGCGATCGATAAAGTCGCTGCGCGCTGCCACCAGGCTTTCGGCGCTGGAGCCGGCGTCGAACGCCGCCGCCAGCCACAGCTGGAACTGCTCCAGCCGCTGTTTCAGCATCGGGCAGGTGAGCTCTTCGTCGCCGTAGGTGCTGGGGGAGGCGGGCGGCATCGGCACGGCCGGGGCCGCTTGTTGAAGGAGATTGTCAGACATAGTGCGCAGCCCATAAAAAAGGCCGGCAAAAGCCGGCCTGGTGATATTCTGCACGCGGCGTGCGCCGCGGTGCTTACATCTCGTGCGTAATGATGTTGGGGATGGTGTCATCCTTGCGCAACGTCATTATCTCGCAGCCGTTATCAGTGACCACAATAGTATGCTCATACTGCGCCGACAAGCTGCGATCTTTGGTTTTTACCGTCCAGCCGTCTTTCATGGTGCGGATGCGGTAGTCGCCGGCGTTGACCATCGGTTCGATGGTGAAGGCCATGCCCGCCTGCAGCACCACGCCGCCGTCGTCGGCATCATAGTGCAGCACCTGCGGCTCTTCGTGGAACACTTCGCCGATGCCGTGGCCGCAGTACTCGCGCACCACGGAGAATTTCTCGGCCTCGACGAATTGCTGGATGGCCTTGCCCAGGGTGCGAAGGCGGATGCCCGGCTTGACCATCTTCAGCGCCAGATACAGGCTTTCCTGAGTGACGCGGCACAGGCGCTCGCCCAGAATGGTCGGTTTGCCGACGATGAACATCTTTGAGGTGTCGCCGTGGAAGCCGTCTTTAATCACGGTCACGTCGATATTGACGATGTCGCCGTCTTTCAGCGTTTTGTCGTCGCTCGGGATGCCGTGGCACACCACTTCGTTCACCGAGATGCACACGGATTTCGGGAAGCCGTGGTAGCCGAGGCAGGCGGAGATGGCCTGTTGCTCGTTGGTGATGTACTCGTGACAGATACGGTCCAGCTCGCCGGTGGTCACGCCAGGTTTGACGTGCGGCTCGATGATTTCCAGCACTTCGGCGGCCAGGCGGCCGGCCACGCGCATTTTTTGGATGTCATCAGGTGTTTTAATTGAGATTGCCATGAAATTCGTCCGCAGGTGTCGTTATCGTCGACAATAAGAAGCAGTGACTTATGGTATCAGCCCGGCCGGGGGCTGCCAAATTTCATTTCCCGATGCCCGGCGCAAAGCAACAAAAGTTGGTGTCGGCGGCGGGTTTATGGTATAAAGCGCGCCGGCGATCCGCGACTTGGTTCTTGTGACCTGGCAGGAATTGGCCGAAAATACTTTAACTGCACTCATTTTGTGTAAATAACACACACGTATCGGCACATCCGCCGGGGTGCCCTGAGGTGACTTGTCGCCGCCAGGGTCGGCGTTATGGGATACGTGGAGGCATAACCCCAATTAATCTATAGAGGTTTAATCATGGCAACTGTTTCCATGCGCGACATGCTCAAGGCTGGTGTTCACTTCGGTCACCAGACCCGTTACTGGAACCCGAAAATGAAGCCTTTCATCTTCGGCGCTCGTAACAAGGTTCACATCATCAACCTGGAGCAGACCGTACCAATGTTCAACGCCGCTCTGGCTGAACTGAGCAAGATCTCTTCCCGTAAAGGCAAGATCCTGTTCGTAGGTACCAAGCGCGCAGCAAGCGAAGCGGTAAAAGACGCTGCTAACAGCTGTGACCAGTTCTTCGTGAACCACCGCTGGTTGGGCGGCATGCTGACTAACTGGAAAACCGTTCGTCAGTCCATCAAGCGTTTGAAAGATCTGGAAATCCAGTCTCAAGACGGCACCCTGGACAAGCTGACCAAGAAAGAAGCGCTGATGCGCACTCGTGAACTGGCCAAGCTGGAAAACTCCCTGGGCGGTATCAAAGATATGGGCGGTCTGCCAGACGCACTGTTCGTTATCGATGCCGATCACGAGCACATCGCGATCAAAGAAGCCAACAACCTGGGTATCCCGGTATTCTCTATCGTTGATACCAACTCCAACCCAGACGGCGTTGACTTCATCATCCCTGGTAACGACGACGCAATCCGTGCAGTAAACCTGTACCTGACTGCCGTTGCTGCCGCTGTGCGTGAAGGTCGTTCTCAAGATCTGGCCGTTCAGGCGGAAGAAGGCTTCGTAGAAGCTGAATAATAAGGCAAGCTCGTCACTGAGCCCTTATTAACCAGGTATTGACATATGTTGGTTAGGGGGGCCTGTTAAGGCCCCCTTTGCTTATCTGAATGAGAACTGTCTCCACGCGAGATAACCGAGGAAAAATAAATGGCTGATATTACCGCTGCCCTGGTAAAAGAACTGCGCGAGCGTACCGGCGCTGGCATGATGGATTGCAAGAAGGCGCTGGTTGAATCCAACGGCGACATCGAACTGGCAATCGAAAACATGCGTAAGTCCGGTGCGATCAAAGCCGCTAAAAAAGCAGGCAACGTAGCTGCTGACGGCGTGATCAAAACCAAGATCGAAGGCAACTACGGCATCATTCTGGAAGTTAACTGCCAGACTGACTTCGTAGCGAAAGACGCCGGTTTCCAGGCGTTCGCCGACAAAGTGCTGGATGCGGCCATGGCCGGCAAAATCACTGACGTTGACGTGCTGAAAGCACAGTTCGAAGAAGAGCGCGTAGCGCTGGTGGCAAAAATCGGCGAAAACATCAACATTCGTCGCGTTGCTTCCCTGGAAGGCGAAGTGCTGGGCAGCTACCTGCACGGCGCGCGTATCGGCGTTCTGGTTGCGGCTAAAGGCGCTGACGAAGAGCTGGTCAAGCAAATCGCAATGCACATTGCGGCGAGCAAGCCAGAGTTCGTGAAGCCGGAAGATGTGTCTGCTGAAGTGGTAGAAAAAGAGTACCAGGTTCAGCTGGACATCGCCATGCAGTCCGGCAAGCCGAAAGAAATCGCAGAGAAAATGGTTGAAGGCCGCATGAAGAAATTCACCGGCGAAGTTTCTCTGACCGGTCAGCCTTTCGTTATTGATCCGAGCAAATCCGTTGCTCAGGTGCTGAAAGAGCACAACGCTGACGTGACCAACTTCATTCGCTTCGAAGTGGGCGAAGGCATCGAGAAAGTCGAAACCGACTTCGCTGCTGAAGTTGCCGCGATGAGCAAACAGTCTTAATGACTGTCGATGGAACCGCCGTCTGGCGGTTCCATACTATCCAGCCAGAATTACACCGGTGGCAGGCCCTGCAGCGTGATGCTCACCTCAGGCGCGTTTCATCGGCTGAAATCCCCAATACTAATACTGCTTCTTAGGACAGAACACCATGGCAACCAATGCAAAACCCGTATATCAGCGTATTCTGCTTAAACTGAGTGGCGAAGCCCTGCAAGGTGCAGAAGGTTTTGGTATCGACGCCAGCGTTTTGGATCGCATGGCTCAGGAAGTGAAAGAGCTGGTCGAACTGGGAATTCAGGTCGGTGTAGTTATTGGCGGCGGGAACCTGTTCCGCGGCGCGGGCCTGGCGCAAGCCGGCATGAACCGCGTAGTGGGCGACCACATGGGAATGCTGGCTACCGTGATGAACGGCCTGGCTATGCGTGATGCACTGCACCGTGCCTATGTGAACGCCCGCCTGATGTCGGCGATCCCGCTGAACGGCGTGTGTGACAATTACAGTTGGGCAGAGGCTATCAGCCTGCTGCGCAACAACCGCGTGGTGATCTTCTCCGCCGGTACCGGCAACCCGTTCTTCACCACCGATTCCGCCGCTTGCCTGCGCGGCATCGAGATCGAAGCGGACGTGGTGCTGAAAGCCACCAAAGTGGATGGCGTATACTCCGCCGATCCGGTGAAAAACCCGGATGCGACGCTGTATGAACAATTAACCTATCAGGACGTGCTGGAGCGCGAGCTGAAAGTGATGGATCTGGCTGCGTTTACGCTGGCCCGCGATCACGGTCTGCCGATCCGCGTGTTCAACATGAACAAGCCTGGCGCGCTGCGCCGCGTGGTGATGGGTGAGAACGAAGGTACGCTGATCAGCAAATAAGGCTGTTCACACCCCTTTTTCGGTGCGCGTGACGCCATGCGCCGCGCGCTCTCCGAGTACGATTACGGGCTATACTTGAGTATCGCCTGCCAAGTAACCAGCTTCCAAGGGTTTGCAACGTGACTAATGAAATCAGAAAAGATGCTGATTCACGCATGGAAAAAAGCGTAGAAGCATTCAAAAACCAAATCAGCAAGATCCGCACCGGCCGCGCTTCTCCAAGCATTCTGGACGGCATCATGGTGGAATACTACGGCGCCGCTACGCCGCTGCGTCAGCTGGCCAACGTGACCGTGGAAGACTCCCGCACGCTGAAAATCAACGTGTTCGACCGCAGCCTGAGCCAGGCCGTTGAGAAAGCGATCATGAGCTCCGATCTGGGCCTCAACCCGTCTTCCGCCGGTTCTGACATTCGCGTTCCGCTGCCTCCGCTGACCGAAGAACGTCGTAAGGATCTGATCAAGATCGTGCGCGGCGAAGCCGAGCAGGGCCGCGTAGCGGTGCGTAACGTGCGTCGCGACGCCAACGACAAGGTCAAGGCGCTGCTGAAAGACAAAGAGATCAGCGAAGACGAAGAACGTCGTTCACAAGACGAGATTCAGAAAATGACCGACGCTTACATCAAGCTGGTCGACGCCGCGCTGGCGGAGAAAGAAAAAGAGCTGATGGATTTCTAATCAGCATCGCGCAGAAAAAAAGCGTCGCCTGGGCGGCGCTTTGTTTTTTGTGGCGCAGATCCCGTTTCATCGTACTGAAAGATCATGGACAAGCGGTGTCCAAGGTTCCACACTGGAACACCTCCGATCTCATCAGACAGTTATTCAGAGTGAACTCATGAAGCAACTGACCATTCTTGGCTCGACCGGCTCGGTAGGGACCAGCACCCTGGCCGTGGTCAGGGCAAATCCCGACCGTTTTGCGATCAAAGCGCTGGTTGCCGGCCGCAACGTCGCGGTCATGGCGCAGCAATGCATGGAATTTCGGCCCGCCTTCGCCGCGATGGCGGATGAAAGCGCCGCGCGCGAGCTGCGCGCCATTCTGGCGGAAAACGGCGTCGCTACCGAGGTATTGGCCGGGGAGCAAGCGGCCTGCGAACTAGCGGCGTTGGACGACGTCGATCAAGTGACGGCGGCCATCGTCGGCGCCGCGGGGCTGTTGCCGACGCTGGCGGCGATCCGCGCAGGCAAGCAGGTGCTGCTGGCCAACAAAGAGTCGCTGGTCACCTGCGGCCGTCTGTTTATGGATGCGGTACGGCAAAGCCAGGCGCAGTTGCTGCCGCTCGACAGCGAGCACAACGCGATTTTTCAGAGTTTGCCTGAGAGCATTCAGCGTCAGTTGGGATACTCTTCCCTGGACAGTCATGGTGTTTCGCGCATCGTGCTTACCGGCTCCGGCGGCCCGTTCCGCACCACGCCGCTGGAGCAGTTCGCCGCGATGACCCCGGATCAAGCCTGCGCCCACCCGAACTGGTCGATGGGGCGCAAGATCTCGGTGGATTCCGCCACCATGATGAACAAAGGTCTGGAATACATTGAGGCCCGCTGGCTGTTTAACGCCTCGGCCGAGCAAATGGAAGTGATCCTGCATCCGCAGTCGGTGATTCACTCGATGGTGCGCTATGCCGACGGCAGCGTGCTGGCGCAGCTGGGTACGCCGGATATGCGCACGCCGATCGCCCACGCGATGGCGTATCCGCAGCGCGTGAACTCCGGCGTGGAGGCGCTGGACTTCTGTCGCATCGGTTCGTTGACCTTCGCCGAACCGGAGCGCGAGCGTTATCCTTGCCTGTATTTGGCGATTGAAGCGTTCGATGCCGGCCAGGCGGCGACCACTGCGCTGAACGCGGCCAACGAAATCGCCGTGGCGGCATTTTTGCAGCAGCAGATTCGCTTTACCGACATTGCGGCGGTCAACCGCCAGGTGGTGGAGCGCCTTGCGCTGCAGGAACCGACCAGCATCGAAGCGGTCTTAGACATTGACCGCCAGGCGCGCGCCGCCGCCGAGGAGCGCGTTCGCGCGTTGCGCGGTTGAGGACGGCGATTATCCGATTTTGCTCGTAATTCACGCGTGCCGCAGCGGGGCCGTTTGTTCATGCCCCGCTGAGGTGGTATAGTCTGCGCCACCTGTCAGCGGTTATACCGTTGAATTATGGCCTGATTGGCGCTTTGTGCGCCAATGGCGGCCCGGCTGCGCCGGGCATCGCGAGGGCTGGCTGAAAGCCGTGTCGGGCACACGGCTTTTTTTGCGCGTAAGGGCCTGATGTTCCGGAAAGGCAGTTATATTTCTATTGAGGAAATAAGTACGAGTTATGTCGTCCGCAAACCAACAAGAGGCTAATCCATCTTCCCCGGGGCCGCGCCATGTCGCCATTATCATGGACGGTAACGGACGCTGGGCCAAACGTCAGGGCAAGTTACGTGTCTTCGGTCATAAAGCAGGGGTGAAATCGGTTCGCCGCGCGGTCAGTTTTGCCGCCAGCCACCATTTAGATGCGCTCACGCTTTATGCCTTCAGCAGCGAAAACTGGAACCGTCCGGTGCAGGAAGTCTCCGCCCTGATGGAGCTTTTTGTCCGTGCTCTGGATAGTGAAGTAAAAAGCCTGCATAAACATAACGTCAGGCTGCGGGTGATCGGCGATATCAGCCGCTTCAGCTCGCGTTTGCAGGAGCGGATCCGCCGCTCTGAAGCACTGACGGAAAATAACGATGGCCTGACGCTCAATATCGCTGCCAACTACGGTGGCCGTTGGGATATCATTCAGGGAGTAAGGGAACTGGCCGAACGGGTACGGGTGGGGGAGTTGCACCCGGATCAGATCAGCGAGGAATTATTGAACGAGCGGGTTTGCATGAGCGACCTGGCGCCGGTGGATCTGGTTATCCGCACCGGTGGCGAGCATCGCATCAGTAACTTCCTGCTGTGGCAAATCGCCTATGCTGAACTTTACTTTACTGATGTGCTCTGGCCTGATTTCGATGAACTTGTCTTTGAAGGTGCGCTGAATGCATTTGCACAACGTGAGCGCCGCTTCGGGGGAACAACACCTATCGGCGCCGATGCGTCCTAGGGAGAACTTTTGCTGAAGTATCGCCTCATAACTGCTCTGATTTTAATCCCGATCGTTATCGCGGCGCTGTTCCTGTTGCCGCCGCTGGCCTTTGCTCTGGTAACGCTCGTCGTGTGCATGTTAGCAGCCTGGGAGTGGGGCCAACTGGCCGGTTTTACCTCCCGTTCGCAGCGCATCTGGCTGGCGATACTGTGCGGTTTTCTGCTGGCGCTGATGATGCTCAGCGTTCCCGCTTACCATCAATCCGTGCCGCAGATAAGCGGCTCGCTGTGGCTGTCGCTGGCCTGGTGGCTGGCGGCGCTGCTGCTGGTGCTGTTCTACCCCGGCTCGGCCGCCATCTGGCGCAATTCGCGCCCGCTGCGCCTGCTGTTCGGCCTGCTGACCATCGTGCCGTTCTTCTGGGGCATGCTGGCGCTGCGCCAGTTCGGCTACGAGCAAAACCCGTTTACCGGCGCCTGGTGGCTGCTGTACGTGATGCTGCTGGTGTGGGGCGCGGATTCCGGCGCCTATATGTTCGGCAAGCTGTTCGGCAAGCATAAGCTGGCGCCGAAGGTCTCTCCGGGTAAAACCTGGGAAGGGCTGATTGGCGGGCTGCTGACGTCGGCGGTCATTTCCTGGCTGTTCGGCCGTTACGCGCCGCTGAACGTGGTGCCGACCACGCTGTTGGCCTGTTCGGTGATCGCCGCGCTGGCTTCGGTGCTGGGCGATTTGACCGAAAGCATGTTCAAACGCGAAGCGGGCATCAAGGACAGCGGTCACTTGATCCCCGGTCACGGTGGCATACTGGATCGTATCGACAGCCTGACCGCGGCGGTGCCGGTGTTTGCCTGCCTGATGCTGTTGGTGTTTTAATCCGTCGATGACGGAAAGTGAGGGATGATGGTCAGCGTGCTTTGGAACCTGGTGGCGTTTCTGATTGCGCTCGGTATTTTGATCACCGTGCACGAGTTCGGACACTTTTGGGTTGCCCGCCGTTGCGGCGTGCGCGTTGAACGCTTCTCCATCGGCTTCGGCCGGGCGCTGTGGCGCCGCACCGATCGCCAGGGCACCGAGTACGTCATCGCCTTGATTCCGCTCGGCGGCTACGTGAAGATGCTGGACGAGCGGGTGGAGTCGGTGGCACCGGAAATGCGCCATCAGGCCTTCAACAACAAAACCGTCTGGCAGCGCGCGGCCATCATCAGCGCCGGCCCCATCGCCAACTTCCTGTTTGCTATCCTTGCCTATTGGCTGGTGTTCATCATCGGCGTGCCGAGTTTCCGTCCGGTGATCGGCGAAATCGCGCCGCAATCCATTGCCGCCAAGGCTGAAATTTCGTCTGGCATGGAACTAAAGTCGGTTGACGGCATCGAAACGCCTGATTGGGAATCAGTTCGTCTGGCGCTGGTGGCGAAGATTGGCGATGCGCAAACCGAAGTCGGCGTCGCGCCGTTCGGCTCTTCGCAGGCGGTGACCAAAACCCTGGATTTGCGCCAGTGGAACTTTGAACCGGACAAGCAGGATCCCGTTGTCGCGCTGGGCATTATGCCGCGCGGCCCGCAGATAGAATCCGTGTTGGCGGAAGTGCAGCCTAACTCGGCGGCGCAAAAGGCGGGTTTACAAGCGGGGGACAGGATCGTTAAAGTCGATGGTCAGCCGTTGGGTCGTTGGCAGACGCTGGTGAAGCGTATCCACGATGGCCCGGGGCAACCGCTGGCTTTGGAGATTGAAAGAAACGGCGCCCCCTTGTCTTTGACGCTGATACCGGATACAAAGCCGGTGGGAAAAGACAAATCGGTGGGGTTTGCAGGCATCATTCCAAAGGTGCTGCCGCTGCCGGACGAGTATAAAACGATTCGCCAGTATGGACCGTTCCCGGCGCTGTATCAGGCCGGCGACAAGACCTGGCAGCTGATGCGGCTGACGGTCAACATGCTGGGCAAATTAATAACCGGTGATGTAAAGCTGAACAACCTGAGTGGCCCGATCTCGATTGCACAGGGAGCAGGGGCGTCAGCCGGAGTCGGGTTCGTGTATTATCTGATGTTCCTGGCGTTGATTAGCGTCAACCTGGGTATCATCAACCTGTTCCCATTACCGGTGTTAGATGGTGGGCATCTCCTCTTCCTGGCGATAGAAAAGCTGAAGGGTGGGCCGGTTTCCGAGCGAGTACAGGACTACAGCTACCGCATAGGTTCGATCGTGCTGGTGTTGTTGATGGGTCTTGCACTTTTCAATGATTTTTCCCGCCTCTAGGGGCGGGGATAGGTTAGGAAGAACGCATAACAACGATGGCGATGAAAAAGTTGCTCATAGCGTCGCTGCTGTTTGGCAGCGCCACCGTATACGGTGCAGACGGGTTCGTAGTGAAAGATATTCATTTCGAAGGCCTGCAGCGAGTCGCCGTCGGTGCGGCGTTACTCAACATGCCGGTTCGCGTCGGCGATACCGTCACTGACGATGACATCAGTAATACCATCCGTGCCTTGTTTGCCACCGGCAACTTCGAGGACGTGCGCGTACTGCGCGATGGTAATACCTTGATCGTGCAGGTGAAGGAACGTCCTACCATCGCCAGCATCACTTTCTCCGGCAACAAGTCGGTGAAGGATGACATGCTCAAGCAGAACCTGGAAGCCTCCGGCGTCCGGGTGGGCGAGGCGCTCGACCGCACCACGATCTCCAGCATTGAAAAAGGGCTGGAAGACTTCTACTACAGCGTCGGTAAATACAGCGCCTCGGTGAAAGCCGTAGTCACGCCGCTGCCGCGCAACCGTGTCGACCTGAAACTGGTGTTCACGGAAGGGGTCTCCGCCAAGATTCAACAAATCAACATCGTCGGCAACCATGCCTTCACCAACGACGAACTGATCTCACGCTTCCAACTGCGTGACGAAGTGCCGTGGTGGAACCTGGTCGGCGATCGCAAATACCAGAAGCAGAAACTGGCGGGCGATCTCGAAACCCTGCGCAGCTTCTATCTGGATCGCGGCTATGCCCGCTTCAACATCGATTCTACCCAGGTGAGCCTGACGCCGGATAAAAAAGGCATCTACATCACCATCAACATCACCGAAGGCGATCAGTACAAGCTTTCCGATGTTGTCGTGAACGGCAACCTGGCCGGCCACTCGGCGGAAGTCGCTCAGATCACCAAAATCGAGCCGGGCGAGCTGTACAACGGCAGCAAGGTGACCAAAATGGAAGACAACATCAAAACGATGTTGGGCCGTTATGGTTACGCCTACCCGCGCGTCGGCACTCAGCCTGAGATCAACGACGCGGATAAAACCGTCAAACTGCACGTCAACGTCGACGCGGGCAACCGCTTCTACGTGCGTCGCATCAAGTTCGAAGGCAACGACACCAGCAAGGATTCCGTACTGCGTCGCGAAATGCGCCAGATGGAAGGCGCCTGGCTTGGCAACGAGCAGGTCGAGCAGGGTAAGGAGCGTCTGAACCGTCTGGGCTACTTCGAAACGGTTGACGTGGAAACCCAGCGCGTGCCGGGCACCGCCGATCAGGTCGACGTCACCTACAAGGTGAAAGAGCGCAACACCGGTACCTTCAACTTCGGCGTCGGTTACGGCACCGAGAGCGGCGTCAGCTTCCAGGCGGGCGTGCAGCAGGATAACTGGTTGGGTACCGGCTACTCGGTCGGCATCAGCGGCACCAAGAACGACTACCAGACCTATACCGAACTGTCGGTCACCAACCCGTACTTCACCGTTGACGGTGTGAGCCTGGGCGGCCGCATCTTCTACAACGACTTTAAGGCGGATGACGCGGATCTGTCGGACTATACCAACAAGAGTTACGGTATCGACGGCACGCTGGGCTTCCCGATCAACGAAAACAACTCGTTGCGTACCGGCCTGGGCTACGTCCACAACGGCCTGTCGAACATGCAGCCGCAGATCGCGATGTGGCGTTACCTCGACTCGATGGGCGTGGATGCGAACAAGACCGATCGCGCCAGCTACTCGACGGACGACTTTACGTTGAACCTGGGTTGGACCTACAACAACCTGGACCGCGGCTACTTCCCGACGTCGGGTAACCGCACCACGTTGAACGGCAAGGTCACCATTCCGGGCTCGGACAACGAATACTACAAGGTGACGCTGGACAGCGTACAGTACGTGCCGATCAACGACGATCGCACCTGGGTGCTGTTGGGCCGTGGCCGTCTGGGTTACGCGGATGGCTTGGGCGGCAAGGAAATGCCGTTCTACGAGAACTTCTACGCCGGTGGTTCGAGCACCGTGCGTGGCTTCCAGTCCAACACCATTGGTCCGAAGGCGGTGTACTACAATTCCAACTCGTACCAGTGTCAGTTCAACGCCGGCAGCACGACCACGCGTCAGAACATCTGTAGCTCGGATGACGCGGTGGGCGGTAACGCCATGGCGGTCGCCAGCCTGGAGCTGATCACCCCGACGCCGTTCATCAGCGAGAAATACGCCAACTCGGTGCGGACGTCGCTGTTCATCGATGCCGGTACCGTGTGGGATACCAAGTGGAAGAATACCGACGAAACGCTGATGTACGGCGTGCCGGACTACAGCAAGGCCAGCAATATTCGTTCTTCCGCCGGTATCGCGCTGCAGTGGATGTCGCCGCTGGGGCCATTGGTGTTCTCTTACGCCAACCCGATCAAGAAATACGAAGGCGACAAGTCCGAACAGTTCCAGTTTAACATCGGTAAGACCTGGTAACGGGTCTCGCCTCTGGGCATAAAAGTTATTAAGAATCGCAATGGCCAGGCGCCCGCCGGCAGAGGGAGATGATTCTCATTGTTTGGTGGGATAAGTCTGGCAAATTGTGTACTTCAGTGTCATATGACACAAATGGGTGATGGTAAGGAGTTTATAGTGAAAAAGTGGTTGTGTGCCGCAGGCCTCGGTTTAGCAATGGCTGCTTCAGCTGGCGTTCAGGCAGCAGATAAGATCGCTGTCGTTAACGTCTCCAGCATTTTCCAACAGCTGCCGGCCCGCGAAGCGGTCGCTAAACAGCTGGAAAACGAGTTTAAAGGCCGTGCAAGCGAACTCCAGAACATGGAACGTAGCCTGCAGACCAAAATGCAACGTCTGCAGCGTGACGGCGCTACCATGAAAGCCAGCGATCGCAGCAAGTTGGAAAAAGACGTGATGGCGCAGCGCGAGCAGTTCTCTCAGAAAGCCCAGGCTTTCGAGCAGGACAACCGTCGTCGCCAGATGGAAGAGCGTAACAAGATCCTGAGCCGTATTCAGGACGCGGTGAAATCTGTCGCCAGCAAAGGCGGTTATGACGTGGTGATCGACGCCAACGCCGTTGCCTATGCAGATTCTTCCAAAGATATCACTGCTGACGTGCTGAAACAGGTTAAATAACACATGCTTTCAATTCGACTGGCTGATTTAGCGCAGCAGTTGGATGCACAATTGCACGGTGATGGCGATCTCGTCATCACCGGCATTGCTTCTATGCATTCGGCACAGCCTGGCCAAATCACGTTTTTGTCAAACAGCCGCTATCAAGAGCAGCTGTCTTCCTGCCAGGCAAGCGCCGTGGTGCTTACCGAAGCGGATTTACCACACTGCCGTACTGCGGCGCTGGTGGTTAAAAACCCTTACCTGACCTACGCGCGCATGGCGCAGCTGATGGACACCACGCCGGCGCCGGCGCAGGATATCGCGCCAAGCGCGGTTGTCTCGCCTGAAGCGCAACTGGGGCAGAACGTCGCCATTGGGGCGAACGCGGTGATTGAGTCGGGTGCGGTGCTTGGCGATAACGTGGTTATCGGCCCGGGCTGCTTCATCGGCAAACACGCACGCATCGGCGCGGGAACGCGTCTGTGGGCGAACGTCACGATTTATCATGCGGTTGAAATCGGCCAGCGCTGCCTGATCCAGTCCGGCACCGTGATCGGCGCGGACGGTTTCGGCTATGCGAACGAGCGCGGCGAGTGGATCAAAATCCCTCAGTTGGGCACGGTGATTATCGGCGATCGCGTCGAAATCGGCGCCTGCACTACCATCGACCGCGGCGCTTTGGATAACACCCAAATCGGGAATGGTGTTATCATCGACAACCAATGCCAGATTGCACATAACGTCGTGATTGGCGACAATACCGCCGTCGCCGGCGGTGTAATCATGGCCGGCAGCCTGAAAATCGGCCGCTACTGCCAGATCGGCGGTGCCAGCGTGATCAACGGTCACATGGAAATTGCCGACAAGGTTGTTGTTACCGGAATGGGAATGGTTATGCGACCAATCACCGAACCTGGGGTATACTCTTCGGGCATTCCGTTGCAGCCTAACAAGGTTTGGCGTAAAACCGCTGCGTTGGTGATGAATATCGATGAGATCAGCAAACGCTTGAAAGCTGTCGAACGTAAAGTCGGAAAAGACTAATCATTGCCGCCCGCCTTCGCGGGTACAAAACGAAACGCGTTGGTCGTGAGACCAAAAGCGCAAAGAGATGTTAATTTGCGGCCTGCATGATGATCTCCTTTTGGGGTCAGCGCAGGCCGTGTTGTTGATGCCATCAGTTTTTAGAGACAGGAAGAGTATTTTGACTACTGACACTCATACTCTGGATATTGCAGAAATTTTGGATCTGCTTCCTCACCGTTATCCGTTCTTGCTGGTCGACCGCGTCCTCGAGTTTGAAGAGCACAAATATCTGCGTGCGGTGAAGAACGTATCGGTGAACGAACCGTTTTTCCAGGGCCACTTCCCTGGGAAACCGATTTTCCCAGGCGTATTGATTCTGGAAGCCATGGCGCAGGCCACCGGTATCCTGGCGTTTAAAAGCGTCGGCAAACTGGAGCCGGGCGAGCTGTATTACTTCGCCGGTATCGACGAAGCACGCTTCAAACGCCCTGTGGTGCCAGGCGATCAGATGGTCATGGAAGTCACCTTCGAGAAAACTCGCCGCGGCCTGACTCGCTTCAAAGGCGTGGCGACCGTTGACGGTAAAATTGTCTGCGAAGCAACCATGATGTGTGCCCGCAGCCGGGAGGCTTAATCCGTGATTGACCAAACCGCCTTTATCCATCCTAGCGCGATAGTCGAAGAAGGCGCCGTGATCGGCGCCAACGTGCATATCGGCCCTTTCTGCTACGTCGGCTCCCAGGTGGAAATCGGCGCCGGCACGGTGCTGAAATCCCACGTGGTGGTGAACGGCATTACCAAGATTGGCTGCGATAACCAGATTTATCAGTTCGCTTCCATCGGTGAAGTGAACCAGGATCTGAAATACGCGGGCGAACCGACGCGCGTTGAAGTGGGCGATCGCAACCGCATCCGCGAAAGCGTGACCATTCACCGCGGCACCGCGCAGGGCACCGGCCTGACCAAAGTGGGCAATGACAACCTGCTGATGGTCAACGTGCACGTCGCCCACGACTGCGTGGTCGGCAACGCTTGCGTGCTGGCCAACAACGCCACGCTGGCGGGGCATGTGGAAATCGACGATCACGCCATCATCGGCGGCATGACGGCGATCCACCAGTTCTGCATTATCGGCGCGCATGTGATGGTAGGCGGTTGTTCCGGCGTCGCTCAGGACGTGCCTCCATTCGTCATCGCTCAGGGTAACCACGCGACGCCGTTCGGCGTCAACGCGGTCGGCCTGAAGCGTCGTGGTTTTGACAAGGATGAAATGCAGGCGATCCGCAACGCCTACAAGATCCTGTATCGCAGCGAGAAAACGCTGGATGAAGCGAAAGCGGAAATCGAAGCCCTGGCCAAAGAACAGCCGGTGGTGCAGCAATACCTCGATTTCTTTACCCGTTCCACCCGCGGTATCATTCGCTGAGTTATGTCGAATCGTCCATTGACTATCGGATTGGTCGCCGGAGAAACCTCCGGTGACATTCTCGGCGCCGGTTTGATCCGCGCGCTCAAGGCGCAGATCCCCGACGCGCGTTTTGTTGGCGTTGCCGGCCCGCTGATGCAGGCCGAAGGCTGTGAAGCCTGGTACGAAATGGAAGAGCTGGCGGTCATGGGCGTGGTGGAAGTGCTCGAGCGTTTGCCACGCCTGTTGAAGATCCGCAAGGATCTTACCCGCCGCTTCGGCGAGCTGCGGCCGGACGTGTTTGTCGGCATCGACGCGCCGGACTTCAACATCACGCTGGAAGGCCGCCTCAAACAGCGCGGTATCCGCACTATTCACTACGTCAGCCCTTCCGTGTGGGCCTGGCGGCAAAAGCGCGTTTTCAAAATTGGCAAAGCCACCGATCTGGTGCTGGCCTTTCTCCCTTTCGAAAAAGCGTTTTACGATCGTTTCAACGTGCCCTGCCGGTTTATCGGCCACACCATGGCGGACGCCATGCCGTTGCAGCCCGATCGGCTGGCGGCGCGCGCTCAGCTTGGCATCGATCCGCAGGCGCGCTGTCTGGCGTTGCTGCCGGGCAGCCGCGGCGCCGAAGTCGAGATGCTGAGCGCCGACTTCCTCAAGACCGCGCAGCTGCTGCGCACCCGTTATCCCGAGCTGGAAGTGGTGGTGCCGCTGGTCAACGCCAAACGGCGCGAGCAGTTTGAGCGCATCAAGGCGGAAGTGGCGCCGGATCTGACCGTACACCTGCTGAACGGTCAGGGGCGCGAGGCGATGATCGCCAGCGACGCGGCGCTGCTGGCATCCGGCACGGCGGCGCTGGAGTGCATGCTGGCCAAGTGCCCGATGGTGGTGGGCTATCGCATGAAGCCGTTCACTTTCTGGCTGGCGCAGAAGCTGGTGAAAACGCCTTACGTTTCGCTGCCGAATCTGCTGGCGGGGCGGGAGATCGTTACCGAGCTGCTGCAGCATGACTGCGTGCCGGACAAACTGGCCGCCGCCGTGATGCCGCTGCTGGAAGAGAGCCCGCAAACCGAAGCGCTGAAACAGACTTTCCTTACCTTGCACCAAAGCATCCGTTGCGGTGCGGACGAACAGGCCGCTCAGGCTGTGTTGGAGCTGGCGAAAGCATGATTGAACCCTTTATCTATCCCGCTGCCACGCTGATTGCCGGTGTGGACGAAGTGGGCCGCGGCCCGTTGGTCGGCGCGGTGGTCACCGCCGCCGTGATCCTCGATCCGGCGCAACCGATCGTCGGGCTGGCGGATTCCAAGAAACTCAGTGAAAAACGCCGTCTGGCGCTGTATGACGAAATCGTCGCCAAGGCGCTCTCCTGGAGCCTGGGGCGCGCCGAACCGGCGGAAATCGACCAACTGAACATTTTGCACGCCACCATGCTGGCGATGCAGCGCGCGGTGGCCGGGTTGCATATCGCGCCGGACATGGTTTTAATCGACGGTAATCGTTGCCCGAAGCTACCGATGCGTTCGCAGGCGGTGGTGAAGGGCGACAGCCGCGTGGCGGAGATCAGCGCGGCGTCCATTCTGGCGAAGGTCACGCGCGATCGTGAAATGGCCGCGCTGGACAGCGAGTTCCCGGACTACGGTTTCGCGCAGCATAAGGGTTACCCGACCGCCTTCCACCTGGAGCGGCTGGCCGCGCTGGGCGCCACCGAGCATCACCGCCGCAGCTTCGCGCCGGTGAAAAGGGCGCTGGCGCTGTAGTCTGCGGGCCTGGTTGACCAGGCCCGACGAGAGCATTAACCCGGGTTCAGCCTGCTGAGCCCCTTCAATCAGGTATCTGGAGATGGCCGAACCTCGTTTTATTCACCTGCGCGTCCACAGTGACTACTCCATGATTGATGGATTGGCCAAGACGGCGCCGTTGGTGAAAAGAGCCGCCGCGTTAGCCATGCCTGCTCTGGCAATCACCGATTTCACCAACCTGTGCGGGTTGGTGAAGTTCTACGGCAGCGCGCACGGCGCCGGGATCAAACCGATCATCGGCGCGGATTTCCATGTGCAAAGCGAAGAACTGGGCGACGAGCTGGCCCAGTTGACGGTGCTGGCCAGCAACAACGAAGGCTACCAGAACCTGACGCTGCTGATTTCCCGCGCCTATCAGCGTGGCTACGGAGCCGCCGGCCCGACCATCGATCGCGACTGGCTGATTGAACATCGTGAAGGGCTGATTCTGCTCTCCGGCGCGCGTCAGGGCGACGTCGGCAAGTTTCTGCTGCGCGGCAACCAGGCGCAGGTGGATCAGTGCCTGGACTTCTACCAGCAGCACTTCCCGGACTGTTACTACCTGGAACTGATTCGCACCGGCCGCCCGGACGAAGAGAACTACCTGCATGCGGCGGTGGCGCTGGCCACTGAGCGCGGTTTGCCGGTGGTGGCCACCAACGACGTGCGCTTCCTGGTGGAAGACGACTTCGACGCCCATGAAATTCGCGTCGCTATTCACGACGGCTTTACGCTGGACGATCCCAAGCGGCCGCGCAACTACAGCCCGCAGCAATACATGCGCAGCGAAGACGAGATGTGCGAGCTATTCGCCGACATCCCCGAAGCGCTGCTGAACAGCGTCGAAATCGCCAAGCGCTGCAACGTCACCATTCGCCTCGGCGAATACTTCCTGCCGCAGTTCCCGACCGGCGACATGAGCACCGAGGACTTCCTGGTACTCAAATCGAAAGAGGGGCTGGAAGAGCGTCTCGAGTTCCTGTTCCCCGATCCTGAAGTGCGCGCGCAGCGCCGCCCGGAATACGACGAGCGTCTGGACGTCGAGCTGAAGGTGATCAACCAGATGGGGTTCCCCGGCTACTTCCTGATCGTGATGGAGTTTATCCAGTGGTCGAAGGACAACAACGTGCCGGTGGGCCCGGGGCGCGGTTCCGGCGCCGGTTCGCTGGTGGCCTATGCGTTGAAAATCACCGACCTCGATCCGCTGGAGTTCGACCTGCTGTTCGAACGTTTCCTGAACCCGGAACGTGTCTCGATGCCCGACTTCGACGTCGACTTCTGCATGGAGAAGCGCGATCAGGTAATTGAGCACGTGGCGGAGATGTACGGCCGCGAAGCGGTATCGCAGATCATCACCTTCGGCACCATGGCGGCGAAAGCGGTTATCCGCGACGTGGGCCGCGTGCTGGGGCACCCGTACGGCTTCGTCGATCGCATCTCCAAGCTGGTGCCGCCGGATCCGGGCATGACGCTGGAAAAAGCCTTCGCTGCCGAACCGCAGCTGCCGGAAATTTACGAGGCAGACGAAGAGGTCAAGGCGCTGATCGACATGGCGCGCAAGCTGGAAGGGGTGACGCGTAACGCCGGTAAACACGCCGGGGGCGTGGTGATAGCGCCGACCAAAATCACCGACTTCGCGCCGCTGTACTGCGACGCCGAAGGGCAGCACCCGGTGACCCAGTTCGACAAGAACGACGTGGAATACGCCGGGCTGGTGAAGTTCGACTTCCTCGGTCTGCGCACCCTGACCATCATCGACTGGGCGCTGGAGATGATCAACGCCCGGCGCGCCAAGACCGGGCTGGAGCCGATCGACATCGCCGCCATTCCGCTCGACGACAAGAAAAGCTTCGACATGCTGCAGCGCTCGGAAACCACGGCGGTGTTCCAGCTTGAATCGCGTGGCATGAAAGATCTGATCAAACGTCTGAAGCCCGACTGCTTCGAAGACATGATCGCACTGGTGGCGCTGTTCCGTCCGGGGCCGCTGCAGTCGGGGATGGTGGATAACTTCATCGACCGCAAGCACGGCCGCGAAGAGATCTCCTACCCGGACATCCAGTGGCAGCACGAGTCGCTCAAGCCGGTGCTGGAACCCACCTATGGCATCATTCTGTATCAGGAACAGGTGATGCAGATTGCCCAGGTGCTGGCGGGCTATACGCTGGGCGGCGCGGACATGCTGCGCCGTGCGATGGGTAAAAAGAACCCGGTCGAAATGGCCAAGCAGCGCGGCGGCTTTGAAGATGGCGCCAAAGCGCGCGGCATCGATGGCGAACTGTCGGTGAAAATCTTCGACCTGGTGGAGAAATTCGCCGGATACGGCTTCAACAAATCGCACTCCGCCGCCTATGCGCTGGTGTCGTATCAGACGCTGTGGCTGAAAGCGCACTACCCGGCCGAGTTTATGGCGGCGGTGATGACCGCCGATATGGACAACACCGATAAGGTGGTGGGGCTGGTGGACGAATGCTGGCGCATGGGGCTGAAGATCCTGCCGCCGGACATCAACAGCGGCCTGTATCACTTCCACGTCAACGACGACGGCGAGATCGTTTACGGCATCGGCGCCATCAAGGGCGTGGGGGAAGGGCCGATCGAAGCCATCATCGAGGCGCGCAACAGCGGCGAGCAGGGTTACTTCAAAGACCTGTTCGATCTCTGCGCGCGCTCAGACATCAAGAAACTGAACCGCCGCATTCTGGAAAAACTGATCATGTCCGGCGCGTTCGATCGCCTCGGGCCGCACCGCGCCGCGCTGATGAATTCGCTCGGCGACGCGTTGAAAGCGGCGGATCAGCATGCGAAAGCCGAAGCGATCGGCCAGGTGGATATGTTTGGCGTGCTGGCGGAAGCGCCGGAGCAGGTGGAGCAATCCTACGCCAATATCGCGCCCTGGCCGGAGCAGGTGGTGCTGGACGGGGAACGGGAGACGCTGGGGCTGTACCTGACCGGCCACCCGATCACCCAGTACCTGAAGGAGATCGAACGTTACGCCGGTGGCCAGCGTTTGAAAGACATGCACCCGACGGATCGGGGCAAAATGACCACCGCCGTCGGGCTGGTGGTCGCCGCGCGGGTGATGGTGACCAAGCGCGGCAACCGCATCGGCATCTGTACATTGGATGACCGTTCGGGCCGCCTGGAAGTGATGTTATTCACCGAAGCGTTAGAAAAATACCAGCATTTGTTGGAAAAAGACCGTATCCTTATCGCCAGTGGACAGGTCAGCTTTGATGACTTTAGCGGCGGGCTTAAAATGATGGCCCGCGAGGTAATGGACATCAGTGAAGCCCGGGAAAAATACGCTCGCGGGCTTGCTATCTCGCTGACTGACAGGCAAATTGATGACCAGCTTTTGAACCGTCTCCGTCAGTCGTTGGAACCCCATCGCTCGGGGACGATTCCAGTGCATCTCTACTATCAACGGGAAGATGCGCGAGCCAAGCTGCGTTTTGGCGCAACCTGGCGCGTGACGCCCACCGACCGCTTGTTGATCGACTTGCGGACGTTGGTAGGCAATGAGCAGGTGGACTTGGAATTTGACTAAAATAGGAATGCTATGAGTCTGAATTTTCTTGATTTTGAACAGCCGATTGCAGAGCTGGAAGCGAAAATTGACTCGCTGACTGCAGTCAGCCGTCAAGACGAAAAATTAGATATTAATCTGGACGAAGAGGTTCAGCGCCTGCGTGAAAAGAGCGTTGAGCTGACGCGCAAGATTTTTGCCGATCTTGGGGCCTGGCAGATTGCCCAATTGGCACGCCACCCGCGCCGTCCTTATACCCTGGATTATATCAAACACATCTTTACCGACTTCGAAGAGTTGGCGGGCGATCGCGCTTACGCCGACGACAAAGCGATCGTCGGCGGTATTGCGCGCCTGGATGGCCGCCCGGTGATGATCATCGGGCACCAGAAAGGCCGTGAAACCAAAGAGAAGATCCGCCGCAACTTCGGCATGCCGGCGCCGGAAGGCTACCGCAAGGCGCTGCGCCTGATGGAAATGGCCGCGCGCTTCAAGATGCCGATCATCACCTTTATCGATACCCCGGGCGCTTATCCGGGCGTGGGCGCGGAAGAGCGCGGCCAGTCCGAAGCCATCGCGCGCAACCTGCGTGAGATGTCGCGCCTGAACGTGCCGGTCATCTGCACCGTCATCGGCGAAGGCGGCTCCGGCGGCGCGCTGGCGATCGGCGTGGGCGATAAGGTGAACATGCTGCAGTACAGCACCTACTCGGTGATTTCGCCGGAAGGCTGTGCCTCCATTCTGTGGAAGAGCGCCGATAAGGCGCCGCTGGCCGCAGAAGCGATGGGCATCACCGCGCCGCGTCTGAAAGAGCTGAAGCTGATCGACTCGGTGATCCCGGAGCCGCTGGGTTCCGCGCACCGCGACGTGCCGGCGATGGCCGCCGCGCTGAAAGCGCAGCTGCTGGCCGATCTGAAAGATCTGGACGGCCTGAACGACGAAGAGTTGCTCAACCGCCGCTATCAGCGTCTGATGAATTACGGCTACTGCTGAGTTCTGTGCTTCGCTGCAAGAAACCGCCTCCGGGCGGTTTTTTTTTGGCTACACACCACCGGATTTTCGTGGTGTTATAGAGACTTGGCCGTTAACTGACAGGAGCTGCCGATGAATATCATCGCCATCATGGGCCCGACGGGCGTCTACTACAAAGATGAGCCGATCCGCGAGCTCCACGCGGCGCTGGCCGCCATGGGATTCCAGCTGGTGTACCCCAAAAACAGCGGTGATCTGCTGAAGCTGATCGAAGCCAATGCCCGCATTTGCGGGGTGATCTTCGACTGGGACGACTACAGCCTGGAGCTGTGCAGCGAAATCAACGAGCTGAATGAATACCTGCCGCTGTACGCCTTTATCAATACCCATTCCACCTTCGACGTCAGCCTGCATGAAATGCGCATGGTGCTCTATTTCTTCGAGTATGGCCTGAATGCGGCGGACGATATCGCGCAGCGCATCCAGCAGTACACCGCGGAATACATCGATACCATTACGCCGCCGCTGACCAAGGCGCTGTTCAACTATGTGCGCGAAGGGAAGTACACCTTCTGCACGCCGGGCCACATGGCCGGCACCGCGTTTCAAAAAAGCCCGGTGGGCTGCCTGTTCTATGACTTTTTCGGCGCCAATACCCTGAAGGCCGACATCTCGATTTCGGTTACCGAGCTCGGTTCGCTGCTGGATCACACCGGGCCGCACCTGGAGGCCGAAGAGTATATCGCGCGCACCTTCAACGCCGAGCAGAGCTATCTGGTCACCAACGGCACCTCCACCGCCAACAAGATCGTCGGCATGTATTCGGCGCCGGCCGGCAGCACCGTGCTGATCGACCGCAACTGCCACAAATCGCTGTGCCACCTGCTGATGATGAGCGATATCGTGCCGATCTATCTGCGCCCGCTGCGCAACGCCTACGGCATCCTCGGCGGCATTCCGCAGCGCGAGTTCACCCGCGAAAGCATCGCCGCCCGGGTGCAGGAGACCGAGAACGCCACCTGGCCGGTGCATGCGGTGATCACCAATTCCACCTATGACGGCCTGCTGTACAACACCGACTACATCAAGCAGACGCTGGAGGTGCCATCGATCCACTTTGACTCCGCCTGGGTGCCTTACACCAACTTCCATCCGATTTACGACGGCAAGAGCGGCATGAGCGGCGAGCGGGTGCCCGGTAAGGTTTTCTACGAGACCCAGTCGACGCACAAGCTGCTGGCGGCCTTCTCGCAGGCCTCGATGATTCATATCAAGGGCGACTACGACGAGAGCACCTTCAACGAAGCCTACATGATGCACACCACCACCTCGCCGCACTACGGCATCGTGGCGTCGATGGAGACCGCGGCCGCCATGCTGCGCGGCAACCCGGGGCGCCGCTTGATCAACCGCTCGGTGGAGCGCGCGCTGCATTTTCGCCGTGAAGTGCAGCGGCTGCGCGAGGAGAGCGACAGTTGGTTCTTCGACATTTGGCAGCCGGAAGAGATCGATGAAGCGCAATGCTGGCCATTGGATCCGGACGACAACTGGCACGGCTTCGGCCAGACCGATCGCGATCACATGTACCTCGATCCGATCAAGGTGACGATCCTGACGCCGGGCATGAACGAGCTGGGCGCGCTGGAGGAGGAGGGGATCCCGGCGGCGCTGGTGGCGAAGTACCTCGACGAGCGCGGCATCGTGGTGGAGAAGACCGGGCCGTACAACCTGCTGTTCCTATTCAGCATCGGCATCGACAAAACCAAGGCGATGAGCCTGCTGCGCGGCCTGACCGACTTCAAGCGCGCCTACGATCTCAACCTGCGGGTGAAGAACATGCTGCCGGATCTGTACGCCGAGGATCCGGATTTCTATCGCAACATGCGCATTCAGGATCTGGCCGCCGGCATTCATCGCCTGATCTGCCAGCACGATCTGCCGCGCCTGATGCAGCGGGCGTTCGACGTGCTGCCGGAAATGAAGCTGACGCCGCACCAGATGTTCCAGGAGCAAGTGCGGGGCAACGTGGAAACCTGTGAGCTGGATCAGCTGGTGGGCAAGGTGGCGGCCAATATGATCCTGCCGTATCCGCCGGGCGTGCCGCTGGTGATGCCGGGGGAAATGATTACCGAAGAGAGCCGGGCGGTACTCGATTTTCTGCTGATGCTGTGCTCGATCGGCGAGCGCTATCCCGGTTTTGAAACCGACATCCACGGCGCCAAACTGACGGAGGATGGGCGCTATCTGGTGAAGGTGTTGAAAGCCCCACAGCCATAATGCATAACACGCCCGGCGGTTTGGAAAGATATGCCGGGCGTTCCCATTGACGGCATCACCGCCGCCGGATACCTTGCCTCATCAGACCGAACAGGAGAGGCCGCCATGCTGGCGTTACGTCAGGTACACCATATCGCGATCATTGGCGCGGATTACGCCGCCAGCAAGCGTTTTTACTGCGACATTCTCGGATTCACCCTGCTGAGCGAGGTCTACCGCGAGGAACGCGACTCCTGGAAAGCGGATCTGGCGCTCAACGGGCAATACGCCATCGAGCTGTTTTCTTTCCCTTCGCCGCCGGCTCGCGTCAGCCGCCCGGAGGCCTGCGGCCTGCGCCATTTGGCGTTCAGCGTTGACGACATTGACCAGGCCATCGCCCATCTGCAGGCGGCCGGCGTCGCCTGCGAACCGGTACGCGTCGATCCTTACACCCAATCCCGCTTTACCTTTTTCAGCGATCCCGATGGTTTACCGTTAGAATTATACGAGAGTTAACGGCTTAATCGCCTCCCGGCGGCCACAGCCGGGGGTGGTTATGCTATGATCGCGCCCTTGCCCTACATGCCTACAGAGTTATTTCCGCCATGCAAGAGCCTGCTTTTCGCGTCGGGGAGTGGCTGGTTACCCCTGCCGACAACACCATCAGCCGCGACGGACGCCAAAAAACGCTGGAACCGCGCCTGATCGACATGCTGTGCTATTTCGCCCGCCATCCGGACGTGGTGCTGAGCCGCGACGAGCTGATCGACAACGTCTGGAAGCGCAATATCGTCACCAACCACGTGGTGACCCAATGTATTTCGGAACTGCGCAAATACCTGAAAGACGGCGACAGCGACAGCCCGGAATACATTATCACCGTGCCCAAGCGCGGGTATAAGCTGGCGACGTCGGTGATCTGGTGTGAAGAGGGGGAGACGCAACCCGCTCCCGCACCGGCGCCGCAGATTGCGGTGATCATGCATGAACCGGAAGACGGCAGCGAGGAAGACGAGACGCCGTATGTGCCGCCGCGCCGGGCAAGCGCGCCGGTTGCCGCGCCCGGCGAAAAGAAGCCGCGCTTTTATCGCCGCTCGACCTTCTGGGTGTGGCTGGCGTTTCTGGCGGCGCTCAGCGTCTGCGTGGCGTTTGTCGGCATCGCCACGCTGTCGCAGCGCGTGCCGGTATCCACCATGCCGGTGCTGCTCAACCCGCGCGATATCGATATTCGCATCCAGGGCGGCGAGAGCTGCAGCAACTGGATGCCGCAGCTCTCCTATGTGGTGGGCGTCAGCGAGCTGATCACCGATTCGCTGAACACCTACTCGACCTTCCTGGTGCACGACCAGACCAACTACAACTATTCCGGCCCCAGCAACTCGGGCAAGTCGCTGTATATCGAGTTCGTCAATCAGCGCCACTACCGCGCCCAGCAGTGTTTCCTGTCCGTGCGGCTGGTGGATAACGCCGACAGCTCAGTCATGCTGGACAAGCGTTACTTCATTACCGCCGATAACCAGCTGAAGATCCAGACCGACTTCCTCTCCAGCCTGTCCGCAGCGCTGAAGCAGCCCTGGCCGCCACAGCTGGAGCAGCGTCTGGCGCAGCTGCTGCCCGACAACGGGCCGCTGCTGCAGCGTTTCTACCAGGCGCATCAGTTGCTGATCCACGGCGACGCCGATTCGTTGACCCGCGCCAGCGCCCAGCTGAGCGAGTTGATTAAAAGCGCGCCGAACTTCCACTACCTGCTGGCGGAAAAAGCGCTGGTGGATCTGCTGCGCAATTCTTATCAACCGTTCGACAGCCAGGCCTTGGCGCAACTGCGCGCCGATATCAGTCATTTGGCGACCATCCCCGAACTGAAAAACACGCCAATCATGCAGCAAGTTCTGGCGGTAGATGCATTGACGCAGGGGCGCATTGACGAGGCGCACCGGGCGATCGATCTGGGGATTGAATTGCAAATGTCGTGGCTGAATTATGTGCTGCTGGGCAAGGTGTATGAAATGCAGGGGCAGAACCATTTGGCGGCGGATTCTTATATTACCGCATTCAATCTTCGCCCCGGCGAGGACACTTTGCATTGGATCACCAATGGCGTATTCCAGACGTCATTGACCAACGTGGTGCCTTATTTAAATAACTATCAGCGCCAATAATTAACCGCTATCACGCCGCCATTATTCTCCGGGGATCATGGCGGCGTTATTTATTGGTGAAGTCATGTTGCATGAATGTATTATTTTGCTGCACGATATTATTTCTTTTTTGCCGTTTGTTATTCGTTTTTAACCTTTCCATCCTGTTGTTTTAAAATGATGTTTATCTTTTCTTTAGCTTACCTTTTTATCTTGATGTGTTAATGAAAAACCTCAGGTTATCATTTGTATGATCATGAGCGTAATCTCACTTTATCTTTAGGACTTTATTCTCCTCGATGGTTAGCATCCTGACTATCAAGCCGGCTCATTAAAATCCTTTATTTATGGGTGTGGCTTATAAGAAACGTAAATCAGGAGAAACTGACCATGGCTTCACCCAAGAAAATAGGGCTTATTGCCTGCACCGGCGTCGTCGCCGGTAATATGATGGGGAGCGGGATTGCCTTATTGCCCGCCAACCTGGCGAGTCTCGGATCTATCGCCATTTGGGGATGGGTGATCTCGATTATCGGGGCGATGTCGCTGGCCTATGTGTATGCCCGCCTCGCCACCAAAAACCCGCAGCAGGGCGGCCCTATCGCTTATGCGGGTGAAATTTCCCCGGCCTTCGGTTTCCAGACCGGCGTGCTTTATTACCATGCCAACTGGATCGGTAACCTGGCCATCGGCATTACCGCCGTTTCTTATCTCTCCACCTTCTTCCCGGCGCTGAATAACCCGGTACCTGCCGGCATCGCCTGTATCGCCATCGTGTGGATCTTCACCTTCGTCAACATGCTGGGCGGAACCTGGGTCAGCCGTTTGACCACCCTGGGCCTGGTGCTGGTGCTGATCCCGGTGATCGTGACTGCCACCCTCGGTTGGCACTGGTTTGACGCCGCCACCTACCAGGCTAACTGGAATACCTCCGGCACCACCGACAGCCATGCGGTGATTAAAAGTATCCTGCTGTGCCTGTGGGCGTTTATCGGTGTGGAATCCGCAGCGGTCAGCACCGGCATGGTGAAAAATCCGAAACGCACCGTGCCGCTGGCAACCATGCTCGGCACCGGCCTGGCGGGCATTATCTACATCGCCGCCACTCAGGTGATCAGCGGTATGTTCCCGGCGTCTGAAATGGCCGCCAGCGGCGCGCCGTTCGCCATCAGCGCCTCGGCGATTATGGGCAACTGGGCCGCACCGATGGTTTCCGCCTTCACTGCCTTCGCCTGCCTGACGTCGCTCGGTTCGTGGATGATGCTGGTCGGCCAGGCCGGGGTACGCGCCGCCAACGACGGCAACTTCCCGAAAGTGTACGGCGAGCTGGATAAAAACGGCATTCCGAAGAAAGGCCTGCTGCTGGCCGGCTGCAAAATGACCGCGCTGATGGTGCTGATCACCCTGATGAGCTCCGCCGGCGGCAAAGCGTCCGACCTGTTCGGCGAACTGACCGGCATCGCGGTGCTGCTGACCATGCTGCCTTACTTCTACTCTTGCGTAGACCTGATCCGCTTCGAAGGGGTCAACGTGCGCAACCTGCTGAGCCTGATCGCTTCGGTGTGCGGCTGCGGTTTCTGCTTCATCGCGCTGATGGGCGCCAACTCATTCGAACTGTCCGGCACCTTTATCATCAGCCTGATTATCCTGATGTTCTACGCCCGGAAAATGAATACCCGCCAGGCTGCCAACGCCGCGGCGGTCGATGAAAACACCACGGCCAAAGCGCACTGATTCGCGTCCGCTGACCGACTGAATTTACCCAGCCCCTTTCTTTCCGACCTGTCAGCCGCGACGGGAAGGGGCTTGCTTTGCCAGGAGAAATGCATATGAACGTTATCGCCATCATGAATCACATGGGTGTCTACTTCAAAGAAGAGCCTATCCGTGAACTGCATCAGGCGCTGGAAAGTCTGGATTTCCGCATCGTTTACCCTAACGATCGCGAAGACCTGCTGAAACTGATCGAGAACAACGCCCGCTTGTGCGGGGTGATCTTCGACTGGGACAAATACAACCTGGAGCTGTGCGAAGAGATCAGCCAGCTGAACGAATACATGCCGCTGTACGCGTTCGCCAACACCTATTCGACGCTGGACGTCAGCCTGAACGATCTGCGCATGCAGGTGCGCTTCTTCGAATATGCGCTCGGCGCGGCAACCGACATCGCCGCCAAGATCAAACAGAACACCGACGAGTATATCGACACCATCCTGCCGCCGTTGACCAAGGCGCTGTTCAAATACGTGCGCGAAGGCAAATACACCTTCTGTACGCCGGGCCACATGGGCGGCACCGCATTCCAGAAAAGCCCGGTGGGCAGCCTGTTCTACGATTTCTTCGGCCCGAACACCATGAAGTCGGATATCTCGATTTCGGTGTCCGAACTGGGATCGCTGCTGGACCACTCCGGCCCGCACAAAGAGGCTGAAGAGTACATTTCCCGCGTGTTCAACGCCGAACGCAGCTACATGGTCACCAACGGTACCTCCACCGCCAACAAGATCGTCGGCATGTATTCGGCGCCGGCGGGCAGCACGGTGCTGATTGACCGTAACTGCCACAAGTCACTGACTCACCTGATGATGATGAGCGACATCACGCCGATCTACTTCCGCCCGACCCGCAACGCCTACGGCATCCTCGGCGGCATTCCGCAGAGCGAGTTCCAGCGCGCCACCATCGCCAAACGCGTGAAGGAGACCCCGAACGCCACCTGGCCGGTACACGCGGTGATCACCAACTCCACCTATGACGGCCTGCTGTACAACACCGACTTTATCAAGAACACCCTGGACGTGAAGTCTATCCACTTCGATTCCGCCTGGGTGCCTTACACCAACTTCCACCCGATCTATAAAGGCAAGTGCGGCATGAGCGGCGGCCGCGTGGAGGGCAAGGTGATCTATGAAACCCAGTCCACCCACAAGCTGCTGGCGGCCTTCTCGCAGGCTTCGATGATTCATGTGAAGGGCGACATCAACGAAGAAACCTTCAACGAAGCCTACATGATGCACACCACCACCTCGCCGCACTACGGCATCGTGGCGTCGACCGAAACCGCCGCGGCGATGATGAAAGGCAACGCCGGCAAGCGCCTGATCAATGGCTCCATCGAACGCGCGATCAAGTTCCGCAAAGAGATCAAACGCCTGAAAGTCGAGTCCGACGGCTGGTTCTTCGACGTCTGGCAGCCGGAGCATATCGATGAGCCGGAATGCTGGCCGCTGCGCTCCGACAGCGCCTGGCACGGTTTCAAGAACATCGACAATGAACACATGTACCTCGATCCGATCAAGGTCACCATTCTGACGCCGGGGATGAGTAAGGAAGGCGAGATGCAGCCGTTCGGCATCCCGGCCAGCATCGTGGCGAAATACCTCGACGAACGCGGCATCATCGTCGAGAAAACCGGGCCGTACAACCTGCTGTTCCTGTTCAGCATCGGCATCGACAAAACCAAGGCGCTCAGCCTGCTGCGCGCGATGACCGACTTCAAACGCTCGTTCGATCTGAACCTGCGGGTGAAAAACATGCTGCCTTCGCTGTATCACGAAGCGCCTGATTTCTATGAAAACATGCGCATTCAGGATCTGGCGCAGAACATTCACCGCCTGGTGGAGCAACACAACCTGCCGGACCTGATGTACCGCGCGTTCGAAGTGCTGCCAACCATGGTGATGAACCCATACCAGGCGTTCCAGAAAGAGCTGCACGGCGAAGTGGAAGAGGTTTATCTGGAAGAGATGGTCGGCAAGGTCAACGCCAATATGATCCTCCCATACCCACCGGGCGTGCCGCTGGTGATGCCGGGCGAAATGCTGACCGAGGAAAGCCGGCCGGTGCTGGAGTTCCTGCAGATGCTGTGCGAAATCGGCGCGCATTATCCGGGCTTTGAAACCGACATTCACGGCGCCTATCGTCAGGCGGACGGACGTTATCGGGTGAAAGTGCTGAAGGCGAAATAACCGCAGCCAATAACAGGGGAGGCGCTCGCGCTTCCCCTTTGCTGTTCACCGACTGATGGGAGACCTCCATGAAAACACCCTCACAGCCGCGCGCAATCTACTATGTCGTAGCCATACAAATTTGGGAATATTTCAGCTTTTACGGCATGCGTGCGTTACTGATTCTCTATCTGACCCACCAACTTGGCTATACCGACAGCCACGCCATCGATCTCTACAGCGCTTACGCTTCGTTAGTTTACGTCACTCCTATTTTGGGCGGCTGGCTCGCCGACCGCCTGCTGGGCAATCGCGTCGCAGTGATCGCCGGCGCGGCGCTGATGACGCTGGGGCATATCGTGCTCGGCCTGAGCGCGGTCTCCGCCCAGTCGCTCTATCTGGCGCTGGCCATCATCATCTGCGGCTACGGCCTGTTCAAATCCAATATCAGCTGCCTGCTGGGCGAACTGTATCCGGCGCACGACTCGCGCCGCGAAGGGGGCTTCTCGCTGCTGTACGCCGCCGGCAACGTCGGTTCCATTTTGGCGCCGATCGCCTGCGGGTTGGCGGCCGAGCGCTATGGCTGGCACGTCGGCTTTGCGTTGGCCGGGATCGGCATGTTCGCCGGCCTGGCGATCTTCCTGCTCGGCGGGCGCCACTTCCGCCATACCCGCGGCGTGAATGCACCGCTGATGCGCGCCAAAAGCCTGGGTTTGCCGCATTGGGGTTGGCTGTTGGCGGCGCTGCTGGCATCGCCGCTGTTCTTCACGCTGCTGTTTGTGCACGACTGGGCCGGCTATTTGCTCGGGCTGGTGTGCGTGGCGGCGGTGGTGCTGGTGGCGCGCATTATGCTGCGTGCGGACGCCGGCCAGCGCCGGGGGCTGTGGCAGATCGTTGTGCTGATGCTGCTGGGCACGCTGTTCTGGGCTTTCGCCCAGCAGGGCGGCAGCTCCATCAGCCTGTTTATCGATCACTTCGTCGATCGGCGCTGGTTCGGTTGGACGGTGCCGACCGCGCTGTTCCAGTCGATTAACGCCTGTGCGGTAATGCTGGGTGGCGTGGCGCTGGCATGGCTGGCGAGCGGCGACGGTGCGGGCGATCGCACGTTGCGCATCTGGTGTAAGTTCGCCTTCGGTCTGCTGTTGATCGGCGTCGGCTTTACGCTGATGGCACTCAATACGCGGCTGCACGGGCCGGGATCGATGGGGCTGATGATCGCCGGCCTGGCGGTGATGGGCTTCGCCGAACTGTTTATCGATCCGGTGGCGATGGCGCAGATCACCCGGCTGAATATCCCCGGCGCCACCGGCGTGCTGACCGGCATCTATATGCTGGCGACCGGCTCGATCGCCAACTATCTGGCGGGCATTATCGCCAATCAGACCGCCGAGGATCACATCGAGGGGGCGGCGATGCAGGCGTATGGCCGCATTTTCGCCCAGATTGGCTGGGGAGCGGCCGGATGCGCGCTGGCGGTGATCGCGGTGCTGGGCGGTTGGTGGCTGC
Organism: Serratia sp. CY31944; assembly: GCF_052169175.1. Classification (NCBI taxonomy): domain Bacteria; kingdom Pseudomonadati; phylum Pseudomonadota; class Gammaproteobacteria; order Enterobacterales; family Yersiniaceae; genus Serratia; species Serratia sp. CY31944. The sequence goes on from NZ_JBJNLG010000003.1 coordinate 333,203, forward strand.
TGACGCGGCGCCAGGCACGGACGGTTAATGCTTGATTGATGACGGTAGGCGGGGTTAACGTGCAGCTATGTAGAAGTGACAAAGCCTACCGATGAATACTGATCAATTAACGACGCGGGTGGCAGACCAGTTGGGCGCGCAGCAGCGGCTGCTGGTGGCGTTCAGCGGCGGCCTGGATTCCAGCGTACTGCTGCATGTGCTGGCGGCGTTGCGCCGCCGGCGTCCGGGAATGCAACTGCGCGCGCTGCATGTGCATCACGGCCTGAGCGCCTTCGCCGACCGCTGGGTTGAGCATTGCCGCAGCCGCTGCGCCGACTGGCAGATCCCGCTGACGGTGACGCACGTGCAGGTGGACGCCCGCCAGGGCGGCATCGAAGCGGCGGCGCGCGCGGCGCGCTATGCCGCCTTCAGCGCCGCCCTAACGGAGGGCGAAGCGCTGCTCACCGCTCAACACCTCGACGATCAAAGCGAAACCTTCCTGCTGGCGCTCAAGCGCGGCAGCGGGCCGGCGGGGCTGTCGGCGATGGCGGCGCGCGCGGCGTTGGGCGAGCACCTGCTGTTGCGGCCGCTGTTGGGTTGCTCACGCCAGACGTTGGAAAACTACGCGCAACGCCACGCCCTAACCTGGATAGATGACGACAGCAATCAGGATACGCGCTTCGATCGCAATTTCCTGCGCTTGCAGGTGTTGCCGCAGCTCAACCAGCGCTGGCCGCACTTCGCCTCGGCGGTGGCGCGCAGCGCCGGCCTGTGCGCCGAGCAGGAGCAGCTGCTGGACGAACTGCTGGCGGAACCGCTGCAAAGCCTGTTGGCAGCGGATCGCTCATTGGCGATCGACGGCCTGACGGACTGTTCACCGGTGCGGCGCTTCGCCTTGTTGCGGCGCTGGATCGCGTTGTTTAACGTCACCATGCCGGCGCGTGAGCAGCTTCAGCGCCTGTGGGAGGAGGTGGCGCTCAGCCGGGAGGATGCCGAACCGCAACTGCAGCTCGGCGCCTATCAGATTCGCCGTTTCCGCGGCCGGTTGCACCTGTTGCCGCCGCTGGCGGCGCTGCGCGATGTGCATCTGCCCTGGCAGCCTGACCAGCCGCTGGCGCTGCCGGACGGGCTGGGGCGGCTTGTCGCCGGTGAGGGCGAGCTGGCGCTGCGCGCGCCGCAGCCGTCGCAGCGGATCAGCATTCGTTTCGGCGGCGTGCAGGGCGCGGTGCGCATCGTGGGGCGCGCCCATTCGCGGCCGATAAAAAAATTGTGGCAGGAGCTGGGGATCCCGCCCTGGCAGCGTGAACGCATCCCGTTGATTTATTATGATGAGCAGCTGATCGCCGCGCTGGGCGTATTCGTCTGTGAGGCGGGGCAGGTGCCGGAGGGCGAACGCCCGTGGCGGCTACGCTGGGAAAAAAATCATAATAGCGAGGAGCAATGATGAAGTTTATGGGGATCACGCTGTTGGCCACCGGCCTGTTCAGCCTGCCGGCGTTGGCGGCGGGGGATGCGGCGGCCGGCCAGGCGAAAGCCGCCGCCTGCGCGGCGTGCCACGGCGCGCAGGGCAAGGTGACGGTGCCGATGTACCCGAATCTGGCCGGGCAGAACGCCATGTACCTGCAGCACGCGCTGCAGGCGTACAAGAAAGGGGAGCGCAACGGCGGCCAGGCCGAGGTGATGAAGGCCTACGTGTCGGGGCTGTCGGATGACGATATCGCCGATCTGGCGGCCTTTTACGCCAGCCTGAAGCCGTAAATGACGAGGGCAGCCGTTGGGCTGCCCTGTTGGGATGGGGTTACCGCTGCTCAGTCCGACAGACTGACGACCACGGTACCGATTTCCGGATGACTGAAACTGCTGATATGGTCCAGACGCAGGTCGCGCTGTTGGCCATTCTGTTCGATGGTCAGATACTCAACGCGTTTCTTTTGCAGCAGGTCGATCGCCTTGGCCTCGATCACTTCTCCGTCGCGTAACTCCAGCTTCAGAATAAGTTTATGCTGACAGGCGAGTTCCAGGTTGTCGTAGTCATCGCAATTGATGGGTTGGTACTCATCATTCATCAACATAGTCGCTCACCAATAAGTTAGCGGCGGCAAAGGCCGCCTGTTCCCTAACGGAGGACGGTAGCGCATCGTTCGCTGCGACATCGTCCAATGCCTTTAACGCACAAGCCAGCGCATCGGGCACGTAGCCAAGATCTCCACTGCCAATCTCGGCGTAAGTACGGCGTACTAACTCACAGTATTGTTGCACAGTTTCCTCCCTTAAGAACCTCTGCATCATCAAGACTACTATCGCGATGAGGCGCAGGCTCTTGGAGTTTTATCCTATCCCAGACGACTATAGCACAGCTGTTATGGAGTTATCAGCACCCCGGCACGCCTTTCGCACTGCCGCGGCCGGGCCGCGCTGGCGGCGTTCGGCCCTGATCAAGTACACTGTCGCCGGATAATAACGAGGTCACCCATGGCGCTGAAAGCAACCATTTATAAAGCCGCGGTCAATATCGCTGATATGGATCGTCACTTCTACCACGACGCCACGCTGACGCTGGCGCAACACCCGTCCGAAAACGAGCAGCGCATGATGCTGCGCCTGTTGGCCTGGATCTGCCATGCCGACGAGCGGCTGGTGTTCACCAAAGGGCTGAGCGCCGACGACGAGCCGGAGATCTGGCAGCGCAACGACCACAATGGGTTGGAAATGTGGATCGAGATGGGGTTGCCCGACGAAAAACGCATCCGCAAGGCCTGCAACCAGTCGCCGCGCGTGGTGCTGTACGCTTACGGCGAGCGCGCCGCACACGTGTGGTGGCAGGGAATGCAGGGCAAGGTGGCCGGCTACAAGAACCTGAGCGTGCGTTTCCTCGACGACGAGCAGTTGGCGCGCCTGACGGCATTGGCCAGCCGCACCATGACGCTGCAGGCGACGTTGCAGGAGGGAACTATTTGGCTGTCCGATGCTCAGAATAGTCTGGAAATCCAGTTTGCCGAGTGGCAGCAGGCACAGGTGTAACCGGTGCTGGAACTGTCAAGAAACGTCGCCATACCGGATAATGAGCTGGAATTGACGGCGATCCGCGCGCAGGGCGCGGGTGGCCAGCACGTGAACAAAACCTCAACGGCGATCCATTTGCGCTTTGACATCCGGGCATCCAGCCTGCCAGAGTATTATAAGGAAAGGCTGCTGGCGCTGAATCATCATCTCATTACCGCCGATGGCGTGGTGATTATCAAGGCGCAAGAGTATCGCAGCCAGGAATTGAATCGCGAAGCGGCGTTGGCCAGGCTGGCCGCGCTGATTCGGCAGGCGATGGTGGTGGAAAAAACGCGCAAGGCGACCAAGCCCACAAAAGGGGCCAAACTGCGTCGCCTGGAAGGCAAGGCGCGTAAAGGCGCCACCAAGGCGCTGCGTGGCAAGGTTCGCACTTAGGAATACATGAACACAGTAGGAGAATAACTGTGAAAAAAATTACGGTAGCCCTGTTCCTCGCGGCAGGCGCACTCTCGTTGTTGGGATGCAACAATCATTATCAGCCGAAGGAACAACCGCTGCAGCCAATGCCGCAGAGCTATCAAGGGGTGTTGCCTTGCGCCGATTGCGGCGGTCTGGAGACGGCGCTGTTCCTGGATGAGGACGGCACCTTCGTGCTGCAGGAAACCTATCGCGGCACCAAAGACGGCGATCAGACCTTTGCCGACTACGGCAAATGGGCGCGCACCGCGGATAAGCTGGTGCTGACCGACAGCAACGGCGAGAAACGCTATTTCCGCCCGGTGGGCAAGAGCCTGGAAATGCTGGATCGCAGCGGCGTGCCGATCGAGTCCAAGCTGAATTACCGTCTGGATCCGGTTGAGAAGCCGTTGCCTAAAACGCCGATGACGCTGAAAGGCAGCTACACCTATATGGCGGACGCGGCGGTCTTCAAGGACTGCGCTACCGGCAAAACCTTCCCGGTGGACAACAACATCGCGCTGGAGCAAGGTTACGCCAAAGCATACAAGACCGCCGGCGAGCCGGTATTCCTGACGTTCAGCGCGCACTTCAGCGTGCAGCCGTCGATGGAGGAAGGTCTGACCGAGAAGGCGCTGGTGCCGGACGGCAAAATCGTGTTTGACCGCAGCAAAAACTGCAGCAGCAAATAAGCGATTTCGGATATAAAAAAACCCGCCTAGGCGGGTTTTTTACTTTCTGGCATTCGTCGCTTAGCGTTTGATCTGACCCAGCAGGAAATCAACGATTTCGCCGGTTTTGATCATTTGCTTCTCGCCGACGCGGCGGTTCTTGTACTCGATCTCTTCGTTGTCGAGATTGCGGTCGCCGATAACGATAGAGTGCGGCACGCCGATCAGCTCCATATCCGCGAACATCACGCCCGGGCGCTCTTTGCGGTCATCGAGGATCACGTCGATGCCGTGGGAGCGCAGGGTGTTGTACAGCTCTTCGGCCAGCGCCTGCACGCGGAACGACTTGTGCATGTTCATCGGCAGGATAGCGACCTGGAACGGTGCAATGGCGTCCGGCCAGATGATGCCGCGTTCGTCGTGGTTCTGCTCAATGGCGGCGGCCACGACGCGCGTAACCCCGATGCCGTAGCAACCCATGGTCAGCACTTGGTTGCGGCCGTCTTCGCCCTGCACGGTCGCTTTCATCGCTTCCGAGTACTTGGTGCCGAGCTGGAAGATATGGCCCACTTCGATGCCGCGTTTGATCAGCAGCGTGCCCTGACCGTCCGGGCTGGCGTCGCCGTCCACCACGTTACGGATATCGGCCACCTGCGGCAGCGGCAGATCGCGCTCCCAGTTGATGCCGAAGTAGTGTTTGCCGTCGACGTTGGCGCCGGCGCCAAAGTCGCTCATCGCCGCCACGCTGCGGTCGGCTACCACCGGCATCGGCAGGTTGACCGGGCCGAGTGAACCCGGGCCGGCGCCGACGATGGCGCGAATTTCTTCTTCAGTGGCGAAGGTCAGCGGCGTGGCAACCTGCGCCAGCTTCTCGGCCTTGACTTCGTTCAGCTCGTGATCGCCGCGCACCAGCAGGGCAACCAGCTTGTGGCCGCTCTCTTCGGTGGCGCGCACCATCAGCGTCTTCACGGTTTTTTCCACCGGCAGCTGGAACTGATCGACCAGCTCAACGATGGTTTTGGCGTTCGGCGTATCCACCAGACGCAATTCTTCGCCGGCCGCCGCGCGAGGCGCCGCCGGCGCGACCGCTTCCGCCAGCTCGATGTTGGCGGCGAAGTCGGAACCGGTGGAGAACACGATATCGTCTTCACCGCTGTCTGCCAGCACCTGGAATTCGTGCGAGGCGCTGCCGCCGATCGAGCCGGTATCGGCCTGCACCGGGCGGAAATCCAGACCCATGCGGCTGAAGATTTTGCTGTACGCTTCGTACATCGCGTCGTAAGTCTCTTGCAGAGACTCCTGCGAGGTATGGAAGGAGTAGGCATCCTTCATCAGGAACTCACGGGAACGCATTACGCCGAAACGCGGGCGCACTTCATCACGGAACTTGGTCTGGATCTGGAAGAAGTTCAGCGGCAGCTGTTTGTACGAGCTGATCTCGTTGCGGATCAGATCGGTGATCACTTCTTCATGCGTCGGGCCCAGCACGAACGGACGATCGCCGCGGTCGACGAAGCGCAGCAGCTCGGGGCCGTATTGCTCCCAACGGCCGCTTTCCTGCCACAGATCGGCAGGCTGAACCACCGGCATGGACACTTCGATCGCGTTAGCATTGTTCATTTCTTCGCGAACGATGTTTTCAACCTTTTTCAGAACGCGCAGGCCGGTCGGCAGCCAGGTGTAAAGACCGGAGGCCAGCTTGCGGATCATCCCGGCGCGCAGCATCAGCTGGTGGCTGATCACTTCGGCGTCGGCAGGTGTCTCCTTCAATGTGGAGAGCAGATATTGGCTAGTACGCATGGTGTTTTGGTTCCGTTAGAACTGCAAATTGCATCGGGCTGCCAGAGTGGCGGCCAAAAGTGACAAAAGTGGTTTAGTTTACCAGCGCGAGCGGGTCGCCAAAAGAGAGGCGGCGGAATTTTAACGCGGGTCGAGCGCCAACACTTCGGTATGACCGTCCACGACGCGCCAGCGCACGTTGAAATCCAACAGCCAGACGGCGTAATCCCGTTCGACGTCCTCTCCTTTACGATAGGCTGGACGGGGATCTTGCGCCAGCACCTGGCTGATAAAACGCCTTAATTGCGGATAACGCGCCTGATGTTGCTGCAGCTGCTGCTCGGCCTGAGGCGCGAAACACACCGGCATATCGCCGGCGGGCGCGGCCTGGGCAAAACCGGCGCGGGCCTGCGGTTGGCTCTCGGCGAACGGCAGATACGGCTTGATGTCCACCACCGGGGTGCCGTCGACCAGATCGAGGCTGCCCAGCTCCAGCGCCACTTCGCCGTTTTTCACCCGCACGCCTTTTAGCTCAATGAGGGACATGCCGAGCGGGTTGGGGCGGAAAGTGGAGCGGGTGGCGAATACGCCCATGCGGGCATTGCCGCCTAAACGCGGCGGGCGCACCGTCGGCCGCCAGCCGCCTTCCAGGGTTTGATGGAAAATGAACATCACCCACAGATGGCTGAAATCGCTGAGGCCGCGTACCGCCTCCGCCTGGTTGTAAGGTGGCAGCAGCAGCAGTTCGCCGCCACCGTCTTCGACCAGCCCCGGCTGGCGGGGAACGGCGAATTTTTCTTTATATGGCGAGCGGATCACGCCGATCTGCTCGAAAACGAATTCGGTCATTTGGACGAGACGTTAAGCGCCGAGCCCTGGCAGACGGCCTGCTGGTAACAACCGGCGACACCGCTGACAATCTGGCAGTCGTGCAGCAGCACGGCGTTGGCCTTCATGTAAGACGCGCGGATCTGCATGCGTTTACGGGCGGTAGCCAGATTCGGTGGGGAGTCTTGTACGGTGGTTTGGCACGATTCGCCGGACACTTCACCCAGATCGCGGAATGGCTTGCCCACGAGCTCTTCTGCACTTTTGTACAGTTTTACCGGAGCGGGGCGGGCGGCCGGCGTGGTCTTGGCCGGAGCGGTAGTGGTTGGCTTGCTGGTGCTGTTTGTTGAGGACGGCGCGATACGTTGCGATGAACATCCGGCCAGCGCGAGCGCTAACAAACAGAGAGGTAAAACACGCATTGAGATTCCTCTGCCTTAATGAAAGTGGCGCTATTGAAGCAATCTATGGCGGAAATAACAAGACGGGCCTTGGCCCGTCTTGCAATTATAGGAATAAAATTGGCGAATAAGCGCTTACCAGCCTTTCACCGCACCGCCGTTGAAGATTTTGTTGGCGGCGGCGTCCACTTCGTCAGACTGATAGGCCTGCACGAATTTCTTCACGTTTTCCGCATCTTTGTTATCTTCGCGCGCAACCAGCAGGTTGACGTAAGGCGAGTCTTTATCTTCCACGAACAGGCCGTCTTTCGCCGGCGTCAGACCGATCTGGCTGGCGTAGGTGGTGTTGATCACCGCCAGCGCGATCTGCTGATCGTCCAGAGAACGCGGCAGCTGAGGCGCTTCCAGCTCAACCAGCTTCAGGTTTTTCGGGTTCTCGGTCACGTCCAGCACGGTCGGCAGCAGGCCAACGCCGTCTTTCAGTTTGATCAGGCCGACTTTCTGCAGCAGCAGCAGCGAACGGCCCAGGTTGGTCGGATCGTTAGGCAGTGCGATCTGAGAACCCTCTTTCAGCTCGTCCAGCGATTTGATTTTCTTGGAGTAACCGGCGATCGGGTAAACAAAGGTGTTGCCGACCGGCACCAGCTTGTAGCCGCGATCTTTGATCTGCTGGTCCAGGTATGGCTTGTGCTGGAAGGCATTCAGATCGATATCGCCTTTGCTCAGCGCTTCGTTAGGCAGCACGTAGTCGTTGAAAGTGACCAGTTCAACGTCCAGACCGTATTTCTCTTTCGCCACTTTCTGAGCGACTTCAGCTACTTGCTGTTCAGCGCCGACGATCACGCCGACCTTGATGTGGTTTGGATTTTTTTCATCCTGGCCGCAGCCCGCCAGAGCCAGAGAGCCGATCAGTGCGCCAATTGCCGCGATGGATTTAAATTTTAACGACATATCCCTTCCTCATTAGACTCGCATTAACATGCTGTGAAACTATTTATGGGTAACGGCTTTGACGATGCGATCGCCGCAGAATTGGATCAAATAAACCAAAACTACCAGTAATACTAATACGGTATTCATCACTGTGGCGTTATAACCGATATAACCGTATTGGTAACCGATTTGGCCCAGACCGCCGGCGCCGACCGCGCCGCCCATGGCGGAGTAGCCCACCAGGGTGATCAGCGTGATGGTTGCAGCGTTGACCAGGCCCGGCAGGGCTTCCGGCAGCAACACTTTCTTGATGATCTGCATCGGCGTGGCGCCCATGGCGCGCGCCGCTTCCACCAGACCGGACGGGATCTCCAGCAGGGCGTTTTCCACCATGCGCGCGATGAACGGCGCGGCGCCCACGGTCAACGGCACGATGGCCGCCTGCAGACCGATAGAGGTGCCGACGATCATGCGGGTAAACGGAATCATCCAAACCAGCAGGATAATGAACGGGATAGAACGGAAGATGTTCACCAGCCCGGACAGGATTTTATACAGCGAGTTGTTGGCGATGATCTGCCCCGGGCGGGTGACATACAACAGCACGCCTACCGGCAGGCCGAGCACGAAACCGAAGAAGCCGGAGACAAAGGTCATCATGACGGTTTCCCACACGCCACGCGCCATCAACCACATCATTGCCTCAGACATAACCCAGAACCTCTACTTTTACCTGATTTTCCTGCAGGAACTTAATCGTCGCCAGCGCGTCTTCGTCGCTGCCGTGCAGCTCCGCCAGCATCACGCCGAATTTCACGCCGCCGGCATAATCCATCTGGGCGCTGATAATGTTGTTGTTCACGTTGAAGCGGCGAGCGGCTTCAGACAGCAGCGGCGCATCGACCGACTGGCCGGTGAACTCCAGGCGCAGCAGCGGTTGGCGGTCGCCCTGACGCTCCGGCGACAGGCGCGCGGCGTAGTCGTCCGGGATATCCAGATGCAATGTGGATTGAATGAACTGCTGGGCCAGCGGGGTTTTTGGGTGCGAGAACACTTCGCTGACGCTGTCTTTTTCGATCAGTTGCCCCTGGCTGATGACCGCGACCTGGTCGCAGATGCGTTTCACCACGTCCATTTCATGGGTGATCAGCAGAATGGTCAGGCCCAGCCGGCGGTTGATGTCTTTCAGCAGTTCCAGGATGGAACGGGTGGTGGCCGGATCCAACGCGCTGGTGGCTTCATCGCACAGCAGCACTTTAGGATTGCTGGCCAGCGCGCGGGCGATCGCCACGCGCTGTTTCTGGCCGCCGGACAGATTGGCCGGGTAGGCGTCGTGCTTGTCCGCCAGGCCGACCAGCTCCAGCAGTTCGGTCACGCGCTTTTTGATCTCGGCGCGCGGCGTATTGTCCAGCTCCAGCGGCAGCGCCACGTTGCCGAACACCGTGCGGGAAGAGAGCAGGTTGAAGTGCTGGAAGATCATGCCGATTTGGCGACGGGCGCGCGTCAGTTCGCTTTCCGACAACGAGGTCAGATCCTGACCATCGACCAGCACCTGGCCGGACGTTGGGCGCTCCAGCATGTTGGCGCAGCGAATCAGCGTGCTTTTACCGGCGCCGGAGGAACCGATGACGCCATAGATTTGCCCGGCAGGGACGTGAAGGGTCACGTCAGAGAGCGCGGTAATGGTGCGCGAACCCTGCTGGAACACTTTAGTGATGTTAGAAAGTTTAATCATATTCTTCTTATTTTAGCGTGGTTGCCCGTGGCTAGATAAAAGTAAACCTCGGCGTGGAACCAAGGTATGAATCAGATGTTAAGGCGTCTAGACGTCCAAGTCAACGGCCAACGACGTTCTCCGGCGTTCTCAGCGTGGGGTAAAACATGCGATACTGTCAGCGTATACAGGCCCTCAGGAGCAAAGCGGTGACACAAAGCGTTCCAGCAATTTTTCTCGATCGTGACGGTACGATTAACGTTGACCATGGCTATGTCCATGAAATCGACAACTTCCACTTTATTGACGGCGTGATTGACGCCTGTCGCGAACTCAAAAAGATGGGCTTTGCGCTGGTAATGGTGACCAACCAGTCCGGCATTGCGCGCGGCAAGTTCAGCGAAGACCAATTCATGTACCTGACCGAGTGGATGGACTGGTCGCTGGCCGATCGCGACGTTGACTTCGACGGCATCTATTTCTGCCCGCACCATCCGGAGGCGGTAGTAGAAGAGTATCGTCAGGTGTGTGACTGCCGTAAACCGCAGCCGGGCATGCTGCTGCAAGCGCAGCAGGAATTGAACATCGATATGGCCGCTTCTTATATGGTGGGCGATAAACCGGAAGATATGCAGGCGGCGATCGCGGCCGGCGTCGGCACCAAGGTGCTGGTGCGTACCGGCAAGCCGGTGACGGAGCAGGGCGAAAAGCTGGCCGATTGGGTGCTAAATAGCCTGGCGGACCTGCCTGAAGCCATCAAAAAGCGGGTTTAATAGGCGTTACGAATGAATAGTGAGCGGTCAGATAAAAAATGCATATTATCGCTTGTCATTCTGAACCGGCTCCCTATAATGCGCCTCCATCGACACGGAACATGTGAACAACTTCACAGAGTATCCGGGGGTCGCAGAGAAAAAATCCTGAAAATTAGGGTTGACTCTGAAAGAGGAAAGCGTAATATACGCCACCTCGAGTTAGCAAGCGAAAGCGCCTAACTCACTGCTCTTTAACAATTTATCAGACAATCTGTGTGGGCACTCCACAAGACGATATCCAGCATCTTCGGATGCAAAAAAATATCAAGTCTTGAAGAGTGACTAACTGAAGTAAAATTCATGCAGTAAATCTTTGAGCATCGCTTCTCGAGTGGAAGCACATCAAGCTTTTAATTGAAGAGTTTGATCATGGCTCAGATTGAACGCTGGCGGCAGGCTTAACACATGCAAGTCGAGCGGTAGCACAGGGGAGCTTGCTCCCCGGGTGACGAGCGGCGGACGGGTGAGTAATGTCTGGGAAACTGCCTGATGGAGGGGGATAACTACTGGAAACGGTAGCTAATACCGCATAACGTCGCAAGACCAAAGAGGGGGACCTTCG